>CAIYTH010000001.1 GCA_903929135.1 uncultured Chlorobiales bacterium
CTTCGGGCTTCAGCCCAATTTCTTCTCATGTAATTCCATTGCAAGCATAATCCAATGCCAAGATTCTCTGCTTCTGTTTCAGCACTTCGCTCATCGGCAATCAGGGAGCTCATGAGCCTTGCTTCGAGGCCTGACATCATCTCCTTCGCCGGGGGGATGCCAGGTAACGAGCTGTTTCCGGTAGAGGCGATCGAAGAGCTTTTCAGGGGCCTCGACACCAGATCCAAACGTGCCGCGTTCCAGTACGGTCCGACGCCCGGCCTGCCTTCACTGCTCGAATCGCTCGGAGGGTTCCTCGAACGCAAGGGGCTGCCGGTAAAAAGCAACCGGCTCATGATCACCACCGGCTCACAGCAGGCGCTCAGCATCCTGGCAAGGGCGTTCGTCGATCCCGGCGACCGGGTGCTGACCGAATACCCCTGCTTCATCGGGGCGATTTCAGCCTTCCGCGCATGCGGGGCAGAGATCATCGCGCTTCCGGTCGACGAGGAGGGCATCGACATCGAACGGTTGAGTGAAGAGGTTCAACGACCCGATTTGGCAAAATTCCTCTACATCACCCCCTACTTCCACAACCCGGCAGGCATGCTCTACGGCACGGAGCGCAAGCGGCAGCTCATCGAAACCCTTCAGGGTCGCGACGTTCCGCTCATCGAGGACGACGCCTACGGGGAGCTCTGGTTCAGCGAAGAGGACCGCGAACGCCTGCAGCCGATCAAGTCCATCGACCCGGAAGGAATCGACGTCTGCTACATCGGTTCATTCTCCAAGATCCTCGGCCCCGGGCTGCGCCTCGGCTGGATGCTCGCCCCTGAATCGATCTACGAGAAGTGCGAACTCATCAAGCAGTCCGCCGACGCCTGCTCGCCGAGCTTCAGCCAGGTCATCGCCGACGCCTTCATCCGCTCGGGAAAAATCGGCCCCTACATCGCCTCGGTGCGAGAAGAGTACAAGCGGCGCGCCGCATGCATGAGCGACGCCCTCAGGCGATACCTGCCGGATTACGTGAAGTGGAACGAACCGCGCGGCGGCTTCTACATCTGGCTCACCCTGCCCGAAGGCACCGATTCAGCAAAGATCCTCAAACTCGCCATCGAACGGGGCGCAGTCTTCGTCACCGGCAGCACCTTCGACCCTGACGGGACTCGCAACGACACCATGCGCATCTCCTACTGCAACAACACCCCGGAAGAGATCAATAAAGGCATCCCCATCATCGCAGCCGCGATCAGGGAGATCTGCGGGTAACAGGAGCCCCCGACACAAACAAAAAAGCCCCTGGAACAACCGGGGGCTTTTTGTTTGTAAATTCTGAGCTTACTGCTTCTGCTGCTGCATCTTGCGGGCCATCTCCTGCATCGCTTTTATATTCTCTTTCGACATTCCCTGGGGGCCTGTCGGGATTACTATCTTCGTGGCGTTTGCCGGGGCCGCAAACAATTTGTCGTCTAAAGATGTGCGCTCGACCTTCGTCAGCTCGGTCACGACGCCAGAGGGTTTGAGCAGGGTCTTGACCGGGAAACCGTCAAGACCTTCGGCCTTGAGCTTTTCAGCAAGTTCGGACATGCTCTTGTCACGTCCGCCCTGCATGCGGGCATAAGTGAAGTAGTCGAGGATGTCCTTGGTGACCCACATCTCAATGACGGTGTCCTTGCCGGGCTCACTGATCCTGATGTGGTCGCAGTTGTAGCCGTTGACCGTTTCCTTTCCGAGATTTTCGATTTTCGCGTTCTTGAACGGATTGCCGGTGCCCTCTTTCCGGACCTTCGAAATATCCATCTCCATGCTGCTTCCGTTGGCCTCGTTGATTATATAAACCTTGTCAGGTGTTTCGGAGGGTGATATGACCGTCATCGCCATGCTTCCAGCCTTGCCGTCGAGGCTGGTCTTGCTTTCGGTGCGAACCCCTTTCTTGCCGATGAAGAGCTTCATCTCGCCCGTCGCAGCACCGGGAATGGTAGTGGTCATGTACATGATGCCTTCAAACGGACCGGCGAACAGCGGCGCAGATTGCTCTTTACCCGCGGAAGAACCGGATTCATTCGGGCCTTTTTTTCCGCCGCAGGCTGATAGTAAAATGGCCGGCAGCAGAACGACAGCGAGCAGACAAC
>CAIYTH010000002.1 GCA_903929135.1 uncultured Chlorobiales bacterium
ACCTATGGACATCCTGAAATCACAACGGTAAAGACTGGTGTCGGCAACAACCCTGGTATACTGATTTCCGGCCATGACCTGCGCGATATGGAGGAGCTTCTCCGCCAGACCGAAGGCACGGGAGTGGATGTCTATACCCATTGCGAGATGCTTCCTGCCCACTATTACCCGGCGTTCAAGAAGTACAGCCACTTCGTCGGCAACTACGGCAACTCCTGGTGGGCTCAGGACCGCGAGTTCGACAGCTTCAACGGTCCGATCCTCATGACCACCAACTGCATCGTGCCGGTTCGTGAGTCTTACCGTCACCGCATGTTCACCACCGGCATGGCGGGGTATCCCGGCCTGAAGCACCTTCCTGCGCGTGTCGAAGGTGGGGAAAAGGACTTTTCCGGGATTATCGAACTGGCAAAAACCTGTGCTCCTCCGACAGAAATCGAGAACGGTGAGATCGTCGGCGGGTTCGCCCACACCCAGGTGCTCGCTCTGGCAGACAAGGTGGTCGACGCGGTCAAATCGGGCGCCATCAAGCGGTTTGTGGTCATGGCGGGTTGCGACGGCAGGCACGCATCGCGGCAGTACTACACCGATGTCGCCGCTGCGCTTCCGAAGGAAACGGTCATCCTGACCGCCGGCTGCGCCAAGTACCGCTACAACAAGCTGCCGCTCGGCGACATCGGCGGTATACCGCGGGTGCTCGATGCTGGCCAGTGCAACGACTCCTATTCGCTGGCCGTGATCGCCCTCAAGCTCAAGGAGGTGTTCGGGCTTGACGACATCAACGACCTGCCCATCTCCTTCGATATCGCCTGGTACGAGCAGAAAGCGGTCACGGTGCTGCTTGCCCTGCTCTTTCTCGGAGTCAAAGGCATCAGGCTCGGGCCGACGTTGCCGGAGTTCCTCACCCCGAACATCGCTGCGGCCATCGTTGAGAAGTTCGACCTGAAACCCATCGGGTCGGTCGAAGCGGACATAGAGGCCATGATGGCCGGCGCCTGAGTCCTGCTCCTGCCAATCGGAAGGCGGGCTTCGGCCCGTCTTTCCTTTTTCCGGGAAAACCGGCCGCTGCCGACACCTGGAGGGGTGTAAAGTCTGCGGGAATTTATAGGTAATAGCTGTATATTACTGCTGTAAAAAGCTGCCTTTCTGGGGGAGTTCCTGAGTCGGGTACAGATCCGGCTTCATACAGCGGCTGCCCCTGCCGTGCAGATAAGCAATTCATCAGTACAGGCTATGCCCACCACCAGCCGGAGGTAATCCGTAATGGCATTTTTCAGGAACATCTGTCTTGTCGAGGCTCCACAGACATTCGTCACTCCATTTCCGAGATTCATCACCGATTGCATCGGCGTCTGCTACCTCGCAGCTGCCGTCGAAGACATTGCCGAAAGTCTGGTCATTCCGGAGAATTACTACAACGACCAGCTTCCCGTAAGCTTCGAGCATCTCATGAAAAGCCGCAAAATCGATCTTGTGGCCATCTCTTCCATGACCGGCGGGTTCAACAATGCGGTTCGTCTCGCCGAAATAGCGAAGCGGCAGGGAGCCTACGTGGTCATGGGCGGGTTCCATCCGACAGCGCTTCCGGAAGAGGTATTGAAGCTGGATTGCGTCGACCTGGTTGCTATAGGCGAAGGGGAATCCACCTTCAGGGAGCTGGTGCAGCGGGGCCCGTCGCGAGAGGTCAAAGGGCTTGCCTGGCAGGAGGGAGGCGGAATCGTCTACACTGGTGATCGCGATCTGATCGAGGATGTGGATTCCATCCGGTACCCTCTGCGCGCCCTCAGGCCGGAACGTTTCGGGGAGAAGGGGGACGACTATACCATCGACACCATCTACACGTCGAGGGGATGCCCCTGGTCATGTTCGTTCTGCGCCAACGACAAGATGCACAAGCACTGGCGCGGCAGGAGCGCGGAGAATGTCGTCGAGGAGATCGCCATGCTGCACAACCCGAAGAAGAAGAAGCTCCTCAAGATCTGGGACGCCAACTTCCTGACCAACATCAAGCGTGCGGAAAGGATCTGCGACCTGATGATCGAGCGGGGGTTCACCAATTTCAGGATCATGACCGAGACGAGGGCAAAGGATATCGTCCGTGCCGAACGCATCCTCGAAAAGCTCCGCGCCGTCGGGCTCAACAAGGTCGGCCTCGGCATCGAAAGTCCGAATCCCCAGACCCTCGAACTGATGAACAAGAAGAACTCGCTCAGCGATGTTTCCCGGGCCATCGAGCTTCTCGATCATCACGGCATCGGAGCGGAGGGGTACTTCATCATCGGGCACCAGTCCGAGAGCGAAAAGGACACCATGGCCTACCCCGAGTTTGCGAAATCCCTCGGGCTCAAGCAGTCCCTGTTCATGTCGATGACGCCCTATCCCGGCACGAGGATTTTCGAGGAGTACCGGAGCGAAGGCAACATCACCTCCACCGACTGGGACCTCTACAACAACTTCTCTCCGGTCATCAGGACCTCCAGCATGGATACCCATGACCTGGTCAGGATGATGGCCTATTGCAACGTGGCCTTCTGCAACTATCGCTCACTGCTCAAAAGGGACAGCGAAGGAGCCGCACTCCTGGTCTTCCTGAAGGACCTTTTCCAGCTCGTCTTCCTGTTCAAGGTGAACAAGACGTTGCGAGGGCAGGAAGTCTCCACGATCATATTCGAGGCGTTCACTCGCTATCTCGACACGCATCCCCGCATCGAGTACGCCCCGAAAGTTCCGGCAACTCCACTGAAACAGCCGCTGGCCTTCAGTCTCGAACACCCTTCAGGGGAGCGTATCGATTTCGTGATCCGCCAGCAGGGCAACCTGCGGGTGATGACCATGCGGAAGGTAGCCCGCGGAAACGGTCCTGCCCCAGGTCCTGTAGTGAGCCTCGAAAAGGTGGTGGATGCGGCATTTTCGATTCCCATGGACATTCTCATGCGTCTTCTTTACAGGAACGAGCTCATGCGGAACAATCCGGGCCGACTGACCCGGCGACAGGCTTTCGCCCTGGTTGCCGACAAGGAGGTCCGCCAGGCAGCTGCGAGGTTTCTCAAATTGTACCGTGGCTGTTTCCGTGGAAGGAAAGCAGCCTGAATGAGAACCGGTACCATGATCCGGGCGGTTTTGTGGGATAACGACGGATTGCTTCTCGACAGCGAAGCCCTGTTTTTCAGCCTGACAAAGCGGTTCTTCGCCGAGGCAGGCATTCATCTCGACGAGGCCTACTGGGGTATCGAATATCTGGGCAATGCGAAACACAGTGTCCAGATCGCCCGTGAACTCGGTATGGCTCCCGATCTGGCAGAAAAGCTCCTTGATAGAAGGAATGACGCGTTTGTCGAACGTATCAGGCACTCCGTGCCGCTGATGCCGAAGGTTCGGGAAACCATCGAAGCGCTGAGAGGGCAGGTGCGCCTCGGCCTGGTGACCGGCAGCCCCCGCGACAAGGTCGAACTCATGCATGGACCTGCCGGTTTGCTCGACCGGTTCGACGTGATCGTCACGGACGACGACGTCTCGAACCCGAAACCGCATCCAGAACCTTACCTGAAGGCGCTCGAATCGCTGGGCCTGAGTCCGGAGGAGTGTCTTGCCGTCGAAGATTCCCGGCGCGGCCTCTCGTCGGCCTATGCTGCCGGCATCCCCTGCATCGTCGTTCCGAACGCGCTGACGAAAGTGCAGAGCTTCGAGCTTGCCTATGCCGTTGAGGACGACGTTTCCGGCGTCCTGAAGCATCTCCATGCGAGGAACAGACATTCCGCATGACACGGGAAAAGTTGCTATCTTTCGTCATTGAAAACATCTATTGACGATATCCTGATTTGCCCTCCCCCATGCATATGACGGTATTCCATTGCCAATACTGACCCATGGCAGATTCTCCGAATCACCGCATTGATGGCCCGACTGCGATCGCAGCTGGAATCTCCCTCCTGATTTTCGCATACGTCGCGATACGTGCCGCCACGCTCTGCATCACGGTCGATGAGGCGCTGACCTACAATTGGCACGTTACGGGCGGCTGGTGGCAGATCGTGATGTTCAGGACTCCGGGACTGCCGGACAACAACCATGTGCTGTTCACGCTGCTCAGCAAAATTTCGGTCATGCTGTTCGGCCTGACCGAGTTGACGCTCCGGCTTCCGAGCCTGCTCGGTACCATCTTCTATCTCGTCGGGCTGAACCTCTGCCTGCGACGCATCGTTCCCGGCTGGCGGCAGGTTGTCGGGGTCCTTGCCGTCGGCTTGAGTCCTTACGTGGTGGACTTCCTGGGACTCGCTCGCGGATACGGACTGGGACTTGGCTTCACCATGCTTGGCCTGGCCGCCCTGCTTTCGTCGCTAACCGGGACGCCCGGCAAGGTCCGGGCGACGACCGCACTGTCGAGCCTGCTTCTCTTTGCCCTCGCGGCGTTGTCGAACCTCTCTTTTCTCCTGGTCCTGGGAGCGGCAATGATCATCATCGCCCTCTTCCTGGCCTGGTCGTGGGTGGCTGCCCGGAGCGTCACGGACTCTGCGGAATCACCCTGGCTGCTCCTGGTGAAGATTTTCGTCCCGGTGGTTCCGATCATCGCCTACCTGGCCATACCGCTCGGGATCATTCAGAAGGGAAAGCTTTTCGATATGGGGGGGCATAACGGATTCTGGGAAGATACGGTCATCAGCCTCTTCTATGGTACCGTCTACAATAGTCCCTGGCTTCTGGAGCTGGACAGCCTTCTGCTTGAATGGATAATGGTGGCGGCGCTTTTCGTCCCTGTTGCGCTCGTGGTGCTGAGCCGTTCGGACAAACGGAAATTCGCCGTGTTTTCAGTACTCGCCGGCATGACAGCCACGGTCATCCTCGAAAGTATCGCACAGAACTCCCTGATGCATGTCGCGTTCCTTCACGGACGCCGGGGAATCTACCTCATTCCACTGTTTCTGCTCACGGTGCTTGCCCTTGGCGATCCGCCCCGGGGAGTGTCCCGCTGGTTCTCCGCGCTTGCCCTGACGATCGGCCTTCTGGTTCCGGCGGTTTTTGCCGTAAACGGTTTGACATCCATGAATTTCCATTACATCTTTGACTGGAACGAGTACGGGGGCACACGTGCGGCCATGGCAGCCGTCAAGGAGAGTATCCAGCGGGAGAAGCTCGACGTGCCGGTCCTGATGCGCGCCAACTGGTTGCTGGAACCCAGCATGAGCTTCTACCGGCGCTCCATGGGCCTCGAAACCCTTCTCTATCCGGTCAGGCAGGGCGGGCTTGACGGTCCCGCAGATTTTTATTACGGTTATGCCCGGGATGAGGGGACGATGACAAAGTATGGCGCCCGTCCATTGCTGCGGCAACCCGGCTCCGGAACGCTTCTGTTCGAGCGTACCGGCAAAGAGTCCAGGCAATGAGTTCCGGACGGATGCCGGCGGTCAGCCGCCATGTTCTGCAGTGATGCGTTATTACTCCGGCAATCAAAGGTTTCGACTGTCTTTAATGCAAGCCATCTTTCTTTTGTCATTCTGAGTCTCATGTTATACTGAGTCTCATGTCATTCAAAGTCTCATGTCATTCAAAGTCTCTTGTCATTCTGAGCGGAGCGAAGAATCCAGAACTCATTGTTTCAAAAAATGATGGATTCTTCATTGCGCTACGCTTCATTCAGAATGACAGGGTGTTTTCTCGGATACCATTGCGAGTTTTAGTTGCCGGAGTAACAAGCAGCCGACAGAACCGATTTTACTCTACAGGAGGAGAACACCATATGTCGTATCGAGGCCTGAACGTAGCCCTTACCATTCCCTGTTACAACGAGGAGGCTGCGATCGCCCAGGTGATCCGGGACTTCCGCAAGGCGATGCCCGGCCTGGAGATCTACGTCTTCGACAACAATTCCACCGACAGGACGGCTGCCATGGCGCGAGCGGAAGAGGCTCATGTCATCAACGTCCCGTTGCCGGGAAAAGGAAACGTGGTTCGACGGATGTTTGCCGATGTCGAAACCGATATCTACATCATGGTCGACGGAGACGCCACCTATGACGCCCCGTCGGTGACCAGGCTGGTCGACAAGCTGATCGACGAGCATCTCGACATGGTGGTCGGCTGTCGCGAGGCGCGTGCGGACGTGGCCGGCGAAGCCTACCGGCGAGGGCACCAGTGGGGCAACCGCATGCTGACGCAAAGCACGGTGAACATCTTCGGCGGCGGTTTCACCGACATGCTCTCCGGGTACCGCGCCTTTTCGAAACGGTATGTGAAATCCTTTCCTGCGCTGTCCCACGGCTTCGAAATCGAGACCGAGCTGACCGTTCATGCGCTGGAACTCAGGATGCCCTTCGGCGAAGTCATGACCCCCTATTATGCGCGGCTGGAAGGGTCCGAAAGCAAACTCTCGACCTATCGTGACGGATGGCGGATCCTCAAAACCATATTCCGCCTCTACATGAGCGAACGGCCGTTTTCGTTCTACGGCATCTGCGCTGCCCTTATGGCCGCCGTTGCCATCATGATCTCCATCCCGGTCATCATCGAATACCTGCATACGGGGCTCGTCCCCCGTTTTCCCACCATCATCCTTTCCGCATCGATGATGGTCTGTTCGCTGCTGTCGCTGATGTGCGGCCTGATTCTTGACAACGTCACCAGGGGGCGGCACGAAATGAAGCGGCTTGCCTACCTCACAATTCCGTTTCGTGCCTGATGGCGCAGGAAGTGCATAAGGACAGGGTGGTCAGGGTTTCGGCCCAATTCTTCTGGTTCGGGATCGCCGGCCTCATCGGCTTCCTGGTCGATTCGGGCGTCCTGTACCTCCTCAAGGAGGCCATGGGGGTCTATGCGGCCCGCGCGGTTTCATTCATCGCCGCCGCCTTCTCGACATGGCTCTTCAACCGTGCGATCACGTTCCGGGAGCAGAAGTCCGGCCATTCGACCTCGAAGGAGTTCGGTCTCTACCTCGCGCTGATGATGATCGGCGGAAGCGTCAACTATGGCGTCTACGCACTGCTGATCTCCAGGGAAGCCCTGGTCGCACAGCACCCGGTGCTCGGCGTCGCCGCCGGCAGCCTCGCAGGCATGGTCATCAACCTGCTGACCTCACGTTTCCTCCTGTTCCGGCACAGCCATTCTTGAAATCCTCCGCGCCTGACGCACCGGTGTCAGGACTTTGCTGTTTCCACCTTCCTGTCCGGGTTTTCTTGTGCGCTCCATCGGTTTATTTTATACTGAGATAGAACCTGGGTAACCATAATCGCTCCTCTTTATGCAGGAAAAAGCACAAGCAAGCATTCGTGACGTCGTGAGCCTGCCGGTCATCGTGGCCGCGCTCGGCTATTTCGTCGATATCTACGACCTCGTCCTCTTCAGCATCGTCCGTGTGCCGAGCCTGAAGTCGTTCGGACTCCAGGGTAAGGAGCTGATCGATTACGGCGTCTTCCTGCTGAACATGCAGATGATCGGCATGCTCGTCGGGGGCATCCTCTGGGGGTGGCTCGGCGACCGGAAGGGTCGGCTGAAGATCATGTTCGGCTCGATCCTGATGTATTCGCTGGCCAACATCGCCAACGGACTGGTGACGACGCTGCCTGCCTATGCGTTCTTCAGGTTCGTGGCCGGCGTCGGCCTGGCCGGGGAGCTCGGGGCCGGCATTACGCTGGTTTCCGAGGTGCTGCACACTCGCGTGCGGGGATACGGCACGATGCTTGTCGCTTCCATCGGCGTGTCGGGGGCGATCCTCGCCAACTTCGTGGCAAATGCCTACGAGTGGCGAAACGCGTTCTTCATCGGCGGTGGGCTCGGCCTGCTGCTCCTGTTCGCCCGAATCAGGGTGTCGGAGTCAGGGATGTTCAAGACCATGGAAGAGCAGGATGGGATCAGCAAGGGGAACCTGCTTGCACTGTTCACAGGAAAGGAACGGTTCCTGCGCTACCTCAACTCGATCCTCATCGGGGTGCCGATCTGGTTCGTCGTCGGGGTGCTGATCACCTTTTCGCCTGAGTTCGCCTCGTCGTTCCATATCTCGGGCGAGGTGTCGGCCGGCAACGCGGTGATGTACTGTTACCTCGGGCTGGTGTTCGGCGACCTGTCGAGCGGGCTGCTGAGCCAGCTTTTCAAAAGCAGGAAGAAGGCCGTCCTCCTGTTCATGGTGATGACGATCGCTTCGGTGGGGCTCTACTTCAGCCAGGGCGGGGCGAGCCCGCAGTACTTCTATGGTGTCTGTGCCGCACTCGGCTTCTCGGGCGGGTACTGGGCCATCTTCGTGACCGTGGCCGCGGAGCAGTTCGGGACCAACCTCAGGGCGACGGTCGCCACCACCGTTCCCAACCTGGTCAGGGGGATGGTGGTGCCGATCACGATGCTGTTCCAGTTCACCCGCGGGCGTTTCGGTCTCGAAACGGGTGCGCTCATCGTCGGCGGCATCTGCATGGCGCTTGCCCTGGTTTCGCTCTTCGCGCTCGAAGAGACCTTCCACAAGGACCTGGATTACTTCGAAGAATTTATGTGAGGATTACTTGAGTTTGCCCATGAACGTTACCTGGAGGCTCCATGGAGAAGATTGCAACCGCCCTTCCGGAAAACATTGTCATTTTCGACGGTGTCTGCAACCTCTGTGAATTCTCGGTCAATTTCATTTTTGAGCGTGATTCCGCCGGGCAGTTCTATTTCACCCCAGCCCAGTCTCCTCTTGGCGCATCCTTGCTCAAGCGTTTCGGCATCAACACATCGCGTCTCGACACCGTTGTGCTGGTCAGGGATGGCCTCGCCTTCACCCGAAGCGCAGCTGCCATAGAAATCGCCTCGAAACTCGACAATCCGTGGAATCTGCTCACCGTATTCCAGGCCGTACCTGAACCTTTGCGCGATATGCTCTATGACCTGATAGCCCAGAACCGGTATCAGCTCTTCGGAAAAAAAGAGGCGTGCATGCTGCCCTCCGAAGCGCTGCGCAAGCGCTTTATCGAAGAAATCCCGGCATAGTCCGCCAGACGGAAGGTTCCCCAGTCTCTCAGGTCCCTGGAACGCTCCCTGCGCTTACGGTACAACGTCCCCAAGTTATTCAACAAGGTCACACGCACCTGAATCCTCAGAGACCGTGTGCTGCCTTGAACTGGTTGGCCTCCTGTACGGCGGCGACAAGCTTTTCTGAGAGCCCAGGCATCTTATTGTAGTCTACCCAGAGCGAATCTTCGACGATATCATGGATCTGCGATGCGATATCAATTGCGATCCGTTTACGCTTGGCAAGCTCTTTTTTCAGCTCGCTGGCCTCTTCTGACATGATCTTTCTCCTTGGAATTATACGGTTAGATAAATACTCCGATCGGCAACCATCTGCACTGTCCCCCTCGAAAACCCGCCATGCCCGACACCGGCACACACGTTCCGAGTTAGCCAACGCGATTACAACGGCAACGTGAACGATACAATGCCGATACCGATGTATGTGCTAAGTTCAGGCTCGTAAGTTACTGAGGTAAAAAAACATCCGCCCGCATAAATTCCAAGGGTTCTGATCGGTAAGACATCGCCCCCAAAGACGCATTCTTTCTATCATCCTGTTCCCGCCTTCACGGCTTTACCACGGCTTCAATAATCTACACATCCCGCGACCTGCATGATGCCGGTGTTGTAACAAGCTCGTAAAAAGAGTAACTATAAATCATTAGGGTTCTACGTCTCCTGTTTTCCTTCCGCACAATTTCAAGAGCTGAGGTGTTGCCATGTACAAGTTCATTGCCGATAACGTCGTGGTCTTCGATGTCGAGTGGGTACCGGATCCGGCGTCGGGCAGACGGATTTACAAGCTGCCGGAAACGGCCTCTGACGCTGAGGTGCTCGAGGTCATGTGGCGGGAGGGCGGCGCCACACCGGAGGATCCCCGACCGTACCTGAAAACGGTGATGTGCAGGATCGTTTCCATCGCGGCGGTTGTTCGAAAGAAGGTACGTGGTGACGTAAGGCTTGAGCTCATTTCCCTCCCCGGCCTTCATGACGGCGTGCAGCCTGAAGGGAAGATCATCCGGCAGTTCCTGGAAGCCGTCGGGAATCTGGGAGCACAGCTTGTGGGGTTCAACTCCTCGAATGCCGACCTGCCGATCCTGTTCCAGAGGGCACTGGCGAACAGGGTGACGGCGCCGACCTTCTGCCATCGTCCGGACAAGCCATGGGAGGGAGCCGATTATTTCGCCCGGTACAGCGATTTCAACATCGATCTCAAGAATGAGGTCGGTGGCTATGGAAAAGCGAGTTCGTCGCTCCACGAATTGGCGACATCGCTGGGAATTCCAGGCAAAATGGGAACCGATGGTTCCAACGTGGTCGATTTATGGCGCTTCGGCGACATCAGGAAAATCGTCGAATACAATCAGCACGACGCTCTTTCCACCTATCTGGTGTGGCTGAGGACCGCCTACTTTTCAGGGAGACTGACGGACGATGCGTTTGTGCGCGAAGAGCAACTGCTGGAAAGCCTGCTCAATCAGGAGATCGGGGACGGTTCGGAACACCTGGGGCTGTATCTCGATGCCTGGAAAGCGTTGCGTCAGTAGCCTGGTGCCCGGGATGTCCCCCTGCTCATGCAACGGAAAAGGGATAATTCACATGTCAGACAATGCCGCTGGTCGTTTTTTTGAATTTCTGAATTGGCTTCTCAATCCGTACCATGGGTTGCAGACGACGGAAGTCTATGATCTGATCGGCACCACCTCGCTCACCGAGCATCGGCTGTATCTGAATCTCGGCTACTGGCGGGATGTCGGAACCATCGATGACGCCAGTGAGGCGCTCGCTCTGCTGGTGGCGAAACGGGGTGGCATGGGTGCGGGTGACGTGGTCCTGGATTGCGGGTATGGTTTTGGCGACCAGGACATTCTCTGGGCCAGGGACATGAAGCCTGCGAAAATCATCGGGCTGAATATCACGAAGTCCCAGGTAGGGCGGGCCCGGATGAATGTCGCTGATGCCGGGCTTGAGAAGACGATAGATTTACGGGAAGGTTCGGCAACGGAGATGCCCATTGAACATGATTCCGTCGATCTGGTCGTTTCCCTGGAAAGCGCCTTCCACTACAGGACCCGTGAGGATTTTTTCAGGGAGGCGTACCGGGTGTTGCGACCTGGCGGCCGGCTGGTCACGGCTGACATCGTGCCGACAATAAACTCCGACAACCCCTTCAGGCGGCTTGAGCAATGGATTTCATGGAACATGGTGGCAGGGAAATTCAACATTCCGCCGGAAAACTACTATTTGATCCCCTCCTATAGCGAAAAGCTTTCCAGAGCCGGATTCGTCGATATCGACATCAGGTCGATACGTGACGATGTCTATGCGCCCCTGCATGAGTACCTGTCAAGAGATCAGTCATTTGTCAACAAGTTGCCCCCGGTGGCGAAGATCATGGCAAAATGGGCATTTTCCCGCCCTGCAGAGAGCGTCTACGCCGGCCTGGACTATATCCTGGCATATTCCGAAAAGCCGGGGAAGTCTCAGGAGATCTGAGGATGGCCAGGTGCTTCAAACACGTACAAGAGGGTCTCTGAGAAAAACAGGGGAGGTTGTTCAGTAAGCGCAATAACTCGATTCCGAAACACGGTCATCCTGGTTGAGCCAAGACGTATGTGGGACGACTGTTATTGGCAGTTCTGCAGATCGTTGATGAGCACCAACTGGATCTCCACGGTCTGGACGAGGCGCTCCCATTGGCGTGATAGATACATCGAATTGCGCAATGGGCATTTAATTTGTAAATTATTGCGAATACAGCAACAAATACCCCCAAAATGCTGTTGCTATGAATGAAGTGTGGCAATTGAATAGTGAATTTGCCGTCGGCCGCCTTTTCAAGAAGTTTGCAGAACGTTACCCTCGCGAGTTTGAGTCGTGTGGCGCCAACTTGCAGCGCCTTTTGAATTTCCTGAATTCCGGCTTTCAGCTGTCGGTATTGGCCCAAAATCTATCATTTTTCAGGTCTGAGAGAGAGGGTCTATTTCGTATCGGGCAAAGTGGCGTCAAAAGTGCCAAGGAGACTCGTCTTTACGTTTTCCCTCACGAAGCCGGCAAGACCGTTTTCATTCTTGATATCGGGACCAAAGAAACGCAGCATGACGACATTGCTTCAGCCCGGAAAACTATCCAGGAGATCAGACGTAATTTTTGACCGGCCTAATTCAACGGAGGAATGATGGACCAGCATATATCCAATTCTGCTGCCGAGGCGTTTGCTGCCTTGTCTGGGGATAGGAGTTTAACGGATCGCATACAGGTAGAGGTCAACAGGTGCAAGCTTGTTGACACGCTCGTCCAGATGAGGCTCCAGAAAGGGGTTTCGCAGAAACAGCTTGCTGAACGAATGAAATGTGCGCCAAGCAAGATATCAAGACTTGAGGCAGGGAGCGATGATGCCCTGAAAATCGCTGATGTGAAAGACTATGTGCTCGGGCTCAATATCGGGATGGCGATGATATTTGAAGATCAGGAGCTTCCGGTTGCCGAGCAGATCAAGCAGCATGTCTTTTCGATTCACGACAAGCTTGAGCGTCTCGTCAAAATTGCCGCTACTGTTGACGGTGATAAGGAGATCATTGATAAAATCAATCAGTTCTACAAAGAGGTACTCTTCAATTTCATAACGAAATTCCATGCAAGCCATTCTATGCTTTGCATGGTTACCGCGTCTCCCGAAGCGCAACATAAGGAATCCATGGCGCCTTTGAAAACGCTTGAGCGTTGCAATTCCGGGGTGTAAGCTGTTGAGAACTGATGGCCATCGATGACTGTTAGCACAAACTCTCAAAGGCAGGAATCTGATCCGGGTTCTTCGAATCGCCTTTACGGCTTCGAACGGACCCGGGGAAGTGACGCGCTGTCAGCAATCCTGGTTGGGTATGCGACTTGCTTATTTCCCCATCGCTTCCATCTCCATTTTCAGGTACCTGCCGGTATGCGAGTCCTCCCTCGCCGCGATCTGCTCCGGTGTGCCTTCCGCCACCAGTGACCCTCCACCGCCGCCGCCTTCCGGGCCGAGGTCGATGATCCAGTCGCTGTTCCTGATGATGTCGAGGTTGTGCTCGATGATGATGACCGTGTTGCCCTTGTCGGCAAGCCGCCGGAGCACCTCGAGCAGGTGCTGGATGTCCTGGAAGTGCAGGCCGGTGGTCGGTTCGTCGAGGATGTACAGGGTCTTTCCCGTCTGGATCTTCGCCAGTTCGGCCGAGAGCTTGATTCGCTGGGCCTCTCCGCCGGAGAGCAGGGGAGAGGGCTGGCCGAGCTTCAGGTAGCCGAGTCCGACGCTCTGCATGGTGGTCAGGATCCTCCGGATCCGAGGGAAGTCGACGAAGAACTCCGCTGCCTCCTCGATGGGCATCTCGAGCACGTCGGCGATCGATTTGCCCCGGTACTTGACCTGCAGGGTCTCGCGGTTGTAGCGCTCCCCCTTGCAGTGTTCGCACTGGACGTAGACGTCCGGCAGGAAGTTCATCTCGATTTTCCTGGTGCCGGCCCCCTGGCACACCTCGCATCTGCCGCCCTTGACGTTGAAGCTGAAGCGTCCCGCCTTGTAGCCCCTGATCTGGGCTTCGGGAAGGCGGGTGAAGAAGTCCCGGACGAAGGTGAAGGCCCCCGTGTAGGTCGCCGGGTTCGAGCGGGGCGTCCGTCCGATCGGGGACTGGTCGACGTTGACCACCTTGTCGAGAAGTCCGAGGCCTTCGATGCCGACGCATGGCAGCGTGAGGATCTTGGAACGGTAGAAGTGGCGCGCGAGAAGCGGATAGAGGGTTTCATTGATCAAGGTCGACTTGCCGGAGCCGCTCACCCCCGTGACGCTGATGAGCGAGCCGAGCGGAAACGCCACGTCGACGTTCTTCAGGTTGTTGCCCCGGCAGCCCTTGATGCGGAGCCAGTTCGGTTCTATCCTGCTTTCGGGCGCTTCGGAAGGGAAGGAGACCTGTTTCGTGCCGTTCAGGTAGCCGGCGGTGATCGACCGGTCGTCGAGTTCCGATGCAGCTCCCTGGGCGACCACTTCACCGCCGTATTCGCCGGCTCCCGGCCCGAGGTCGATGATCTCGTCGGCAAGGAGCATGGTGTCCTTGTCGTGCTCGACCACCAGCACGGTGTTGCCCAGGTCCCTGAGCCGCTGCAGCGACTCGATGAGCTTGTGGTTGTCACGCTGGTGCAGGCCGATGCTCGGTTCGTCGAGCACGTACAGCACGCCCGAGAGCTGCGATCCGAGCTGGGATGCCAGCCTGATGCGCTGGGCTTCGCCGCCTGAAAGGGTCTGCGAGTTCCGGTCGAGGCTCAGGTAGCCGAGCCCGACGTTCAGGAGGAACTCAAGCCGCTTGGTGATTTCGTGCAGCACCGGGGTGGCAATGAGCAGCTCCTTCGGGCTCAGGCGTGGCGGCAATGCGACAAAGAACCCGAGTGCTTCGGGCAGCGGGAGCGCCTCTACCTCTGCGATGTTGAGTCCTCCTATTTTGACCTGCAGGCTCTCCTGCTTCAGGCGGGCGCCTCCGCATACCGGGCAGCTCTGCCGGACCATGAAGCTTTCCGCCCACTCCCGCAGCTTCGGCGTATTCGCGTTCACCCGGATCTCCTCGACGTAGGGAACCGCCCCCTGGAAGTTCTGCGGATAGAGGTGCTCCTTGCCGGAGTAAGTGTAGCCGACGTCGAACGTGCGCGTTCCGGAACCGTAGAGCAGGATGTCGAGCGCCTCCTTCGGTACCTTCAGTAGCGGGGTGTCGAGCGCGAAGCCGAAGGATTTCGCGATCGACCGGATGATCTGCCAGAGGTTCCGCTTGCCCGGCTTGCCGAACGGTTCGATTCCGCCCTCGTCGAGCGATCGCTGCATGTCGGGCACCATCAGTTCGGCAGAAAGCTGCATGATGTCGCCGAGGCCGTTGCACTCAGGGCAGGCTCCGTAAGGCGAGTTGAAGCTGAACTGGTTCGGGGCGAGGGTGTCAACCGGCACCGTACCGTCCGAATAGGCGTACTTCGTGCTGAAATAGATGTCCTTGCGGTCGCCGTCGTCCAGTGCGCAGATTGCAGACGATTTGTGCTCCGACATCGACACGGCGAGTGCGACGGTCTCCTTGAGGCGGTCGGCGATGGCAGGGCCGGCCACGAGGCGGTCGACGACCAGGTCGATGTTGTGGCTCTTGTACCGTTCGAGCTGCATGCCGACGCTCATCTCGACATATTCGCCGTCGACGCGTGCCCTGAGGAACCCTTTTTTGACGAGGCGTTCGAAGAGCTCGCGGTAGTGTCCCTTGCGACCGGTGACGAGGGGAGAGAGAATCTGGATCCTGGAGCCGGCCGGGAGTTCCATGATGGAGCTGCAGATGCTCTCCTCGCTCTGTTTCTGCAGCATATGGCCCGTGGCGGGATCGTATCGCCTTCCGGCCTTTGCGTACAGCAACCTGACGAAATCGTGGATTTCAGTGACCGTTCCGACCGTTGACCGCGGGGAGCGGTTGGTGCTTTTCTGGTCGATCGAGATGACCGGGGAGAGCCCCTCGATGAAGTCGACGTCGGGTCGTTCGATGTTGCCGATGAACTGACGTGCATAGGGCGAGAGCGTCTCCATGAAACGCCTCTGGCCTTCCGCGTAGATCGTGTCGAACGCGAGGCTCGATTTTCCCGAACCCGAAATGCCCGTAATGACGACCAGTTTGTTGCGGGGGATCTTGAGGGAGACGTTCTTGAGGTTGTGAACCCTCGCCCCGCGTATGGTGATGTGGCTGAAATCCATGAAACGTGCTTGCTCTCTATACTGATGTCTGTTTAACAATGTAGGAATGTTCCGGCAATCGGCAACGTGTATTCCCGGTAACGGGTTCAACGGGAAGGCGATGAAGAACGTTCACACCCTTGAAAAAACCTTTGAAAATCGAAGTTGTGCCGTATATTCATGCTGTCCAAAAACAAGGACGCATGTTTCGGCAACTCCATGTGGTGTGACGAGCGTGTGGAGATCTGCTCGGACGGCACAGGGAAGCGAAAGTATGTTTCTTTGCCCGCCGACAGAGAATCGAATCGCGAAACGCTGTGTGGTGGTGCCCCTTATGCATCAAAACCGATAAATCGATATACTGCCATGGAACCCATGTACAAACAGCAGGCTGAGCCCGGCAAGCAGTGCCAGGATTGCCAGAGCTTCACCATCAATCCGACCAATCCTGCCGCCGGCACCTGCTTCGGCAAGGATGTCGTCGCCCAGGGCGGCTGCATGTTCTTCAAGAAAAAAGAGGACGAGCAGAAATAAGATCTCCGTCGCCTGACGGTCGTCATCATGCAAGGCTTCCGGGTGGAGATCCCTCTCCGTCCGGAAGCCTTGCTTATTTACGGTTCGGGATGGACGGATGACTGGCAGGCTCTTTCTGCCGCCTGCTTCAGGGGGTTTTGCATGCTGATTTCTTCTGAAACGGGAGGTTGTTCGAGTGCTTTCAAAGGCAATAAAGCGTTATGGACAATCAGCCCAGGCATTGGGTGGTTTTCTTGCAAAACGCTATTTTTATGAAAACAGCAGCCCGTTATCCCCTCCGAGCAGAAGACGCAACATTTTCGCGTGGACTGACTTATGGCTTACATCCCGCATCGCCGCATCAATGGCCCGACGCTGGTCACTGCAGGAGTGTCCCTGCTCGTGTTCGCGTATGTCGCGACGCGTGCAGCAAAGCTCTGCATCACGATCGATGAGGCGGCGACCTACAACTCGCATGTGACGGGGGGATGGCTCGATATCATCCTTTTCAGAACGGACGGACTGCCGGACAACAACCACCTGCTGCATACCCTGCTCTGCAAGGCTTCGGTCATGCTGTTCGGCCTGTCGGAGCTGACCCTCAGGATCCCGTCGCTGCTCGGATGCCTCTTTTACCTGCTGGGCGTCAACCTTTGTCTCCGGCGGATCGTTTCGGGCTGGAGGATCGTGCCGGGTTTTCTTGCTGTCGGGATGAATCCCTATGTGCTCGACTATCTCGGTCTGGCGAGAGGTTACGGGCTCGGGCTCGGCTTCACCATGCTCGGGCTTGCCGCGCTGCTGTCGTCGTTCACCGAAAGCAGCGGAAAGGTCGGGGTCGTCACCGCGCAGGCGGGCATGGTGCTGTTCTGCCTTGCCGCGCTGTCGAACCTTTCGTACCTGCTGGTTCTTTGTTCGGCGATGCTTCTGGTCGGCATGTTTCTGGTGAGCCCGGGAATTTTCGACCGCCGGCTTCCGCAATTCTCCGGCTCCACGTGGCCCGTCCTGATGGTCAAAATCATCTTGCCGGCGGTTCCGTTCCTCGCGTACCTGGCGTTTCCGATCGGCATCATCCGCAAACAGAAGCTTTTCGGTGAGGGCGGGCATGAGGGATTCTGGGCAGATACCGTGACCGGCCTCATCCAGGGGACGGCTTACGACAGTCTGAGGCTCTGGCACAACATCGATGCAATGGTGGCCTGGGTCATGGTATCCTCGCTGTTCGTGCCCCTTGCCATCATCGTCCTGCGTCGCACGGACGAAAGGAAATTCCTTGTCCTCTGCCTTCTCGCCGGGATGACCTTCGTCGTTTCCCTGTTGAGCCTCGCCCAGCACTACCTCTTCCATGTCGCGTTCCTGCTGGGCCGTCGAGGCATGTTCCTTATCCCGCTTTTCCTGCTCACGCTTCTTGCGCTTGGCGATCCACCCCGCCATGCTTCACGCTGGTATGTTCTTACGGCCATGCTTTTCGGCCTGCTGGCGCCGTCGTTACTTGCGGTTCACGATGTGGCCTCCATGAATCTCCGCACCATCAATGACTGGAACTGTTACGAAGGCAACCGGCCGGCGATGCTCGCTATCAGGAGTGCGATCGGTTGGGGGACGCCCGAGCGGCCTCGAAAGATCCGAGTCAACGGTGACTTTGAAGGCAGCATGAACTTCTACCGGAGCATGTTCGGCATGGAGCGGTTGCTGCTGCCGATCAGGGACGACGGGCTTGATGGTTCGGCGGATTTTTACTTTGGCCACACCAGCGATGCGGTGACCATGGCCAGGTACGGAGCACGGCCTTTGCTCGTGCATCAGGCCAGCGGTACGGTGCTCTACGAGCGGGCCGGAGAGGATTCGCGACGATGAGTGACAGTCCGGGCCAGGGATCTTCCTTTCCCCATCACGAAACGGTATATTCCAGGGGCGTCAAGCCTTTTCTTGAACTCTTCTTTGCTGGATATTATGTATGATTTTCATGCTCGAGCCTCTTCCGGGAAAGGAGATGTATCCGATCCTGAAACGTGTCCTACATGCAGGGGCGCTGGGACGGTCCGCTTGACGGTCATGAAGGAGTGCTTCAACTGCGACGGTACCGGTACCGTGCTTGGGCAACCCTGTGCATGTTGCTCCGGAAGCAGGCCGGTCATGGTGTCCAAAGAGGAGAAACTCTGTCTTACCTGTCTCGGAACGACCTATGCCCAGTGACCGGAAGGTGGATCGGGTCTCTTCTGACCCTCTTTT
This sequence comes from uncultured Chlorobiales bacterium, assembly GCA_903929135.1. Taxonomy (GTDB): domain Bacteria; phylum Bacteroidota; class Chlorobiia; order Chlorobiales; family Chlorobiaceae; genus Chlorobaculum. Next base: position 18,431 of record CAIYTH010000002.1, read on the forward strand.
CGTGGTATTTCCGTGCGTAACAGCTCCTCATCGACTTTGGAGAACCCTTTGAGCCATTCCCGTCTCACCCGGTCCCATGTTCAGCCGGACCTGGCCCTGTAGGGGCGAGCTTCGACCTTACGGTAGTTGTGCAGCATCTGGCTGACCATATCCATAAAGCTTTTGATTGCGAACGGTTTCTGGATGAAGTTCACTCCTTCAGCCAGTTTGTTGAAATGCGTGATCATCTCCTGTGCATAACCTGACATGAAGAGCGTCTTCATGCTCGGCCTGCTGGTTTCGAGATGGTCGCTCAACCGGACACCGTTCATGTCGGGAAGGACGATATCGGTTACCAGCAGGTCGATTTTATCCGGGAACTGTTCGGATATGCTGATGGCGGTTCTGGCATCCTGGGCGGCAAGCGTCGTGTAGCCTTTTTCACTCAGGAGCCCGGTCAGGATTTTGAGTATGCTGGGCTCGTCTTCGACAAGAAGGATCGTTTCTCTGGCATTCCGCACAAGCGTCAGTTTATCATCGGCATCGCTCTCCTCTTTCGACTCTTCATGCAGGGGAAGATAGACGTCGAATGTGGTGCCCGAACCGATCCGGGTTCGGCAATCGATAAAGCCGTGGTTTTGCTTCAGCACGCCATAGACAGTCGAAAGCCCGAGTCCGGTGCCTTTGCCGACATCCTTGGTGGTGAAGAAGGGCTCGAAAATATGAGGAAGGGTTTTCGGGTCGATGCCGGTGCCTGTGTCGGAGACCGAAAGCCTCACATAGTCGCCCGGCATCTGGCAGGCGTGTCCCATTGCACAGTCGATGGCGTCGATATGAACAGCAGTCGAATCGATCGTGATGGTCCCGTTTTCCGCGATGGCGTCTCTCGAATTGATGCAGAAATTGACGATGATCTGGTCGAGCTGTGACGGATCGATATGAACGCAGAGATCCCGGGAGTTCGGCTGCCACACAAACTGAATGTTGCTGCCGATGAGGCCCCTGAGCATCGGGAGCAGATTTTCGATCTCCCTGTTCAGGAATATCGTCCTGGGCGAGGCGGCTTCTCTTCGTGCAAAAGCAAGGAGTTGCCGGGTAAGGTTGGCTGATCGCGCTGCGGATTGTTCAATGTTCCTGATATGCTCAACGAGCGACGACGATTTATCGACGCGCTCGAGCAGCAGTTCGGTGTTGCCGAGGATGGCCGTAAGCGCGTTGTTGAAGTCGTGGGCAATGCCGCCGGCGAGCTGGCCCACCAGCTCCATCTTCTGCGACTGTTGAAACAGCAATTGCAGTTGCTCGAACTCCTCCTCCTCCTCCTTTCGGTCGGTGATGTCCTGAACGATTCCAAGGATGTGGGTTGCCTTGCCGCTGTCATCGAACTGGATCGTGCCTGAAGTCCAGATCCAGCGGGTTTCTCCGGTTGCGCTGACGATCCGGCATTCGAACGCATGGTCCCTCTTTTTTTTGATCGAACTCGTGACAATGGACTTGATCCTCTCACGGTCTTCAGGTACGACATGGTCGATGAAATTGTCGAAAGACCATTCTGTCGCCAGCATATCATAGCCGAAGATGCGGGCGTGTTCAAGGGTCCTGAGTACGGTGAGGTCTTCGAGATTCAGTTCCCACCAGCCGATGTGGCATTTTTCGAGGGCGAAGTCGAGGTGTGCACGGCTCCGGTGCAGTTCGTGCTCGATCTGCTTCTGCTCTGAGATGTCGATGGCCGTTCCGCAATAACGGATAACGTTGCCATGACTGTCGAATATCGGTCTGCCGATTGCCATGATCCAGTGGATCGACGAGTCCTGGTGCAGGACCCGATATTCGATGTTCAGGTCGGCTTTGGATTGAGCGGCACTTTTGACGGCATTGACGACCATTTTACGATCGTCAGGATGAACGGCACTTGCCCAGGTCTTGAACGAAGGTTGATTCTTTTTTTTCTCCAGTCCGAACAAAGGCCAGATCTCGTCTGACCAGAGGACTTCATCGGTTTTGACGTTCCAGTCCCAGACGCCGGAATCTGCAGCTTCCATGGCGAGGCTGAGCCATCTCTTGTATCCGGTCAATGCCTCCTCGACCTGTTTCTGCTCATCGATATCGATGCCCACGACCACGAGGTAGGGTTGGTTGGTGACGATGGCTCGCCTGGCATGGATCGAGAACCACGTCATCCGCTGCCGGTCTCCCTGGATGAACATTCTTGCTTCATCGTTTTCGTCGACACCTGACTCGATGACATTCAGGAACTTCTCGTTGATGTGATCCCTGTCATCGGGGTGGAAAAGTTCGAGCGGATTGTTTCCCTGGATCTCATGCCTGCTGTCGCCGAACAGGTCGAATGCGTATTCATTGCACCCGACCAGCAGCCCATGGTCGTCGAGAATGAAAACCGCTCCCGGTATGGCGTCGAGAAGGGTCCTGAAGACGAGATTGTCCTTATGCGCCTGCAGTTCGGCGTTCTTCAGTTCGGTAATATCCTGGACGATGACAAGCAGGCGGTTGATTTCACCATCGGGCAGGGTGGAGGGATAAACGGAATGTCTCCAGATTTTTCCGTCCTGCTCGTCTTCGAAGATCAGGTGTTTGCCTGTTCGAAGCACCTCCTTGACCCGTTCATGCCGATTGGCGGTTATGTCGGGTTGGAGCTGAATGGATGCAAGCAGTTCATAAATGTTTGAACCGCGGATTTCCTGGATATTGCTGAAGAATTGAGCGGCGAATGCTCTGTTGGCATCAAGAATCGTTCCGGCAGGGTCCATAACAAAAACCGCATCGGGGAAATCCTTGAACAACCCGAACTCTGCGTTATCAAATGACATGTCTTTTGTGCGGATATATTCATCAAGGGGGGAGTAGATGCGACGAAGGGTATATCTGCATGGGGTCTCTACCTGAAATATACCATAAAGACGTCTTGCCGGCACTATCCAGTATACTTATTTTACATGGTCAATGCGGCTGTTCCGGGGAGACGGACTCTTGTGATTCCACTCAGTCGTTGAACGACTGGTCGATGTCCGCCGATCCTGTGGCCGGCAGCCGGAAAATGAAGAAGAGGCATTCTGTAATCATGATAACAGAGGAGAGGTGCAAATGATGCCGTTGTTTTATAGACGAAGCGATGAATCTCTGGCGCTGAAATGCCCCGAATGCGGCGGGTTTTATCTTCAGTTCAAGAACATCGAGGTTTTCGACGTCGACGAAGATGATAAAAACGACCAGGGCCTGCATGTGTCCGTCGACCATGAGGTGGCTTCAGTCGACAGGCAGCTCGACAGCGTCATGGGTAAGCGGCGACACGGGATCGTCATTCGATTCATTTGCGGTGAATGCGCCAAGCAGTCATGGTTCAAGATCAACCAGCATAACGGGAACACGCTGGTCGATTTTTCGATTATTTAGCACATTGCCGGAACCGCTCATGGAACAGGCGGGGTACGATGCCGATTCGCAGGGCTCCCTCTGGATATTGTGCCTTGACTGTTCGTATATTCGTTCATGAATCCACCTTCCTGAAGGTAGCAGTGAACCCCAAGCCAATTTCAACGCGACGAAGATATGATGGATATGTCAAGCTGGATGTTCATTTTCGTGATGAGCATCGGGTGCGGAATCGCATGCATGATCATAGCGTATAACAAAGGGTATAGAGGTAATCAGATTTTCGGATGGCTCGCCGCAGGTCTGTTTTTCAGTATTTTCGGCCTGATCGCCGTCATTCTCACTTCCCACGGTTCCGAAGCGTCGCATGCCGTCAGATCCTCCGCCGCCTGCCGACACTGCGGGGCTCCTCTCCCTGTCGAAGCCGCCCGATGCATAAATTGCGGTGCGAACACCTCCCCGGCCTCGTAAAGCCGGGTTTCCCGACAGGTTGTGCTCGATGCGACCAGTCACGGATCCGGAATTTGCAGTACAATGGTCTCCTGCTTTTGAATCGACCTCTGGTAACCTCCAAAACCGAAAGGAACATCGACATGAAGAAAAGCATTCTTCTTATCGCGGGCATTGCCGGACTGCTGATGGCCATCGCTCCACAGACCAGCGTATTTGCCAGGAGCCGTCATCATCATCGTCACCATTACCGCCCGCATCATCCACATCGCATCCACAGACGATAGGCTTTGCAGCAACAGGTGATGCCGATCATTTCAAAAGGGCGTCGGACCGATCCGGCGCCCTGTTTTGCTTGTTCTCCGATTATTGTGTTGCTCGTTCCCCGTCATAGAAGTACTTTTCCGGGATGAAAACATCTGGCCGTTAAGGCCGAAGCCATACCATATAATCATTGCGGAGGGTGCCATGTTCGGAGAGATGGATTTGATCATTATCGGAGGGATAGCCCTGCTGCTGTTCGGTCCGAAGAAAATTCCCGATTTGATGAAAGGGCTGGGTCATGGTTTGAAAGAGTTCAAGAAAGCGCAGTCCGAGTTCGAAGAGGAGGTCAAGAAGCCGATTGTCTCCTATGACAAGACCGGGAAGCAGGAACATGCGGAGAAGCCTGCCGAACCGGGGAGCAAGAGCGCATAACGCTCAGACCGGGCGTTTTCTGCCCGATCTTTTCGTATATTTTTTTTAAATGCTTTTTGACGAAGCATTTCCTGTCAGGCCTGCAAACCGGATCAATCATCAATACGGAGCAACCATGAAGAAAAATATGGGTCAGAAAGATCGAATCGTCCGTGTCATTCTAGGCGTGACCATGCTGGTTTATGCCGTTGTTTTTCAGAATATGGTCGGTCTGGTCGGCGTGATTCCGCTGCTCACCGGAGCGAGCGGCTATTGCCCTCTTTATAGCGTGCTCGGTATCCAGTCATTCCGTTTCGAGGATTGAGACTCATTTTTCTTGCTTCAAGCACAACAGGAAAGGCGGCCAACCGGCCGCCTTTCCTGTTGTGGGGGGATATGGGGATGAATTGACGATTATTTCGGATCCGTATGCTGGTTACTCGAACGATCAGTGAATTGGATTGAAGATTGTGGCTGTATGACGAATGTAAAACTTAACGTGATTGACCATGCAGGGGAACCTGGCGGATACGGTTGTGGTGCTGGATTTCGAAACCTCCGGCTTGTCTCCGGAGTATGGCGATCGGGCGATCGAGATCGGGGCCGTGCTTGTCGAGGACGGGGCGATTGTCGACCGTTTTCAGAAGCTGATGAATCCAGGGTTCCGGATCAATTCATTCATCGAGGGATATACGGGTATCACCAACGAGATGCTGAAGGATCAGCCTTGCTGTGAGGTGGTGATGGCTGAGTTTTCGGAGTTTGTCGCCGGTCATAATATCGTCGCGCACAACGCGTCATTCGACAGGCGCTTTCTCGATTCCGAGCTGAAACGGATTCATCTGGTTCATGACGGCGGTTGTTGCTGCTCGCTGCTGCTGTCGCGTCGGATCTACCAGGATGCCCCGAACCATAAGCTGCAGACATTGGTGACACATGCTGGAATCAGTCAGACAGGTAAGTTCCACAGGGCTCTGGCCGATGCCGAGATGACCGCCCGTTTATGGTTGTCGATGATCGAGCGTATTCGTCAGCAATACGGGATACCGGCAATTTCCTTTGACCAGCTGAGTGAACTGTCGCGAATCGACAGGTTGTATGTTCATGGTTATCTTCGTTCGCTGGCGAAATGAGTCTTCGGTGATCCGGTCTCGTTTGAAAAGCAGCAACAGAAAAAGGCGGCCAACTGGCCGCCTATTTCGCTGTGTATGATCCGGGAGCTTAGTCCAGGAGCGCTGCTCTCGCTGCTGAGAGCCTTGCGATCGGGACGCGGAACGGGCTGCAGGAGACATAGTTCAGTCCGGTCTTGTGGCAGAACTCGACCGTGGCGGGATCGCCGCCGTGTTCGCCGCAGATGCCGAGCTTGAGGTCCGGTTTGACCGAACGTCCCTCCTTGGCCGACAAGCTGAGCAGGCGGCCGACACCGTCCTTGTCGATGCTTTCGAACGGGTCGCGGTCGAAGATCTCCTGCTGCTGATAGATCGGCAGGAACTGGCCGGAGTCGTCTCGACTCATGCCGAGGGCCATCTGGGTCAGGTCGTTGGTGCCGTAGCTGAAGAAGTCCGCAGCCTTGGCAATCTGGTCGGAGGTGAGCGCAGCGCGCGGAACCTCGATCATGGTGCCGACCAGGTACTTGACGCCGATGCCCAGTTCTGCGATGACGCTGCGGGCGGTCTTGTGGATGATTTCGCTGGTGATTTCGAGCTCCTTGACGGTGCTGACGAGCGGAACCATGATTTCAGGAACGATCTCCTGGCCCTCTTTCTTGATCTTGCAGGCTGCCTCGATGATTGCTCGTGACTGCATGACGATGATCTCAGGGTGCAGGATGCCGAGCCGGCAGCCGCGGAGGCCAAGCATCGGGTTGAATTCGTGCAGGCTGCTGATGCGCTGCTTGATCTCGGCGCTGCTCTTGCCGATCTTGCCGGCCAGGTCGTCGATCTCGGCGTCGGTGTGAGGCAGGAACTCGTGCAGCGGCGGATCGAGGAGCCTGATGGTGACCGGTCGGGCGCCCATGGCCTTGAAGAGGCCGTAGAAGTCGTTTCTCTGGTAGGGGAGGAGTTTGTCGAGCGCCGCCTTGCGTCCTGCGACATCGTCGGCGAGGATCATTTCGCGCATGGCGTCGATGCGGTCGCCGCCGAAGAACATGTGCTCGGTACGGCAGAGGCCGATACCTTCGGCGCCGAAGGTGATGGCGATCTCGGCCTGGTCGGGCTGGTCGGCGTTGGTGCGGATGTTGAGCTTGCGGTACTTGTCGGCCCACTGCATGAGCTGGTCGTATATCTTGAAGGTCGGAGCGTTCTCTTTGGCAAGGGTCTTGTCAACCAGCACCTCAATGATCTCGGAGTTCTTGGTCTTGACCTTGCCGGCGATCACTTCACCGGTGCTGCCGTCGATGGAGATGTAGTCGCCCTCCTTGAGCACGATATCCTTGCCGTTGACCCGCATCTCGCCCGTCTTGTAGTCGATCCTGAGGGCTCCGCAGCCTGCGACGCAGACCTTGCCCATCTGGCGCGCCACGAGGGCTGCGTGTGAGGTCATGCCGCCACGCTCCGTGAGGATGCCTTCGGCAACGGCCATGCCTTTGATGTCTTCGGGAGAGGTCTCGATCCTGACGAGGACGACCTCTTCACCGCGCGCGCTGCCTTCCATCGCGTCATCGGCGTTGAAATAGATCTTTCCGGTGGCTGCGCCCGGACCGGCGTTGAGTCCGGTGGCGAGAAGCCGTCCTGCTTCGATGGCGGCACGTTTCTCATTGAGGTCGAATACCGGACGGAGGAGCTGGTTGAGCTGTTCGGGCTCGATCCTGCGAAGCACCTCCTTCTCGTCGATCAGCCCTTCGTTGAACATGTCGACGGCGATCTTGATAGCGGCAAAACCGGTACGTTTTCCGACGCGGCACTGCAGCATGAAGAGCGTGTTGTTCTCGATGGTGAACTCGATGTCCATCATATCGCGGTAGTGCTTCTCGAGGATTGAACGGATCTCTTCGAGCTGATCGTAGATGGTCTCGTTCTCCTTGCGGAGCTGTTCGATCTTCAGCGGAGTCCTGGTGCCGGCGACGACGTCCTCGCCCTGGGCGTTCATCAGGTACTCGCCGTAGAAGATGTTGTCACCTGCAGCCGCGTCCCTCGTGAAGGCTACGCCGGTGCCGCAGTTCTCGCCCATATTGCCGAACACCATCGCCTGGACGTTGCAGGCCGTGCCCCAGTATCCGGGGATGTGGTTGAGCTTGCGGTAGACGATTGCCCGTTCGTTGTTCCAGCTGTTGAACACGGCGCCGATGGCTCCACGGAGCTGTTCGGTCGGGTCTTCGGGGAAGGTCCTGCCGGTCTTGTCGAGGATGGCTTTCTTGTATTTGGAGACCAGGTCCTTCAGGTCTTCGACCTGGAAATCGGTATCGAGGTCGATGCCGAGCTCATGCTTCTTTTTTTCCAGAATCTCCTCGAAGGGGTCGATCTGCTTCTTGTCGGCAGGTTTCAGGTCGAGCACCACGTCGCCGTACATCGATACGAAGCGGCGGTAGCAGTCCCAGGCGAAGCGCTCGTTGCCGGACTTCCTTGCAAGGCCGGCGACCGTGATGTCGTTGAGGCCGAGATTGAGGATGGTGTCCATCATGCCGGGCATAGAGGCGCGTGCGCCGGAACGGACGGATACGAGGAGCGGGTTTTCAGGGTCGCCGAACTTCTTGCCCAGGTACTCCTCGATCTTTTTCATCGCGGCCGGGATGTCCCTGTCGAAGAGGTTTGCCGGGTAGTTTTTCTGGTTGTCGTAGTAGTAGGTGCAGACTTCGGTGGAGAGGGTGAATCCGGGGGGCACAGGCAGGCCGATGTTGGCCATTTCCGCCAGGTTGGCGCCTTTGCCACCCAACAGGTTTTTCATGGAAGCATCACCTTCGGCAGCACCGCCGGCAAAACTGTAGATGTATTGCTTTGCTGCGGCAGATTCGTCAACTTGAGAATTCGGCATGTTTGTCTGGAGTGTCTGGAGTGAACAAGAAGGTCAACCCATCGTTGAACCCGAAAAAAAACGCGAGAAAAAATGAAAAACAGCTTTTGATCTGCTAATTTTCAGAGCTGAAATTTAACAGAAAATATGGTCTGGAAAAACTCCGGCGGAGAAGGATTGTAACTAAATATGGAAAGTGCTGCGTTCGTATTTGTTCTGCAGGTGCTCAGGATTTCCGTGCCCTACCTCCTCGCCTCGGTAGGTGCATCTTTTTCGGAAAGGAGCGGGGTGGTCAATCTTGCCCTTGAGGGGCTGATCCTGGCAGGCGCTTTCGGTGCGGCGATCGGGCAGCATCTGACCGGTTCAGCCTGGGCGGGCGTCGGCTGTGCCCTGCTGCTCGGGCTGCTCATCGCCCTTGTCCATGCATTCGTGACCATCACGCTGAAGGTCGACCAGATCGTCAGCGGAATCGCCCTGAACATCCTCGTCATGGGATCGACCCGCTTCGGACTTTCCCTGGTGTTCGGAAGCGTGATGAACTCGGCACGGATCGCCGGTATGGATTCCTCTTCGGTGCTGGTCGATCCTCTGTTCCTCATCGCGATGCTGTCGGTTGCGGTCGGTCAGTTCATCATGTTCAGGACGCCGTTCGGCCTGAGGCTTCGCGCGGCAGGGGAAAGTGCCGAAACGGTCGAGACGGCCGGCGTGAATGTCCGTCGCCTGCGGTATTCCGGGGTTCTGGTTTCCGGGGCGCTCGCCGCGCTCGGCGGGGCATTTCTCGTGTACCAGCAGCACAGCTTCACGGATAACATGTCGGCCGGACGGGGTTATATCGCACTTGCCGCCATGATCATCGGCAAATGGTCGCCGGCAGGCGCCGGGCTGGCCAGCCTCCTGTTCGCCTCGACGGAGGCCATGCAGATGTGGGTTCAGACGGGCTGGCTTCCGACGCAGCTCGTGCAGTCACTTCCGTATGTGATCACCCTCGTCGTGCTTGCCGGTTTTGTCGGCAGGTCGACTCCTCCGGCTGAGGTCGGGGTGCCGTACGATACGGAAGTCAAGTCAGGGGAACTCTGAATATCAGCAGAGTTCGAGCACTTTGCTGACCAGCGCATCGATGCCTTCGGCTACCATGCCGATCGACGGACCGAGCATGTAGGCCGGGGTGCTTACGATTTTTCCCCTGCTGCTCACGACGATATCCCTGACGCCGGCATCGATGTGGCGTGCTCCCAGAGCCTCGATGTCGGCTGCGGTATCCCGGTCGTTCCCGATCGTCAGCTCGACTTTTTCCGAACCGAACAGCTTGGCCGCGATGACAGGTGCGATGCACATGAACCCGATCGGCTTTCCGGCGCTGTGGAAGGCCAGGATCGCCTGCGCGACTTCCGGGATGATTTCGAATGCGCTTCCCCTGATGGCATAGTCGCCCAGGTTCTTTGCCGCTCCGAAACCGCCGGGGATGATCAGGGCGTCAAGGTTGGACGGGTCGATCTGCTTGAGGTCGGTAATGTTTCCGCGTGCGATGCGGGCAGACTCGACCAGTACGTTCCGCCGCTCGCCGTCGGCAACTTCACCGGTCAGGTGGTTGATGACGTTGAGCTGCCCGATGTCAGGAGCGAAACAGACCGCATGTGCGCCTGCGTTGTCGAGGGAAAGCAGCGTCAGCACCACTTCCTGGATTTCTGATCCGTCGTTGACTCCGCAACCGGAGAGGATGACGCCAATTTGTTTCATGATCGATATATGTCGGGAGGGTTTCGGATAAGCTGGTCGGTGACCTTACGGACTGAGGGAAAGGTTAAGCAAATTGCCCCATTTTTGAAACCTGATCTCCCTCGGCATGTCGGGCAGCAGTCGTCAGGCGATAATCAGGAACCCTTTCGGGGCAGGCGGGGAATGAATTTGCCGGTCCGGTCAGCATAATCACGGTAGTCCGGATGCCGTTCCGTGAGCCAGGACTCCTCCCGGGATGCCTTGAAGCTGAAGAACATGCATATGACGACCGTCAGGGCGAGGTGTGCGACGCTTGCCGTGAAGATCGTCCAGCCGATGGCTGCGAGCATCATGGAGGTATACAGAGGATGTCGGACCAGCCCGTAGACCCCGCTCCTGACCAGCTGGTTTTCATCGACAGGATAAGGGAGCGGGGTCAGGTATTTCCTGATGGCGAGTATGCCGCCGCCAAGGAAGAGTGCCGCTGCGGTCCAGCAGAAGCCGAGCAGCAGGTAACGCGCAGGAGTTGATGCGAGGAATGGTTCGCTGCCCTGGAGTTCAGGCCATCGCGGGGTCAGGACGAACATCGCGGCCAGCAGCACCTGCAGCACCACAAGGTGCTCTCCGCGGCTGCCGAACCTTGCGCCGGTTTTTTTCTGTTTTTCCATCGGCTGATGCGATAATTGACTGAAACCGCTATCTTTAAAGCTACGTATACGTATGATTTATACCGAAATATCCTTTTAATCGTTCAGATACTTCCAGCATGATCACCCCTCAGGAAACCCTTCTACTTGTCGTCGATGTTCAGGGCAAACTTGCCACTGCGGTGTTCCAGCCCGAGCTGGTGGAGAAGCATATCAGCAAGCTGATCAGGTCGTGCACGCTTCTCGGTATACCTGCGCTGTACACCGAGCAGTACCCCAAAGGCCTGGGGCATACCGTCGAGCCCTTGAGGGAGTTGCTCTCCGAACAGGCGCCGTATGAAAAGCTGTCGTTCAGCTGCTGCGGCAACGAGGCTTTCATGAGGCGCCTCCGTTCGCTTGGTCGCAATGACATCCTCGTCGTCGGCATGGAGACCCATGTCTGCGTCTACCAGACCTGCATCGAGCTTCTCGAGTTCGGCTACAACGTGCACATCGTCACCGATGCGGTTTCTTCGAGGAGCGTGGAGAACAAGGCGCTCGGCATCAGATGCATCGAGCGCGCCGGCGGCATTCCCACCAGCACCGAAATGGCCATTTTCGAACTCCTGCGCGTGGCCGAAGGCGAGACCTTCAAGGCGATTTCAAAGATCATCAAGGAGTAACATGCGCCGTGTTTCGGGTCGGTGCTCCGATGGCGACATGCCATTGGACACGCTGAAACCCGAAATGCTCACTGCGTGGTTTCCCGCATTTTCCCGATTAGGGGAGGATGGCGAGCAGCATTTCTTCCAGCACCGCCTTGCCTTCATAGAGGTCGGGTTCGATCGACAGGTAGCAGCATCCTGCATTTGCGAGCAGATCGCCCAGTTCGCGGTCGTCCCTGATGCGGAACCAGTCCTTTTCCGTCGTGACCGGCAGGAGCCCGAGCCGCTTCGAATCGGCAAGGATCGACCTGACCGATTCTGCGCTGTAGGGTTGATGGTCACGGAAAAACCTCGTCTCGACGACCTCAGCACCTGCCTCCCCGAGGCTGTGGACGAATCCCTCCGGTGCGCCGATTCCCGCAAATGCCAGCACCCTGAGCCCGGTCGTCGGGATGCTATCCAGGGCGGATGTTCCCTTGCTGCCGACCGGCAGCAGTTTTCCGGGCAGGATTCTGGACAGTACTACAGGCTTCCCGTAAGGCTTAAGGGCTTCGACGATGGAGGCTGAACGGTTTCCGTCGGTGATTTTGCCGAGGATGAAGATGCCGGCACGCGAGAGTCCGCGAAGCGGCTCGCGGAGGCGGCCGGCAGGCAGCACCCGGGCCTGCACCAGGGGTTCGCCGGCGTTGATCACCACGATGTCGAGCTCCCTGGCGATCTTCCTGTGCTGGAATGCGTCGTCGAGCACGATCACGTCCGGCAACCTCCCTGCGAACCTGCGCATGAGCAGCTCCACCCCCTCCTGCCGTTTCTCGGCCACGACCACGATCGAGGCGGGATTACGAGTGGCGAGCATGGCGGTCTCGTCACCGGCGTCGCGGCTGCCGAGCATGATTTCCCTGCCGTCCGAGACCAACAGGGCTCCTTTGGTCCGGCGTCCGTATCCCCGCGAGATGATGGCCGTCGATTTGCCGGATGCGTGGTAGAATTTGACGATCCAGTCGACCAGCGGCGTCTTGCCGGTGCCGCCGGCGGTGATGTTGCCGACCGAGACCACGGGGAGGGGAGCGCGCCACGTCCTGAAGATCCCGAGGTCGTAGAGTGCGTTGCGGCACCTCATGGCGAAGCCGTACAGGAGCCCGGCCGGTCCCGTCAGGATGGATGCGAGGTTCTCAGGCATGGGCGAAGCGTTCGGAAAGCCTGTTGGCGAACTCGTGAAGCTCCTCTTCAGAGAAAAACGGGGGGACGTCGATCAGGTGGAGCGTAACCACCACCCTGCTGAACGGCATTGGGATTTCGAACTGGTCCCAGCTTCGCAGTTTGCGTGCATTCCCGTGGGTAATGTCGGCGAAGAGGATGGGCGCCCGGTTTTCCGATGCCAGCCTCACCGTGCCATACTTGAACCGGTGGATCGGGCCGCGGGGCCCATCGGGGGTGACGGCCACGACTCCTCCTGAGCTCAGCGCTCCGGCGATGCCCTCCCGGACGGCGTCGCGGCCCCTGGAGCTCGATCCCCTGATGAGGCGGTAGCCGAGCCGTCCGAGGGTGTCTGAAAGGATCTGTCCGTCGGACGAGAGGCTCACCACGGCAGCGGGTGAGGAATCCGGAAAAAGGCGCTGGACGAGCAGCCAGCCGGTAGCCATGCTCCCGTGCCAGAATGCGAAGATGATCCCGCTACGGGCTGAAGGCAACCCTTCCGCCGGAACGCGGAGATCCAGACGCAGGCTGGCGAAGAGCATTTTCAGCAATGGCGCAAGCAGCCGCGTGCCGATCTTTTTCAGGATGATATTCACGAGGGGCGAGGGTGTCAGGAAACGCAGTCGAGGTTTTCCGACAGGAATTTTTTTAATTGCTTTTTGATGCTTCCTGCATTATATACATCCAGCATTCAGCCGGGTGTAATTTAACAATCCACGCCGACAAACCACAGGGTGTTTTGAGGCTATTGCTTCACACGTCAACATGAATATTCTGATCATCGGAAGCGGAGCCAGGGAGCATGCCATGGCCTGGGCCGCGCTGCGCAACGGGAAGGTTTCCAGGGTCTTCGTGGCGCCGGGCAACGGCGGAACGGCCATGATGGGCGGCAGGGTTTCCAACGTGCCGCTCAAGGCGACCGATGTCGATGCCCTGTACGACTTCGCAGTCAGCGAAAAGATCGACCTGACCATCGTCGGACCGGAACAGCCGCTGGAGCTCGGGCTCGTGAACCGCTTCCGCAGCGCCGGACAGAGGATCGTCGGACCCACCTGCGAGGCTGCAAGGCTCGAGACCAGCAAGGTGTTCGCCAAGGAGTTCATGCGGCGGCATGGCATTCCGACGGCCGGGTACCATATTTTTCATGACGTTGCTGCCGCGAATAGCCATGTTGAAAGGCTTGCCGCCGGTTCCTGGCCGCAAGTCATCAAGGCCAGCGGAATTTGCGCAGGCAAGGGAGTGATCATTGCGCTGACCCAAGGGGAAGCGCTGGCCGCGAATACGGCGATGTTCGAATCGCGCATTTTTGGTGATGCCGCGGATGAAGTGGTCTACGAGGATTTCCTCGCCGGCCAGGAGGCGAGCGTTTTCGCCCTGACCGACGGCAAGCAGTACAGGCTTTTTCTCGCAGCACAGGACCACAAACGCATCGGCGAAGGCGACACAGGCAAGAACACCGGTGGCATGGGAGCATACGCCCCGGCACCGCTGGTCACGCCCGACGTGATGCGAAAGGTCGAGGAGCGCATCATCAGGCCGACCCTCGAGGGTATGGCCGCCGAGGGGTATCCCTATACCGGTTTTCTCTACGTCGGTCTGATGATCGACAACGGTGAGCCGTCGGTGGTCGAGTTCAACGCGAGGCTCGGAGACCCGGAGACCCAGGTGGTGCTGCCGCTCCTGAAAAGCGATTTCGTCGACGCGCTCCTGGCGAGCCTCGACGGCAGCCTCGGTTCCGTGCCTTTCGAGATGCATGACGGCGCAGGCGCCACGGTGGTCATGGCTTCGGCAGGCTATCCCGACGCTTACGAGACGGGCGCTGAGATCACCATCGATCAAGCTGTCGAAGGGATCGGGGGGGTGACCGTGTTCCACGCCGGAACGAAACAGGATGGGCAGAAACTGGTGACGGCCGGGGGACGGGTGCTGACGGTGACGGCGCTTGGCGGCGGGCTCAAAGAGGCGCTCGACAGGGCCTATGAAGGTATCGGAAAGATAAAGTTTGAAGGGGCGTATTTCCGGCGCGACATCGGCGCCAAAGCCATCTGATCAAGTTGTCATATTCAGGGAGTCTTGAAAAAGTGTCATGTGCGTATCGCGGAATACGTTTTCAAGGCGCCCTTCATTGAGTAGTCTGCAATGAAACTACCTCGTCGAAAGTTCGAAATCATCCAGGAACAGGCCGTCAGGGAGTTGCCCAACGAATGCTGCGGCCTGCTGGTCGGCAGGAAGGTCGTCGACCATCGCGGCAACATCGACAACATCGTTCTCGAGGTCGCGCCATGCCGGAACAGCCTCTACTATGGACGCGAGACCAGCTTCGAAATCTCGTTCCGGGAGTATGAGGATGTGGAGCGTGAAGCACGCGGCCTGGGGTTCGACATCATCGGCTCGTACCACTCGCACATCAACTCCTCTGCGGTGCCCTCGAAGCACGATATCGACTTCGCGCGGCCAGGCCACTCCATGATCATCATTTCTCTCTACGGGGGCGCTCCCAGGGAGGTTACCTCATGGTTGCGCCGGGATTCGGGGGGGTTTCACCAGGAGCAGATCAGGGTGATGGAATAACGGTGCGGTCGTAACGCGTGACAGCGGATTCGTGACGTGTCTCGTGTCTCGCGTCACGGTTCCCGGCCGTCCTGAAACTCGGAAAAATATTTTGTACATTACGAAACTGAAAGTTTACCACAAGATTTAAACGCGGAATCAAAGTGCCAAAACGCGAGGATATCAAGTCTATTTTAGTGATCGGTGCGGGCCCTATCGTCATCGGACAGGCCTGCGAGTTCGACTACTCGGGCACCCAGGCATGCCGTGCCCTCAAAGAGGATGGATACCGGGTCATTCTGGTCAACAGCAACCCGGCCACCATCATGACCGATATCGAGCTTGCCGATGCAACCTATATCGAGCCCATCACCCCTGAATATGTCGCCAAGATCATCGAGAAGGAGAAGCCGGACGCGCTGCTCCCGACCATGGGCGGCCAGACTGCGCTGAACACGGCGGTCAAGCTGGCCGAGTCGGGCGTGCTCGAGCGCCACGGTGTCGAACTGATCGGCGCCAAGCTTCGCGCCATCCGCAAGGCCGAGAATCGCGAGTTTTTCAGCGATGCCATGAAGAAGCTCGGCCTCGAGATGGCCAAGGGCTTTTTCGTGCGCAACGAGAAGGAGGCCAGGGAGGCCCTCGATGAGATCGGCCTGCCGATCGTCATCCGTCCTTCGTTCACGCTTGGCGGCACCGGCGGCGGTTTCGCCGAAACCAAGTCAGACTATTATGATGCCGTGCGCCACGGTCTTGCCGAAAGCCCGATCGGCGAGGTGCTTGTCGAGGAGTGCCTGAACGGCTGGAAAGAGTATGAGCTCGAGGTCATCCGCGACCTGGCCGACAACGTGATCATCGTCTGTTCGATCGAGAACGTCGATCCGATGGGTGTCCATACCGGAGACAGCATTACGGTCGCCCCTGCTCAGACCCTTACCGACCGCCAGTACCAGGAGCTGCGCGATGCATCGATCAGGATTATCCGCGAAATCGGCGTCGAAACCGGCGGCAGCAACATCCAGTTCGCCATCAACCCGAAGGACGGACGCATCGTTATCATCGAGATGAACCCGAGGGTCTCCAGAAGCTCTGCGCTTGCCTCGAAAGCGACGGGATTCCCGATCGCCAAGGTGGCCGCCAAGCTTGCCGTGGGTTACACGCTGGACGAGATCATCAACGACATCACGAAGTCAACGCCGGCGAGCTTCGAACCATCGATCGACTACTGCGTGGTGAAAGTGCCCCGCTGGGACTTCGAGAAGTTCAAGAACGTCGATGCCCGCCTCGGCGTGCAGATGAAGTCGGTCGGCGAGGTCATGGCGTTCGGCCGTAACTTCCGGGAGGCGTTGCAGAAGTCGCTGCGAGGCCTCGAAATCGGCCGTGCAGGACTCGGCAGCGATGGCAAGGATATTATGAACGTGATCGACATGACCCAGCAGCAGCGCCAGTTCGCCAAGGAGGACCTGCTCGAGAAGATCAAGATTCCGAAGGCCGACAGGATGTTCTACCTTCGTTACGCCTTCCAGGCCGGAGCGACCGTCGAGGAGATCCATCAGTCGACGGGCATCGATCCGTGGTTTCTCGACAACATCCGCCAGATCGTCGAGTTCGAGGGCGAGCTCAGGGAGCTGGCCGCTGCAGACAGCGAGTCATGACCTACCTGACAAGGATCCTAGAAACCAAGGCAGAAGAGGTAGCGGCTCTCAGGAAGGAACGGCCAGGGCAACGCTATCGCGAGATTTGCCGCGACCTTGCTCCCGCAAGGGATTTCCTTGCTGCCGTCACCGGCAGCGACAAGGGGATACGGCTCATCTCTGAAATCAAGAAGGCATCTCCTTCGCGCGGCGTGCTTGTAGAGGATTTCAGGCCGCTGGAGCTGGCTGCAGGGTATGTCGCACTCGGTGCTTCAGCATTCTCCGTCCTTACCGACCGGCTCTATTTCCAGGGTTCGCCCGATTACCTCAGGGCGGTGTCGGCGGCTTTCCCCCTTCCGGTTCTCCGCAAGGACTTCATCATCGACGAGACCCAGATCTATGATACCCGTCTCATGGGCGCCGATGCGGCGCTGCTGATCGTTGCGGCTCTCGATCCCGTCCAGCTGAGGGATTACCTCCAGCTTTTCGGTGAGCTGGGACTCCATGCGCTGGTCGAGGTGCATGACCGGCATGAGCTCGATACGGCAATCGAACAGGGCGCTCGCATCGTCGGAGTCAACAACCGTGACCTGAGGGACTTCACGGTCGATCTGCAGACCTCGGTGCAACTCCGGGCCGCCATGCCGGACGACGTCGTCGCCGTCGCCGAGAGCGGACTGAAGAGCAAGGCAGATATCGTCATGATGCAGGAGGCCTCATTCGATGCCGCGCTCATCGGTGAAGGCCTGCTTATCAGCGATGAACTGAAGCAGTTCTCCTGGCAGAAGCCTTAAGGGAGCCTGTTTGGTATGGACAGGATGGACGAAATGGACATGATGGACTGAATGGACAGCGAAGGCGATTCCTGAGCTGATTATGAAATAAGAGAATTGAAAAAGCCCCGGGAGACCGGGGCTTTTGACGTTCAGGATCAGGCGAGGCCCTTGATTTTTCTGGCTGCTGCGGCAGGATCGGCGGCCCTGAAAAAGGCCGTGCCGGCGATGAGTGCGTCGGCTCCGGCGGCGGAGAGTTCGGCCGCGTTCTCTTCGGTTACGCCTCCGTCAACGGCAATGAGCATCTGCGGATTCATGTTCCGGCGCATCTGGTCAAGACGGGCGATCTTGTCGATCGACGAGGGAATGAATTTCTGGCCGCCGAAACCGGGGTTGACCGACATCAGCAGGACGAGGTCGAGGTCCGGAAGGATCGATTCAAGCACTGAAACCGGGGTGGCAGGATTGATCGAAACGCCCGCTTTCGCTCCCAGGCTTCTGATGAACTGTATCGTGCGGTGCAGGTGGGGGCACGCTTCCTGGTGCACGGTGACCTGATGTGAGCCGGCCTTCACGAAATCCTCGATATAGCGGTCAGGATCGGCAATCATCAGGTGCGTGTCGACGACGAGGCTGGTGTTTTTGGCGATCGCCTGGACGACGATCGGGCCGAAAGTGATGTTGGGTACGAATGCTCCGTCCATGACGTCGCAGTGTATCCAGTCCGCACCCGCCTTCTCGGCCAGTTCGAGCGAAGATTTCAGGTCGGAGAAATCCGCCGAGAGGATCGACGGTGCAATGAGCGTTGATTTGCCTGGCATAACGGTTACTGCGCTATTGTTGGGAAAAAAGAGGGTTTTAGATATCAAAAAGCCTCGCCAATTCCAAAATTGAAGGTGAGGTTCTTCAGGCTCCAGTCCCGTATCTGCCATGTGTCGTCGATTGCGGCCGGATCGTGGACTTTCCATGCGAAGTCGAACCTGAACGGACCGATGGGCGAACCGATGCGCATGCCGGCTCCGGCATCCCAGGCGAAGTCGCGCCTGAGCGATTCAAAGGTCAATGCGTAAGGGCCCTTGCGATCCCAGATGTTGCCGATGTCGGTGAACAGGGTTATGCCTGAGGACTGGCCGAGAAACCTGAAGAGCTTCATGCGGTACTCCATGCCCAGCTCGAGCTTTATGTCCGCGCCGAAGTTCGAAGCCGCCACACTGACGCTGTTCGCCGGGCCGAGGGTGTTGAAGAGCCATCCCCGCATGCTGTTGGAGCCGCCAGCATAGAAGCGGCGGTCTTCAGGTGTGGTGTTCGACTTGCCGTAAGGGTTCATCCATCCCATCGAGATCCTGCCTGCAAGCTGCCGGTCGGGAGACAGGTCTTTTGCAAACGAAACCTGTGTATCGAACTTGTAGTATTGTGAATAGGCTGTGCCGAAGATCTGCGGATCCGAGTTCTGGAAATTCTGATAGCTTTTCGTGTCGATGTATTTGTCGATCAGCCAGAAAAGGCTGCCGGACTCTTCTGCCGTGGCGCTGACGTTCCATGTCGTTTTCCTGAATATGGACGGGGTGTTCCGGTTCGAATAGTTGTACTGCAGCCGGAAGGTCTGGTTTATCCTTTTCTGGAGAAGACTGTCTATTCCTTTTGTTACCGCAGCTTCGTTGTTCGGATTGATGCCGATATTGCTGGCGAGCTGTGATTTGAAAAGCTGCCTGAAGCCGCGCAGCGAGTCCTTCTGGGCAAGCTGAATTTCGAAAAAGTCGAAATTCAGACGAGACGCGTTGGTGAGGCGCGTGCTGTAGCTGGCCCTGATGAGCTCCTTGTGGCTTGTCAGCAGCACCGGAAGCGTCGATTGTGAGTACTCCGCTGTCGTGGTCACCATGGCGCCCTGCCGTTTCAGGACCGGCATGGCCAGATTTCCCTTCAGGCTCAGGTCATAGAGTCGTGCGTGGTCGTACTGGTCCGGGGTCATGCTCCCGACCAGGTTGTTTTTCGTGGTGGTCTGTGCGCCATAATCGACCGAAAGCCGCAACTGCTCGGCACCGCCGAAGAGGTTCCTGTTCTCATAGGCGAGCGAGCTGCCGAGGAAGAGGGGTCCGTAACGGTTATCGACCAGGAGCTTCGGCTCGATCAGGTGTTTCGGGCTCGGGATGAGATGGATTGTCGTATAAAGGGTGCTCTTCTTCAGGGAGTCGTTTTCGATCGAAATCGATGAGAACAGGTTTGTGGAGCCGAAATTCTGCAGGGTACGCTGCTCGAGCGAATGCTTCGTCGAATTGCCCGGCCGATAGGCGACCGAGTAGGTGATCAGGTCATTCGAAAGCTTCTGCCTTCCGTAGATCGTCACCGCCACGCTGTCACGCATGAAGCTGCTGGCCGTTTTCCGGTCATCCTTCTGGAGCGGATCATGGACCACGACGTTGACGGGCCCGTAGGAGACCTTGCCGGGTAGATTGATGAGATAATGGATGCCGGCGTTCAGCCCGACAGTATCGACCTTGATCCTGATGCTGTCCGGATGGAACATCGCGTATCCGTGGTCCCTGAAGAACTCAAGGGTACGCTCCCTTTCCAGGATAAGCTTTTCCACCGAGAAGATATCCTTTTCCTTGATCCTGCTCTGGGAGATGTACCGCATCCGGAGCCTGGACGGCAGGCTGTCGATTCCTTTATAGGTGATCGTATCGACCTTCGACGGCTTGTTTTCATGAATACGGATCAGCAGGTCGACTTTTCTCCGGTTGCTTCTGCGCGTAATGGTGGTGTCGACGGAGGTCGAGAAATAGCCCTTGTAGGTGTAGAGCTTTTTGATCAGGCCAACATCCTTGTCGAAGTCATCGGGGATGAACGGTCGGGCAGAGCTGGCGAAAAGGCCGGTTCCGAGGAACGAACTGGAGGTTGTGGTCAGCATGATGCCCAGGATCTCGTCGGTCGAGGCGGCCTTGTTGCCCTTGATAGTGATGTGTCTGACGGTGACGGGCTGGGTCTTGTCGGATGACGATCCGTTCCTGGCCTGGATCGCCTCGGGGGAGAGGAGAAGGCATGTCAGGACGAGCACCCGGGTCGTCCTGAAGCGGGAAGTCAGTTTAAAAAAAAAACATTTCAGCCTTTGGCTCACGTTAATGGTTCTTCGTCGCTGTAGCCGAAATCTTCATCTGTCGGGTAGTCCGGCCAGATCTCCTCAAGGCTTTCGTAGAGCTCGTCGCTTTCCGGAAGGTCGAGCAGATTGTCGACAACCTGCTGCGGGGCACCGGTCCTGTTTGCGTAATTGATCAGTTCATCCTTGGTAACAGGCCACGGCGCATCGGCGATATATCGGGCGAGATCGAGATTCCAGTACATACTGTCGCTAGATGATTATTCAGGTTAAGAGTTGTTGTCGTCCTGGTCCTGCATCGCGTCATGCAGGGTCATGAACTTGTCGGGGGAGAGGCCCTCCGGCAAAAATGCCGACGGATTGACCACGACGTTGTCCTTGCGCACTTCATAATGGAGATGCGGTCCGGTCGAGAGTCCGGAATTACCGGAGAATGCGATGACGTCGCCGCGCCGGACGTGCTGTCCCTGCCTGATGAGGGCTTTCGAAAGATGGGCATAAACCGTCTGGTAGCCGTTGCCATGGTTGATGATCACCTGTTTTCCGTATCCTTTCTCGAAACCGGAATAGAGCACTGTTCCGTCGGCAGTCGCGATCACTCTCGAGCCCATAGGGGCAGAAAAATCGGTGCCGGCGTGAAAGAGCATGCGTTTCAGGATCGGGTGCTCTCGCATGCCGAATGCGCTCGAGATGTCGCCTTCTACCGGTTTGATCGAAGGCATCGAGGCGATGATCGACGTTCCCTTTCCGGAGGAGGATTTCGTCCTGCCGCTTTGTTCATGCTCCCTGTCGATCTGAATGATGAGTTTTTCGATCATCTGCTCGGTCGTCGAAATCAGTTCGTCGGGTGAATCGGATGAAATGAAATCCCGATCGGAGGAGGCGGAGTGCTTATGCCTGGCGGATTTTTTGGCCATCGTGGATCTCCCGGCGGCATGGAGCGCATCCCGGCCTGAAACGGAAAGCAGGGCAGGTTGGACAACAAGGAAAAAAAGTGTTGTCAATGCAGCAATCATGAGCCCTGAACGCACTCTTTCAGGCTTCGCGACCATGTCGATTTTGGCAAGGTAAGCAAGCCTTTTGGAAGAATACATTCAGTGTTCGATTGATTTCATGAGAAGGGTAGAGTCGTTTGAAATTCCGTGAAATATAAAAAAAGTTTTCAGTATTAATCAAAGCCTAGTGGGCTTCCAGCCAGTTTTTTCCGACACCGGTCTCGACCTCGACCGGCACGTTGCGCACTCCGCATTCGACCGCCGCATCGATCATGCAGCGCTCTACAAGCACCTGCAACGCCTCTTTTTCCTCCTCGGATGTTTCGAACAGCAGTTCATCGTGAACCTGGAGGAGCATTGCCGAACGGAGCTTCTCTTCCGCGATCCTGCGGCTCACCGAGCACATGGCGTACTTGATGATGTCTGCGGCCGTTCCCTGGATCGGCGTGTTCATGGCAACGCGTTCAGCGGCCTTGCGCACGTTCACGTTCGTACTGTTCAGGTCAGGGATGTAGCGCCGCCTTCCCATCAGCGTCGAAACGTACCCTTTTTCCCTTGCTTCGGCTATGGTCGCCAGGAGCGAACTGAACATGCCGGGGTATTTCGCCATATAGGTATCGATGATCTCCTTTGCCTCCTTCTGCGGGATGCCGAGACGCTGGGAAAGCCCGAAAGGCTGGATGCCGTAGAGGACGCCGAAGTTGACCTCCTTCGCCTTGCGTCGCATGTCCGAGGTCACTTCTTCGGTGTCGAAGATGACGCGGGCCGTGGCCGCATGGATATCCTCGCGGTTCCTGAACGCCTCGATGAGCCCCGTGTCGCCGGAGAGTTCAGCCGCGATCCTGAGCTCGATCTGCGAATAGTCGGCCGACAGCAGCAGGTTTCCCTTTCCGGAAGGAATGAACGCCCGGCGGATCTCCTTGCCGAGTGCCGTGCGGATCGGAATGTTCTGAAGGTTCGGGTTCGATGACGACAACCGCCCGGTAGCCGTGACGAACTGGTTGAACGAGGTGTGCAGCCTGCCGGTCTCCCGGTGTATCATCTTCGGAAGCGCCTCGATGTAGGTCGTCTTGAGCTTCTGCAGGCTGCGGTATTCGAGGAGGTCCGATGCGATCGGGTGCAGGCCGGCAAGCTCTTCGAGGATCTGGACGTTGGTTGAGTAGCCGGTCTTGGTGGCCTTTTTCGCTGGCAGCTTCAGCACGTTGAACAGGATGTTGGCGAGCTGCTTCGGGGAATCGATGTTGAACGGTTCGCCGGCCGCCGCATGGATTTTTTCGGAAAGCAGCGCCAGTTCACGGTTCACGATCTCCGAAGTGCGTTCGAGGTGGGCTGTGTCGATCGATATGCCCAGGTGCTCCATTCCGGCAAGTACCCTGACCAGCGGGAACTCGAGCACTTCACAGACCCGGAGGAGTTCAGGAGCAGCCGAGAGCAGCCCTGTGAGGGTCTCTTTCAGCCTCATGGCGATATCGGAGTCCTGGCAGCCGTAGTCGGAAAGTTTCTGAGGATCGACGTCGAAGATGTGGATCGGCGATTTCCCCTCGCCGACGAGCTCCGTGAATTTCGTCGTCCGGCACCCGAGGTGCTTTGCTGCGAGGTCATCGAGGTTGTGTTTCCCTTCCGGGTCGAGGACGTAGCTGGCAAGCATGGTATCGAACGCCACCGGGGAGAGGTCGATGCCGTAACGCTTGAGCACGAGCAGGTCGTACTTGAGGTTCTGGCCGCTTTTCGGCAGCGCCGCTCCTTCGAGCAGGGGTTTGAGGCGGGGCATTACCTTTCCGGCGTCCAGGCCGCTCTTGCCGAAGTAGACGAAAAAGGCCTCCTTCGCTTCGACCGAGAAGGAGATGCCGGCAATTTCAGCCTCGAAAGTGTCGAGGCTCGTGGTCTCCGTGTCGACGGCGAAGCCGCCTGAATGCTCGAGTTTCCGGACCAGCATGTCGAGAGCCTCATCGGTGTCGACCAGCGTGTAGGTCGATCCTTCCCGGGCCGGTATGAGTTCGACGCCTTCGTCCATGCCGTCCGCATCACCGGCTTCCTTGCCGGCGGGCGGCGCGATGTGCAGCAGGGACGGGATCCTTGCCGCGATGTTCCTCAGCTCCAGCCGGTTCAGTATCGCAAACAGCGCTTCCCGGTCGGGCGAGCCGCAGCGCAACTCGTCGAGGGTAACCGGCATCTCGAGGTCGGTGCGGATCGTGACCAGTTCCCTGACCAGCGGCATCATCTCCCTGAACTCCTCGAGGCTGTTTCTCGTTTTCGGCGAAATGGCGTCCAGATGGCTGTATATCCCTTCGAGCGAACCATATTTTTCGAGCAGGCCGGAGGCCGTCTTGGGGCCGATGCCCTTGGCGCCGGGGATGTTGTCCGAGGTGTCGCCGGTCAACGTCAGCAGGTCGATGAACTGCTCCGGCGGCACGCCGAACTGTTCGGTTATCTCTTTCGGACCCATAAGTTCGAAGTCGTTCTGCTTCTTGCCCGGCTTCAGGATGCGCACGCCGTCGTGCACCAGTTGCGCCATATCCTTGTCCGGGGTGACGATGTAGACCTGGCAGGTGCTTTCGAACTTGCGGGCCGCCGTGCCGAGCAGGTCGTCGGCTTCGAAGCCCGGCATGATCACGATCGGGATGCCGAAGGCGCCGATCAGCCCGGTGATCTCGCCGAGCTGGCTGATGAGATCTTCAGGCGGGGCTGGCCGGTTTGCCTTGTAGGCTTCATAGCGGTCGTGCCTGAAGGTCTTCTCACGGCTGTCGAAAGCCACGGCAAGGTATTCGGGGCTGTATGCCTCGATGATCCTGAGCAGGCTCGATGCAAAGCCGAAGACTGCGCCTGTCGGCTGGCCTTCACGGGTGGTCATTCTCGCCTGCTGGAGGGCAAAGAAGGCGCGGTAGACCATCGCCATGCCGTCGAGAAGGAAGAGGGAGGGCTTGCGGCCGGGCTCCGCCGGAGTGGATGCCCCGGGGCGTTCATCGGGTGGCGCCGGGGCCGCGAAAAGGTCGAACTGGGAGTCGTTCTTCATGGATTCACGACGCCGTAGCTTCCCAGCACCTTGAGCATCGTGGCGAATTCGCCGAGGTGTTCGAGGGCGTTGTGGATGTTCGGGGTGTCCCGATGACCGATGAAATCGGCATAGAAGAGGTATTCGAACGCCTTCTTCCTTGAGGGGCGCGACTCGATCTTGGTCAGGTCGATGTTGCGCAGGGCGAGCGTGGCCATAGCCTTGAACAGGGAGCCCGGTTCGTTCGGCAGGGAAAAGACGATCGAGGTCTTCTGCTGCGTGGTGTCGGGCCGGTTTTTCAGGTGCGAAACGTCGGGGTTGTCCTGGTGGGCGATGCAGAAGAAGCGGGTGATGTTCCACTCCTCGTCGGCCAGGTTTTCGCGCAGGATCTCGAGCCCGTAGAGTTCTGCGGCCCTTTTGGATGCGATGGCGAGGATGCGGGGATCGCCGCCGGCTGCCACGATCTTGGCGCTGCCTGCCGTGTCGTAGGCGGCTTCAGCCTTGATGGCGGGATGTTCTGCGATGAAGTTGCGGCACTGTGCGAGGGCCTGCGGGTGGGAAAGCACCTTGACCGCCGTATCGGCCGACGACCCGGGCAGGCCGAGCAGGCAGTGTTCGACCTTGACGAAGGTTTCGGCGAGGATGACTACCGGCTGGTGCTGCAGGAGGTCGTAGTTCTGGTGGATGCTGCCTCCGAGCGAGTTTTCGATCGGAACCACACCATAATCGGTCTTCTTTGCGACCACAGCGGCAAACACGTCGTCGAAGGTTTCGTAGGGTTGCGGGGTGCCGAACCTGAGGGCTGCGATTTCGCTGTAGGCTCCGGGTTCGCCCTGATAACCGATCAACCAGTTTGTCATTCTTTGTTCTTGTGATTAATTTATCTTACCCTCGCAGATTCGATTTTGCTTTCATTGAAAATAAAATCTTTTATCATAAACGCGACATTTCGGGAACACATCAATAATCTGCCGTAACTTATGTCTGGACACAGTAAATGGGCGACGATCAAGCGCAAGAAGGCCTCGACCGACCAGAAGCGGGGAAACCTGTTCACCAAGCTCGTCAAGGAGATCACCATTGCCGCCAAGATGGGCGGGGGAGATCCGAACGGTAACCCGAGGCTCCGGCTTGCCATCGATACCGCCCGGGCAAACTCGATGCCGATGGACAACATCCAGCGAGCCATCAAGAAGGGGACCGGCGAGCTCGAGGGTGCCACGTACGAGGAGATCACCTACGAAGGCTACGGACCCGGCGGCATAGCCCTGATCATCGAGACTGCCACCGATAACAGGAACCGCACGGTGGCCGATATCCGCCACCTCATGAGCCGGAACGGCGGTTCGCTCGGCGAAAGCGGCAGCGTCGCCTGGATGTTCCAGCGCAAAGGGTCGGTCGACGTGCCGAAGTCGGCCGTCACCGAGGACAGTCTCATGGAACTGCTGCTCGACGCGGGACTCGAAGAGCTCGAGGCTGGCGACGAGCTGTTCTATACGGTGCTTACCGACGTCAAGGATCTCGAATCGGCCAAAAAGGCGCTCGAGGATGCCCGCATCTCTTTCGAGAATGCGAAGGTAGACCTGCTGCCCGACAATTACGTCGAACTCGAAGCCGAGGACGCCACGAAGGCGATCAAGCTGATCGACGCACTCGAAAGCTGTGACGATGTCCAGGTGGTCTACAGCAACATGGAGATCAGCGAGAACGCCATGCAAAGCCTGGGTGACTGACGCATGATCGTCATGGGAATCGATCCCGGGAGCAGGAACACCGGATACGGTGTCATCCGCTTCAGCGAGGGGTGCTGTTCGGTCGTCTCCTGCGGCGTTATCCGCATGAAAAGTTCGACCCCCCTGGCCGAAAGGATCGGACAGATATGGACAGGCCTCGAGGAGGTGGTTGCGTCGGCGAAGCCTGAGGTCATGGCGATCGAAACCGCTTTTGTAGGACGCAACGTCAGGAGCGCACTGATCCTGGGGCAGGTGAGGGGGGCGATGCTCGCGCTTGCCACGAGAAATGGCCTTCCGGTGCGTGAATACGCTCCGAGGGAGGTCAAGCTGTGCGTCACGGGTAGCGGTGCGGCGGGAAAGGAGCAGGTCGCATCGATGCTTTCGAGGCTTCTCGGGTTTGGCGAATCATCCATGCCGTCCGACGTCACCGATGCCCTCGGCATCGCGTACTGCGATATTTCGAGGAACGCCCTTGCAATGGTCGGCGTGCGGCGTTCAAAGGAGGGCAACGTTCTGAAGAGGAAAAAGCAGGGGTGGTCGGCTTTCATCGACGACCATCCGGAACTGGTTGCCTGACTGCGTATTGCCTTCCGAAGGGCTCCGATACGGTCTTTGTGTTCTCATGCTTCTATTTCCGGCATTCGCGTCGATTTTCGTTCACACTGACTAAACGTAACGAACCGTGCAGGGACATATCTTCAATCTTCCCAATTGCCTGAGTTTTCTGAGGATCCTGCTGATTCCCTGGTTCATCTATTACCTGCATGCCGGACGGACGGAGGTGGCGATCGTCATCATGATCATCGCGCTCCTTTCCGACTGGTTCGACGGTCGTGCCGCCAGGTGGACCAACGAGGTATCTGATATGGGGAAGATCCTCGATCCACTGGCCGACAAGCTCTGCCTTGCCAGCGTTGCGGTCTATTTCCTCTGGAAAGGGGATCTTCCGGTCTGGTTCGTGGTGTTCGTCGTACTGCGCGACCTGCTCATTTTCATCGGGGCGGCATGGATACGCCACCGTCACAATGTGCTGACCACCTCGCTCTGGCCAGGCAAGTGGGCAGTCGGTTTCGTTTCCATCATGTTCATCTCCATGATCTGGCCACATCCGTTTTTTGCCCGCTATCCTGTCAAGGATTTCTTCATGTACCTCTCCGCAGTGATGCTGTTCTATTCGTTTCTCGAGTACTGCGTCCGTTTCTACCGGATCAGGCAGGGGCTCGATTACCAGGCATGACGGTTCCCGGATCTCCTTTGCCGGCAAGGCTCGGCGCAGGTGTAGTCCCTGGTGTGTTTTATGAACGCCTGAATATGGACTACTGTATACCAAACCGAAGACAATACAGGTTAGTTAATGTATAAGTGATTGTTATCAAGTCACTTATTTGATTATTAACGGCGTTGTCCACAGATGTTGAAAATGTGGACAACTTGTTGGCAACCTGTTGGCAGGAGTGTTGGCAAGCTGTGGAAATAACAGGAAAAGCCCCGTCTTTGCGGGGCTTTTCCTGTTATTGTATGCGGTATCAGCTGTTCTTGTTCATGACCGTGGCCATGAGGGAGGCCTCACAGACCAATTCGCCCCGGACATAGGCTTTTGCGTCGAACTGGCAGACGGTTCTGCGCTTGTTGGTCATGACGGCTTCGATGACGAGGGTGTCGCCGGGGAGCACCGGTTTGCGGAACCGGGCCTTGTCGATGCCCATGAAGAATACCACCGAATCCTTGATGTTCTCTTTTCCGTTGAGCATGATGATGCCGCCGGTCTGCGCCATGGCTTCGATGATGAGCACACCGGGCATGACCGGATTTCCCGGGAAATGCCCCTGGAAGAATGGCTCGTTCATGGTGACGTTCTTGATCGAGACGATCTTCTCGTCGAGCTTGAACTCGACGATCTTGTCGATCAGGAGGAACGGATAACGGTGCGGCAGGATGTTGAGGATGGCGTTGATGTCAAAAATGACGCCGGCTTTCTTTTCGTGCTGGTATTGGCGGGCCAGCTTGTTCCGGTCGGCATATTTCTTGAGCTGCTTGACGAATTCCACGTTCGATGCGTGTCCCGGTCTTGCGGCGAGCACCTGCGCCTTGACGGGCATGCCAAGCAGGGCGAGGTCGCCGAGCAGGTCGAGAAGCTTGTGGCGTGCGGGTTCGTTCGGGAAGCGCAGTTCGCGGTTGTTCAGGATGCCGTTCTGTCCGAGCACCAGATGCGAGCTGCTGATACCGATCTTGTCGGCGAGCCCCTGTATCTCGGCCTGTTCGAGCTGTTTGTCGACGATGACGATGGCGTTGTCGACGTCGCCGCCCTTGATGATGCCCTGGTTGGCGAGGGCTTCGACTTCGCTCAGGAAGCAGAAGGTCCGGCAGGGTGCGAAATCCTTGAGAAACTCCTTGTTGAGGTCGAACAGCCCGGAATGCTGTGAACCCAGGGCGGGGTTCTTGTAGTCGACCATGACCGTGGTCCTGAAGCTGTCGAGCGGCAGGGCCACGATATCGACGCCCTGTTCGGAGTTGTGGTATTCGATGGTCTCATCGATGACCAGGTAGTTTTTAGGTTCGTCCTGTTCGGCGATGCCGGCCGAGATGATGGCCTCGGCGAACGGTCGGGAGCTGCCGTCCATGACCGGTGGCTCGGGGCCGCTGAGCTCGATGCGGCAGTTGTCGATCTGGAGTCCGTAGAGGGCGGCAAGGACATGTTCGGTGGTGTGCACTTTCACTTCGCCGATGGCGATGGTTGTGCCGCGCCGGACATCCACCACATTATCGATCAGAGCAGGAATTTCGGGGCAGTCGACAATGTCGTTTCGAACGAAGGTGTAGCCGTAGTTCGGCGGTGCAGGCTTGAACGTGATCGTGCATTCCTGGCCGGTGTGGAGGCCGATTCCCTGGAGGGAGACTTCGTTCTGGAGGGTGCGCTGATTAATGAGCATGGATGAGTGATGCTAAGTGATAAAAGGTCCAAGATACGAAAGCGCACCATACTCTTCAAATCGGCGGAAAGGCGGGTTTCACAGCCGTTTGTCCTGCCGGAGCTCGCCGTCGAAATGGCGCAGCGCCATTTCGAGCAGCATGGGATGGGTGACGGAGCTTCCGGCCAGGATGCTGTGATGCTCAAAGAGATCGCCACTCCCGTCGAAACCGGTGACGATGCCTCCGGCTTCTCGAACCAGCAGCACTCCGGCAGCGTAATCCCAGGGATAGAGCCGGTATTCCCAGAATCCGTCGAACCGACCGGCCGCAGTGTAGGCGAGGTCGATGGCTGCCGAGCCGGCCCGCCTGATGCCAGCCGAGTCGTGCACGACCTCCTTCATCATGGCCAGGTAGGAGTCGAGGTAATGGTACTCCTTGAACGGCACTCCGGTGGCAATCAGGAAACTCCCTTTCGAATCCCGGTCCGAAACCCGGATTCGCCTGCCGTTCAGGAAGGCTCCCTCGCCTTTCGCAGCCGTGAACAGCTCCCCGAGCACCGGCTGGAAGACAACTCCGGCAAGCAGGTCGCCGTCGGCGCCCCTCAGGGCGATGCTGATCGCAAAAACAGGGAAGGAGTGGATGAAGTTCAGGGTGCCGTCGAGAGGATCGACGATCCAGGTCCGACCCGAAGCGCCGTCGTTCAGGGTGCCCTCTTCGCAGAGCAGGCTGTCCTCGGGGAAACTCGCCAGGATGATCGCGGAGATTGCCGCTTCGCACTGACGGTCGACCTCGGTGACGAAATCCTTGTACTCCTTGGCCACGATCTCGGAGCTGGTCAGTTCGCCGAATCGGGAGATGGTGATTGCCCCTGCCGCTTCGGCGGCCCTGACGGCGGTTTCGAGTTCCTTGTTCATTTCGCTGGTGAATGGTTGCGGGTTCCGCAGGGAATATATGATTTACCCGGTCTATTTGCGCCTGTGGGGGAATTATCAGTAAACGGCGGCGTTATCATCTATTATGCATGAAACCATCAACTTCACGGGAAGATGCATCTCTTCCGGTGCAAAACCAGGCCATCCATGAACAACAAATTACTCACGGTGGTGCTCTGCATCGCCATCTGCATGCTTTTCGCCTTTGCCGGCAGCCTGTTTACGCCTGTGCCCGGTTCGTGGTACTATACGACGCTCCAGAAGCCGTCATGGAATCCACCGGACTGGTTATTTCCCCCGGTCTGGACGGTGCTGTTCATCCTGATGGGCATTTCGCTCTCCATGGTGCTCGGAGCCGGAATCGAGAAAAGCGAGGTCAGGCGGGGAGTGGTGCTCTTCGGCATCCAGCTTTTCCTGAACCTGGGTTGGTCAGCCACATTTTTCGGCATGAGGTCCCCGCTGGGCGGTTTTGCTGAAATCCTGGTGCTTTGGCTGGCCATCGTCGCGACCATGGCGGCGTTTGCCAGGGTATCGTCGAAGGCCGCCATATTGCTGGTGCCATACCTGGTGTGGGTAAGCTTCGCCTCATACCTGACGTTCACCATAGCGAGGCTCAATCCGTGACGAGTGACCCGTGACGGATGGCTTCATAAATCCAATGCCGGCCTTACTCGAAAAGCGACTCGAGTACCACGATCTCTTTTTTCCCGTTGTCTGCTGCGATCTTTTTGACCGTCCGGCTGGCATCTGCGACTTTCAGGCCGCTTTTCCCCAGCTTTTCGACAGCCTGTTCAGGTGTCAGGTGAACGAGCCCGGCAACGGTTTCGAGGGGTGCTGCGGCGAGGGTTGCGCTGATCTTCATGAACGGATTGCCGTGGCCTCCCCTGCCGGGAATCGTGATTGACGCAATGACAATGATCGCGCCGGCAGTGATGATGGCAAGGGCGCTCCTGCTGCTGAAGTAGTTCTTGAACGATTTCCAGTGGGCTGCGGTGTGGAAAACAGCTCCTGCGACGAATGCCCAGCTCAGCCATTCATGGACAGGCTTGACCCACCCCGCCTCCTGATGGAAAAACAGCATGAGGCCGGTTATGCCCGAAACGATGAATGCGGAGATGACCAGCGGGGTTGCCCAGGATTTGAACGTCGGTTTCATGAACTCGGTCAGTTAGGTTGAAATGTCATCTGTTGTCTGTTATGAATGACGACGTTACGCCCTGATCCTGTCGGTGGCAGTAAAAAAGAGAGAGCGGCTTTCGGCCGCTCTCTCTTTTTTGTGCTTTTCAGCTTCCGGTATGTCGGGGCTCAGTTCTCGTCTTCCTGGCCACGGAGGTTTTCGAGTACTCCGAAATCCTCGAGGGTTGTGACGTCGCCCTTGACCTCGTTGGATGTGGCGAGCTCGCGAAGCAGCCGGCGCATGATCTTGCCGCTTCTGGTTTTCGGCAGACCCTTGGCCCAGCGGATTTCGTCGGGCTTGGCGATCGGGCCGATCTCCTTGGCTACATGGTTACGCAGCGATTCGCGCAGCTTCATGTCCCCTTCGTACTCGTCCTTCAGGGTCACGAACGCAACCAGGGCGTTACCCTTGATCTCGTCCGGACGGCTCACGACAGCAGCCTCTGCAACGGCCTCATGTGACACGAGGGCGCTTTCGACCTCGCTGGTGCCGAGGCGGTGGCCGGACACGTTCACCACGTCGTCTACTCGGCCCATGATCCAGACGTAGCCGTCGTCATCCTTCCTGGCACCGTCGCCGGTGAAGTACATATCCTTGAACTCAGACCAGTAGGTCTTCTCATAGCGTTCGTTGTCGCCGTAGATGGTCCTGAGCATGGAGGGCCAGGGGCTCTTGATCACTAGGTATCCGCCTTCGTTGGCGTCGCACGGGGTGCCGTCCTTGCGCACGACGTCCACCATGATGCCCGGAAGCGGGCGGGTGGCGGTACCGGGCTTGGTCGGGGTTGCGCCTGGCATCGGGGAGACCATGATGCCGCCGGTTTCGGTCTGCCACCAGGTGTCGACGATCGGGCATTTCTCCTGTCCGACGTACTTCTGGTACCACATCCAGGCCTCGGGGTTGATCGGCTCGCCGACCGTGCCGAGAAGCCTCAGTGAACGGAGGTCGTGCTTGGTGACCCACTCGTTGCCGGCGCGGATGAATGCCCTGATGGCCGTCGGCGCGGTATAGAAGATCGTGACCTTGTGGCGGTTGATGATGTCCCAGAAACGGTCCCACTGCGGGTAGTTCGGAGCACCTTCGTACATGAAGACGGTCGCGCCGTTGAGCAGCGGGCCATAGGCCATGTAGGTGTGTCCGGTGATCCAGCCTACGTCGGCCGTGCAGAAGTAGATATCCTCGTCCTTGATGTCGAAGACGTACTTGAAGGAGCTGGCGGCGTGCACCATGTAGCCTGCGGTGGTGTGCAGGATGCCTTTCGGCTTGCCGGTCGAGCCGCTAGTGTAGAGCACGAAGAGCGGATGTTCGGAGTCGACCTGGGTCGCTTCGCACTCGTCCACGGCAAGACCCATGAGGTCATGCCACCAGTGGTCCATGCCGTCGTGCATGTGGACGGTTTCGTTGGTCAGCTTGAGGACGATGACGCTCCTGACCGACGGGGTGTTGACGATGGCCTCGTCAACGATGTTCTTCAGGTTGATGCTGCCGCCGCGGCGCCTGGTGCCGTCTGCGCAGATGACGAGCTTCGCGCGTGAGTCGTTCACCCTCTCAGTGATGGCGTGCGCCGAGAAGCCAGCGAAAATGACGTTATGAACCGCACCGACCCTCGCGCAGGCGAGCACGGCGATGATGAGTTCAGGGACCATGCCCATGTAGATGGCGACCCTGTCGCCAGGCTTGATTCCGGCGATTTTCAGCACGTTGGCGAACTTGCAGACCTGACGGTGCAGCTCGCCGTAGGTGAGGATGCGTTCGTCGCCCTCTTCTCCTTCCCAGATGATGGCCGCCTTGTTCTTTCTCCAGCTGTTGACATGGACGTCAAGAGCGTTGTAGCAGATGTTGGTCTTACCGCCGTCAAACCATTTGGCATACGGAGGTTTCCAGTCAAGAACCGAGTCCCATTTCTTGAACCAGTGGAAATTCTCTGCAATGCCACCCCAGTACTTTTCGGGATCTGCAGCAGCTTCGGCATAGAGCTTTTCATACTGTTCCATGCTCGAGACATGAGCTTTGGATGCAAATTCCGCAGAAGGTGGAAATTTCCTCTTTTCTGACAAGACCGAGCTGATCGATTCAGAGGGCTGGGACGGAGTGTTCTCAGTAGCCATTGATACACGGTTTGATTTTTTGAAAAAAAAGCACCCCCCGCCCAAAGTGGGAGGTGAATGACGCAGACGGTGTTACAGCCGGAGATGCAGCTCGGGCCCGGCTGGAGGGCCCTTCAAAATTGTTAACGGCCAATTTACACAAAAAAACAGATGATGCCAACTACGCCATTTATTACAGCACAAAACAGGTCCCGGGAGTGAGGCCGCCGTCGTTGGCGGCCGGAGGCTGCGCTGACGTAAGCCGGGATGGCCGGACTTGCCGGGGTATTGCACCGCAGGATCGGCAGGTCGGTGGGCATCCCCTCGGTGTCGGCGCTTCTGCTTTGAGCATCAGGGAACCAGGGCGCAGCCCGACCCCGGGGAACCGGGCCGTGCCGTGCTTTGTCCAGGAGCTTTTACAGGGGCTTGACGGCGAAGTTGACAAGCTTGCCCGGTACGGCGATCTCCTTGACAATCGCCTGACCTTCGAGGAACTTCACGACGCTTTCGACCTTTTTCGCCTCCTCGATCAGCTGCTCCTTCGGGCACTGCACGGGAGCTTCGAAGGTTCCCCTGAGCTTTCCGTTGACCTGGACGGCGATCGTCACCACATCGTCACTGGCCAGCGCCGGGTCGAAAACCGGCCACAGGGCGCCGCTGATCGAAGGCCCGTTGCCGAGGTTCTCCCATAGCTCTTCGGTGATGTGCGGCGCGTAAGGCGAGAGCAGAGTCAGCACGGTTTCGACAGCTTCGCGGCTGTAGCAGCCGGCCTTGTGCAGTTCGTTGACCAGCACCATCATTTCGGAGATGGCCGTGTTGAACTTGAGCTGTTCGGTGTCTTCGGTCACCTTCCTGATCGCCTTGTGCATCCTTTTGAGGATCGCATGTCCACTCCTGTCGGAGGTGATTCTCGGTGACGTTCCGTTCTCTTCCCAGACCAGCCTCCAGACCTTTCCGAGGAAGCGGCTGATGCCTTCGATGCCGTTCGTGTTCCAGGGCTTGACCTGCTCCAGCGGGCCGAGGAACATCTCGTAGAGCCTGACGGCATCGGCGCCGTAGGCATCGAGGACCTGGTCTGCAGGGATGACGTTGCCGCGCGACTTGGACATCTTCTCGTTGTCTTCACCGAGGATCATGCCCTGGTTGAAGAGGCGCTGGAAGGGCTCTTTCGTGCTCACCACACCGAGGTCGTAGAGCACCTTGTGCCAGAACCTCGAGTAGAGCAGGTGCAGCACGGCGTGCTCGGCGCCGCCGATGTAGAGGTCGACGTTCATCCAGTAGCGCTCTTTCGAGGGTTCGACGAGCTGGCCGTCGTTCGATGGATCGATGAACCGGAGGTAGTACCAGCAGCTTCCGGCC
This sequence comes from uncultured Chlorobiales bacterium, assembly GCA_903929135.1. Classification (GTDB taxonomy): domain Bacteria; phylum Bacteroidota; class Chlorobiia; order Chlorobiales; family Chlorobiaceae; genus Chlorobaculum. Next base: position 53,307 of record CAIYTH010000002.1, read on the forward strand.
CACTGCGGCATCGTGTTGGTCTCGCGTCGGAAACCGCCGTGTTCGTCGGTGCCGAAGAGCCACTCCCCGATGTTAGCCAGGGGGGATTCTCCGGTCGATGTCGGATGGTAGGCTTCGACTTCCGGCAGGGTCAGCGGCAGGGCGGTCTCGGGACGCATCGTTCCGTCATCGTAGTGCCTGATCGGGATCGGTTCGCCCCAGTAGCGCTGACGGCTGAACACCCAGTCCCTGAGCCTGTAATTGACTTTCCTCTTGCCCTTGCCCTTCGATTCGAGCCAGGAGGCCATGCGGTCGAAGGCCGTTTTGAACTCCAGGCCGTCGATGCTGACCTCGTCGTTCGACGAGTTCACGCTGACGCTCTCCTTGCCTTCGAATACGGCTTCCTGCACGTCGTGGGGGCTTCTGACGACCTCCCTGATCGGAAGGTCGAATTTCTTCGCGAATTCCCAGTCACGGCTGTCGTGGGCAGGCACCGACATGATGGCGCCGGTGCCGTAGCTGGTCAGGACGAAGTCTGATATCCATACCGGCAGGGTTTCGCCGTTCGCGGGGTTGACGGCGTACGATCCGGTGAAGACTCCGCTCTTCTCCTTCTGCAGCCCGGTTCGTTCAAGCTCGGTTTTCAGCTTCGCCTTTTCGATATAGGACCTGACCGCCGTGAGCTGCTGGGCTATGGCCAGTTTCTCGGCAAGCGGGTGTTCGGGGGAGATGACCAGGTAGGTCGCTCCGAACAGGGTGTCGGGTCGGGTGGTGTAGACCTTCAGGTGCGTCCTGTGGCAAGGGAGCTCGAAATCGATTTCGACCCCTTCGGAGCGGCCGATCCAGTTGCGCTGCATCTGCTTGACGTTTTCGGGCCAGTCGAGGCCATCCAGGTCTTCGATCAGGCGTTCGGCATACGCGGTGATCCTCAGCACCCACTGCCGGAGCGGCTTCCTGACGACCGTGTACCCGTCGGCCAGTTTTTCGTCGACCTCTTCGTTGGCCAGCACCACCTTGAGCTCCTCGCACCAGTTGACGTCGATCTCCGACATGTAGGCAAGGCCCATCTCGTAGAGCTTCAGGAAGATCCATTGCGTCCACTTGAAATATCCCGGATCGGTCGTGTTGACCTCCCTGCTCCAGTCGTAGGAGAAGCCCATGCTCTTCAGGGTCTCCCGGAAGCTGGCGACGTTATTCTCGGTCGTGAACCTCGGGTGGGTGCCGGTCCTGATGGCGAACTGCTCCGCCGGCAGGCCGAATGCATCCCAGCCCATCGGGTGCAGGACATTACAGCCGCGGCTCCTCTTGTAGCGCGCGACGATGTCCGTGGCCGTGTAACCTTCGAGGTGGCCGACATGCAGTCCCGAGCCGCTCGGGTAGGGGAACATGTCGAGCACGTAGTATTTCGGTTTGTCCTGGGCGGTGCCGGTGGCGAAGGTGTTCTCCGCACACCAGCGCGCCTGCCATTTTTTTTCGATCGCTGAAAAGTCGTACCTCATGATGCTCTTGTCGTTTTGGGAATGAACCCGGGAAGATAAGCCTGTATCGTCAATCAACAAAAAAGGCAGTGCAGGGCTCATTCCGACGCCTGCACTGCCTTTCATACCGTTCTGGTCCCTTCAGCCCTGCGGCGCGGGGTCGGAGCCGTTCTGTCCGCCTGCCGCATCGGTGTCGAGCAGCGCCTTCATGGAGAGGGCGAACTTGGTTTTGCCGGTACGCGGGTCCTTGCGTACGTCGATCAGCTTGACCTTGACGCGATCACCCGGCTTCAGCACGTCGCTCACCCTGGCGATGCGCTCGCGTGAAATTTCCGAGATATGCACCAGGCCGTCGGTCTTCGGCAGGAACTCGACGAAAGCGCCGAGCTCGTCGCGGATGTCGCGGACCTTGCCCATGTAGACCGTGCCTACCTCGGGCTTCGAAATCAGGGTCTTGATGGTCTCAAGCGCGGCGGCCGTGCCTTCCGGGCTCGAGCAGGCGATGGTCACGGTGCCGTCGTCTTCGATGTTGATCTCTGCGCCGGTCTCTTCGGTGATGCTCCTGATGGTTTCTCCACCCTTGCCGATAACCATGCCGATGGCGTCCACCGGGATCTGGATGGTGGTGAGGCGCGGTGCGTACCTGCCGATGTCGGCACGCGATTCGGGAATGGCCTCGTTCATGACGTCCAGGATGTGCAGGCGTCCGTGGCGGGCCTGTTCGAGGGCGGTCTCAAGGATATGGTAGTCGAGGCCGTCGATCTTGATGTCCATCTGGCAGGCGGTGATGCCGTCCCTGGTGCCGGAGACCTTGAAATCCATGTCGCCGAGATGGTCCTCGTTGCCGAGGATATCCGACAGCACGGCGTAGTGGTCGCCCTCCTTGATGAGGCCCATGGCGATACCGGAGACCGCCTTGCGCAGCGGTACGCCGCCGTCCATGGCCGCGAGGGTTCCGCCGCAGACCGAAGCCATCGAAGAGGAGCCGTTCGACTCGAGGATGTCGGAGACGATGCGGACGGTGTACGGGAACTCCTGTTCCGGAGGCATGACCATCCTGATGGCGCGTTCGGCGAGGTTGCCGTGTCCGATTTCACGGCGTCCGGTGCCGCCGAGCCGGCCGGTCTCGCCGACCGAGAACGGTGGGAAGTTGTAGTGCAGCATGAATCGCTTGTCGCGGTCGTCCGTCAGGGTATCGACCGACTGGGCATCCTTCTTGGTGCCGAGGGTCAGGGTGACGAGCGCCTGGGTCTCTCCGCGGGTGAACAGTGCCGAGCCGTGCGCCCTCGGGATGAGCCCGAGCTCGATGCTGATCGGCCTGACCTGGTCGAGTTTGCGTCCGTCGAGGCGCTTTTTGTCGTCGAGGATCATGTGGCGCATCACCTTCTTCTCTACCGAATGGATGCACTCGTCGATCATGTGTTCGCTCAGGCAGAGTGCTTTCGAGGGCTCCGCTTCGATATCCGCAGGGGTGATCGAGCTGAAGCGTTCGAGGGTTTTCCTGATGGTCTCCTTGTAGATCGCCTTGGTCCTGTCTGCGCGCTCCTCCTTGGCGAGCGGGGTATAGGCCAGCTCCTTCAGTCCGGCGGCGCAGAGACCCTCGACGACCGAGACGAGCTCGGACGGGGCGACGGTCGGAGCGAACGGACGTTTCGCTTTGGCCACTTCGGCAGCGAGCTCTTTCTGGACGCGGCAGATCTTCTTGATGGCGTTATGGCCGTACTTGATGGCGTCGAGCATCTCGGCTTCGGAGATCTCCTTCATTTCGCCCTCGAGCATGCAGATGGTGTCCTCGGTACCGCCGATGCAGATGTCGAGGTCGCTCTGCGCCAGCTCGTTGGTGTCGGGGTTGATGAGGAAGGCCCCTTTGATGCGGCCGACGCGGACTTCAGACATCGGGTTGGCGAAAGGGATGTCGGACACCATGATTGCTGCCGAGGCGGCGATGCCTCCGAGCACGTCGGAGTCGTTGATGGTGTCTGAGGAGATGACCGAAATGATGACCTGGGTCTCCTGGTAGTAACCGTCAGGGAAGAGGGGGCGGAGGGCCCGGTCGATCAGCCTGGCGGAGAGAATCTCTTTTTCGGAGGGGCGGCCTTCACGTTTGAAGAAGCCACCGGGGAACTTGCCGGCTGCCGAGTACTTTTCACGGTATTCGACCTGCAGCGGGAAAAAGTCCTGGTTCGGGTTCGGCGGTGTTTTACTCGAAACGACCGTGGCGATCACCATGGTGTCGTGAAGTCTGACGACAGCGGCACCATCGGCCTGTTTGGCCATTTTTCCGGTTTCGATCGTGATGATCTTGCCCTGTCCAAGATCGATTTCTTTTTTAATAAACATGGAAATCAATTGAAGTTAGTGATGTTGAACCTTTCCGGTGGATCTTCAGGCTGCTGCGTACTGTCTGCAGTGGTCAGGAGGTAAATGCCGGTCGTGGTCGTAAAGAAATCATAATTTGACATGTCGCATAATATAATACAATTTTATCGTGCTGCGTAACACGAATCGCGAATCGTAAAACACGTAATTCTTAACGCGTGACACGAAACGCATAACTTTTGATTTTTCATCCGACACTTGTCACGCGTCACGATCCACGATCCTCCCCGCACACGTATTTCCAGTTGTCGATGAGCCGCGTCGAACCGAGCCGGACGGCCATGATCAGGCGATAGGCTTTTCCCGGAATCGCATCGGCCGCCGGTTCGAACGTATCTTCTTCGACGAAGCAGAGGTAGTCGGTCCTGGCTGCAGACTCAGCATGCACGATCGACTCGGCCTCTTTCGCGATGGCGGCGAGATCGTTCCGGCCGGACTCGGTCTCCTGCTGCGCATGGCGGATCGCCCGGAACAGCGCAGTCGCCTGCTGCCGCTCTTCGAAAGAGAGGTAGATGTTGCGCGAACTGGTCGCGAGGCCGTCACCCTCGCGAGCAATCGGGGCACCCTCGATCACCGTGCCGATGTTCAGGTCGGCAACGACCCTCCTGATCACGGCGACCTGTTGGGCATCCTTCTCGCCGAAGACCGCAAAGTGCGGGCGGGTGATGCCGAGCAGCTTGACTACGACCGTGGCGACTCCATTGAAGTGCCCGGGCCGCAGGCGGCCTTCGAAGCTGCCGGCCATGGGGCCGGGGTCGATGGAGGTGCTGAACCCTTCAGGGTACATCTGCTCCGCGGATGGGGCGAACAGGTAGTCGACGCCGGCTGAGCGTGCGAGGGCGGAATCCTGCTCGAAAGGCCTCGGATAGCGTTCGAAGTCTTCGTCGGGCCCGAACTGTGTCGGGTTGACGAATACGGTCATGATCACGATGCCGGCCTTTTTCTTTGCCAGGCGCACCAGGCTGAGATGCCCTTCGTGCAGGGCCCCCATGGTCATGACGACGCCGATGAACTGATGCTGGAGCCTGAGGCTCTCGGCAATCGACTGCATCTCGGTGGGTTCAGTGATGATCCGCATGCTCTTTCGACTGTTTTGGGCGTTTTCCGCCCGGATGGATCACGACGACGAATTCACCGCGTGTCTGGCCGCTCGGAAAGTGTGCGAGGAGGGAGTCCGGCGTTCCGCTGACGTACTCTTCGTGAAGCTTGGTGATTTCCCTGGCAATGAAGAGCTCCGGGTCGGGAAAATTGCTCTTCACCTCTTCGAGAAGCTTCTGGATCCTGTGGGGCGACTCGTAGAGCACCACCGTGCTGCCGAGCGAGGCGAGGAATTCCATACGGCTTTTCCTTCCTTTCTTGTGGGGGAGGAAGCCTGCGAAGAAGAAGCTGCTGACCGGCAGCGGGCAGACCGACAGTGCAGCGGTCACTGCGCTCGGACCCGGTATCGGGATGACGCCGAATCCCCTGGCGTGGAGCGAGTTTGCCATGCTGTATCCCGGATCGCTGATGCCGGGGGTGCCGGCGTCGGTGACCATCGCGACGTCGGTACCCTCTTCGAGGATGGCGGTGACCTGTTCGACCGCCCGCTCCTCGTTGAAACTGTGGTAGCTTACAAGCTTCTTGCCCTGGATGCCGAAGTGCCTGAGCAGGATCGAGGTGCGCCGAGTGTCTTCGCAGGCGATCGCACCGGCGTCGCGCAGCGTGCTGACTGCCCGGAAGGTCATGTCGTCGAGATTGCCGAGAGGAGTGGCGACTACGTAAAGGGTGCCCTTATGTTGGCTTCGGGTGCTCAAAATGTTCTGGTCTTCTCCCGGTTCGGTTCGAGGGCGCCTTTGTTTGGAGGATTTAGCTTGTATATTAGTATAGCAAAAGCAGTAAATATGACAAAGACAAACCGTTTGATGTCGGGCCATGGAGCATGAAGAGATTCTTTCGGTCAGTAACCTGAGCGTTCATTTCCCGGTCCGGAAGGCTGGACTGTTCGGAGGCGGCGTGGTGTCGAGGGCCGTCAACGGCGTCTCTTTCGAGGTCATGAAGGGCGAAACCCTCGGATTGGTCGGGGAGTCGGGTTGCGGCAAGACTACCCTGGGAAGGGCTATCGTCAGGCTGGTGCAACCATCGAAGGGAGGAAAGGTCCTGTTTCGCGGACGCGACATCACGGCCCTTGAAAACAACCGGTTCCGCCCGCTGCGCAAAGAGATGCAGATGATTTTCCAGGATCCCTTCGGTTCGCTCAACCCGCGCCTGACGGTCGGCCAGATGCTCGGAGAGGTGCTCCGGGTGCACGGTGTCACCAGGGGAGGTGAGGCGACGGCCAAAAAGGTCAGGGATCTGCTCGACACGGTCGGACTGAACCGGGAGTACGTCAACCGCTATCCGCATGAATTTTCCGGCGGGCAGCGCCAGCGGGTCGGCATCGCAAGGGCGCTGGCCGTCAATCCTTCGTTCATCATCTGCGACGAACCGGTATCGGCGCTCGACGTTTCCATCCAGTCCCAGATCATCAACCTGCTCAAGGACCTTCAGCGGGAGTTCGGCCTGACCTACCTGTTTATCGCCCATGACCTTTCTGTGGTCGAGTATATCTCCGACCGGGTGGCCGTGATGTACCTCGGCAAGATCGTGGAGATCACCGACGGCGAGACCCTCTACGCCAGCCCGAAACACCCTTACACCCAGGCGCTGCTTTCGGCCATACCGCTTCCTGAGCTCGGCCACAGGAAGGAGCGCATCATGCTCAAGGGCGACCTGCCCGGCCCCCTTGCCATTCCGAAAGGGTGCAGCTTCCACCCCCGCTGTCCCTTTGCGTTCGCCGAATGCCGGGAGCGCGAGCCCGAGCTGCTGCCCCTGAAGGAGAACCCTGCCCAGAGGGTGAGCTGCCTTCTCTACCAATGAACCATTACCGACAAGCCGGAACATGACCGACAAACAAAAGAGGCGCGGATGCTGGCGCGCCGGATGCCTGACGCTCGTTATCGCACCGCTTGCCATCCTGGCCGTTGCATGGGCGCTGGTTTCATGGAGCCACCGGCTCCCTGACCGTTTCGTGCTCAAGCTTGCCGTCGGCGGGCAGATCGACGAGCGTCCTGCGGATGCGGTTGCATTCCCGCTCGCAAAAGAGCGGCAGCTCCTCTCGCTTCAGGAGCTGCTGCAGATCATGGAGCGCGCCCGGACGGACGGGAGGGTGCGCTCGGTGCTCCTCAATATCGACGGCGTGTCGGCTCCTCCGGCAAAGATCGGCCAGCTCAGGCGCTCCATCGAGGCGCTGAGGAGTTCCGGCAAGAAAGTGACGGCGTTCCTCCGTTCGCCCGAGGACAAGGATTACCTGCTGGCGGTGGCCTGCGACTCGGTTGTGGTGCAGAAAGGCTCCTGGCTGCTGCTCGACGGACTCAAGGCCGAGATGTTCTTCCTTGCCGATCCGCTCAAAAAGCTCGGAGTGACCTTCCAGGCATCGCAGTGGAAAAAGTACAAGAGCGCCGTCGAAACCTTTACGAGAAGCTCGTCGAGTCCCGAGAGCCGCGAAGAGGTCGGCCAGCTCCTCGACCAGGCCTGGGATGACTACCTCGGCTACGTTTCCGCCCGCCGGCATATCGACCGTGACGCCTTCAGGACGGTGGTCGACTCCGTGGCCGTGCTCTCCCCGGAAAAGGCCCTGTCACAACACCTTGTCGACCGCGTGTCGAGCGCCTGGCAGCTCGAGAAGGAGTACGAGAAACGCTATGCTGCGAAGGCCGGCGAACTCTTCGTCGGCGGCCACGTCTACCTGCAGGAGACTGGCGGCCTGAGTGTTTCCGGCAAGGGCGGCACGGTGGCCGTGATCAACGTCACCGGCCCGATCGTCAGCGGCGGCATCACCGAGATGGCCGATGGGGAAGGGATCAGCGAGGGGACCTTCAGGCAGGCGATCAAGACGGCCATGGACGACAACGAGGTGAAGGCGATCGTACTCAGGATCGACAGCCCCGGCGGCGAAGCCATGGCGGCTTCTTCCATGCTCGAGATGATCGATGCGGCACGCAGGACGAAACCGGTCGTGGCCTCGATGTCGGGCGTCGCGGCTTCCGGCGGCTACATGGTGGCCCTCGGCGCCGACCGTATTTTCGCCGAACCGATGACCGTGACCGGTTCGATCGGTGTGTTTGCCTTGAAGCCGGACATCAGCGGCCTCCTGAAGATGACCGGAGTGAACCGCGAGGTGATCGTCCGCGGGCGGTATGCCGACGCCCATACGCCGTTCAAGCCGCTTGACGAGGCGTCGTTCAGGAAGTTCGACGAAACCTCCGGGGATATCTACCGCGATTTCGTCGGCAAGGTCGCTTCACGCCGGAGGATGAGCTTCGAACGGGCCGATTCCCTGGCCGGCGGTCGGGTATGGACCGGCAGGAAAGCGCTTGAGGTCGGGCTCGTCGACGGCATCGGCGGCCTTGACGACGCCGTCAAGGCCGCCCGGAAACTGGCGAAGATGGACGCCTCGAAAACCCCGGCCATGATCTACCTCCCGGCTGCACGGACATGGGCCGATTACCTGTTCGGCGACTCTTCGAGCCTCGGGCCAGGCTTCGCTTCGCGCCTCGTCTCGCTCTACGTCAGGCAAGCTGCGCCGCTGGCCCGCTCCATTCCCGGCCTCGGTACCGCCAGCCTGCTCCTTCGCACGGATTCTCCGCAGGTGCTGGCGATCGATCCGGTCGAGGTGATCATCCGCTGACCATCCACTCGCAGGGTCTTCCGGCCAGAAACGCCGGAACCCTGTCGAGGTTCCGTTGCCGGATGCTCCGCATGTTATGATTCATATTGTTTGTTCTTTATTTCCCCGATAGTTACCTTGTATGAAAATTCAGCAATACCCCCTTCCTGCTGAACCCCCGTTTCGATTCCCCCGTTGTTGCCCCCGATAGCAGAAGATCAGACGCCCGGTGATCGTCTTTGCGTGAGCATGTATCAGCCTGTGTCCTTGCATGCTTCCCCGGTGTCGTCGAGATCGTCAGTCCCGATGCCGTTGCCGACAGCTTTGCCGATGTCGATCGACTGCGGATGGACGCATGGCTGTATCGCCCGAAATCCCCTCAATGTTCTCCGACTCGTTCGAGACTCGAATAACTTTGCCCGATACCTACGATGAGTGTTGAAAAATCTTCAGGAGACGCGGGAACGCGTGAGCCCGGCTGGACCGAGCGCAATTCTGCGTGGTCAGTTGTTCTGGCCAGTATCATCGTTGCGCTGGCGGGACTTTATGTCGGGTATGTGTTCAACCAGAATCAGCTCGAGATCGCTCGAATCAACAACCAGAAGCAGCTTGAGTTGACGCAGTTCAGGGAGATGTCCGGCCTCCTGCCTAAGCTGGTTTCGGAAAATATCAACGAGCGGAGGTATACTGCTCTTGCCCTCGGGCTGTATGGCAAGGTTGCCATACGACCGCTGATCACGTTGCTGAACGATGACGATGCCAATGTGAGGGAAAGCGCCTCGAAATCGTTGTCTGCCATAGGGGGCGATGCCGTTGAACCCCTGGTGAACACGTTCAGGGACAACCACAACAGCGACCAGGTTCGGGCCCAGTCCCTGGAGACGCTCGATGAGATGCGGGCTCAGATTGTGCTTGTATTGTCGAGATCGGTGTTTGAAGCGCGTTCAACATCGGGTCTCCGCACCAGGGAGACCGCCGCGCGTATTATCGGGAACATGAAGGATAAAGCCAGCGTGCAGCTGCTGTTGAACTACCTTAAAGCGCCCCACGACTTCACGCTGGAAGAGGAGAAGCGTGTCGCAAGGGCTGTCCTGCATGCATTGGGGGGCATCGGTGACACACAGGCGATCGAGGACATTTTCACCTTCGTCATGAAAGTTCCGGACGAGGAGCTGCGGAAGAGTGCGGAAGAAGCCCTGGTGGGTTCCAGCGGTAATATCGTCTACAACAGGGACATCGTGACGGCAAAGATCAGGACGATCATGGAGGCTGACAGCAGCGATACGGTGAGTAAAGCCGCATCGGAAGTTTTTGATTTGCAGCAGCAGCGGTATGAGTGACGGAGCCCACTGCCGGGGCTGCCATCATGGCACCGGCACCGTCGCCTCCATCGACCGGTTCCCTCCTCGCTGACCGGTCGACCCTTCCGCTCGTCTCCTTTCCGTGCCTTGCCCGGCGGCTATCATGCCGCAGTTCCGACCCTTCAGAAGTTCCAGAACTCCCGGTCCAGGTTCCGGTACTGGATGCCCTGCACCAGATGCTTCATCTCTATCCTTTCGGCTCCCTCGAGGTCGGCGATCGTCCGGCTGACCTTGAGGATGCGGTCGTGCGCCCTGGCCGACAGGTTCAGGCGGTTCATGGCCTCCATGAGGCGGTCGGAGCTTTGCCGGTCGAGCTCGCAGAACCGGCGGATCAGCTTCGAGTTCATCTGGGAGTTGGTGAATATCCTCGGGGAGGGAAGCGCCGCGAACCTCGCCTGCTGGATGCTGCGGGCCGCGATGACCCTCTTCCTGATGTCGCGAGAACATTCCGCGGTCGTGGATGAGAAGAGGTCGGCGTTCTCGACCCTGGGCACGTCGATGTGGATGTCGATCCTGTCGAGCAGCGGACCCGAGATTCTGGAAAGGTATCGCCGGATCTGCTCGGGAGAGGCGGTCGGCAGGCCGTCGCGATCCTTCAGCGCGCCAGCCGGGCTGGGGTTCATGGCTGCCACCAGCATGAACCCAGCCGGGTATCGGGTCGTCAGCGCGGCCCTCGACACGGTGACCTCGCGATCCTCCAGCGGTTGCCGGAGCACCTCGAGGGCGCTGCGCGTGAACTCCGGCAGTTCGTCGAGAAAGAGCACGCCGTTGTGCGAGAGGCTCACTTCGCCCGGCCTCGCCTGGGCCCCGCCCCCGATCAGGGCGATGTTGCTGGACGTGTGGTGGGGGTTTCGGAACGGCCTCGTGATCATGAGCGGGCGATCCCTGTCGAGCAGGTTCGCCACCGAATAGATCTTGGTCGTCTCCAGCGACTCCTCGAACCCGAGCGGCGGGAGGATGCCCGGGATCGCCTTGGCCAGAAGGGTCTTGCCGCTGCCGGGAGGCCCGATCATCAGGATGTTGTGCGCACCCGCCGCGGCGATCTCGAGGGCCTTCTTGGCGGCATGCTGCCCCTTGATTTCGGCGAAGTCGACCGGGTATTCCGGCTCACCGTCGAACAGCTTCGCCACGTCCACCTTTACCGGGGAGGCTTCCGAGGTGCCGTTGATCAGCGAAACGGCTTCCAGCAGAGACTCCACCCCGAACACCAGCGTGTCCGAGCCTGCCGCCGACACGGCGACCGCCGCCTCCAGCGCGTTGACCGTCGGCAGGATGATGCGCCCGATCTTCTCCTTTGCGGCCATGATGCCGACCGGCAGGGCGCCGTTGATCCGCCTGACCGTGCCGTCGAGGGCCAGTTCGCCCATGACGAGGATATCCTCGACGCTGCCGTGGATCTCCGAGAGGGAGCCGAGCAAGCCGATGGCGATGCCGAGGTCGAACGCCGTGCCCTCCTTGCGCAGGTCTGCAGGGGCGAGGTTGACCGTGATCTTCCTGGACGGGAGTTCGAAGCCGGAGTTGCGGATGGCCGTCAGGATGCGTTCACGGCTCTCCTTGACGGCGTTGTCGGGCAGGCCGACGACGGTGAACGCGGGAAGTCCGCTGGAGACGTTGGCTTCGATTTCGACGCGAAGCGCGTCGATGCCGAGCAGGGAAGCTGCCGAGAGGGTGGTGAGCATGGTCGTGTGATTGGGGGTTGATCACTCGGGGACATATTCACTCTAACAATAGCAAAAAAACCGGTGTTTCCAGCGCAGGCCGGCGCTCAGCCGGTCGTGCGGAGGCCTCCGGAGATGGCGTTGACCGTCAGCAGCAGTTCGGGCAGGAGGGCGTCGGCCTCCAGCGCGTTTCCTTCCGCCTTGAGCTTCCGCCAGCGTTTCAGGAGGTCGATCTGCAGGCCGTGCAGCATGCCGAGCCCCTCCTCCCTCATGCCGATGAAGCGGAACACGTTGACCAGCTTTTGTTCGAGCGGACCGTCGTAGAGCATTTCGAGCAGCCGCCTCGTCCGGAGGTACTCGGCGTTGATCATGCCGAGCAGCTCCGCCCGGACGGCCTCGTCATGGACCAGCAGGGCGTATTGCTGCATGACCCAGGGATCGACCGTGGCGATGCTGGTGGCGACGTTGCTGACGATGTAACTGAACGGGGCCAGGAAAAAGTCACCACTCCGGACAATCTCGAAATCATCCGGGCGTTCAACCCGCAACGCCTCGAGCGCCGAGCCCGCGCCGTACCAGCCTGAAATGGCGAAGCGAGCCTGGTTCCAGCTGAACACCCAGGGAATGGCGCGCAGGTCCTCGAGACTCGGGTTGCCGGTGCGACGCGACGGGCGGGAGCCGATGCGGCTCGACTCGATGATGTCGATCGGAGTCGCCTGGCGGAAGAATTCGAGCATGCCGGGGGTTTCGATCAGCTTCCGGTATGCCAGGTTGCTTCGATCCGCGAGGAAATCCATGACACGTTCGAGAGGATGTGCCAGCTTGCCGTTATGCCGGTGTGTGAGACGCGCTTCGGCTGCTCCGGCCAGGAAGAGTTCGAGGTTGTAGACGGCGCTGATCCTGTTGGCATATTTCTGGGCGATGGTCTCTCCCTGCTCGGTGACCCGCAGGCCGGCATCGAGCGCCCCGTGCGGCTGGGCCTGGATGAAGCGGTGGGTGGGGCCTGCGCCGCGGCTGATGCTTCCGCCCCGGCCGTGGAAGAACAGGACGTCGACACCGTGCTCCTTTCCGGCCTCCATGAGCTGCTCTTCGGCCCGGTAGAGGTTCCACAGGCTTGCGACGATGCCGCCGTCCTTGTTGCTGTCGCTGTAGCCGACCATGACCTGCTGGGCGGGGCGTTTCCTCTTCTGCCGCGCCTGACGGCAGGCGATGCTCCTCCTGGTTACGGGATGAGCGAGGAACTGCCGGAGGATGCCGGGGCTGTTCCTGAGGTCGTCGATGGTTTCGAAGAGCGGGACGACGGGAAGCAGGCAGGCGTCACCGTCGACGCAAGGCGCCATCAGCCCGACCTCCCGGGCAAAGAGGTAGACGACCAGCAGGTCCGACGCGCTCCTGGTCATGCTGACGATCAGGGAGCCGATGCCCTCGGTGCCGTACAGCCGGACATGGTCGAACAGCACCCGGTAGCAGGAGAGCACGGCTTCAGCTTCCGCCCCGGCATGCATGTCGGGATGGGTGAACGGTCGGGGCGAGAGCAGCTCGCGGTTCAGGAACTCCAGCCGTTCGGGCTCGCCCCATTCAAGGAACGACTGGCCGTCCATGCCGGCCGCGGTCATGAGCTGCGAGAGTGCGAGGTCGTGGAACCGGCTGTTCTGCCTGATGTCGAGCCTTCCGAGATGAAACCCGAAGGTCTGGACGATCCGGTAGACCGGTGAGATTTCACCGTAGGCAACGTTGCCGGCATCGATCGCCAGAAGCGAACGTTTGATGAGTTCGAGGTCCGCAAGCAGTTCGGAGTGCCGACGGTAGACGAAGGTTTCGGGAGCTGGTTCCCCGGAGCCGCCTGCGTCCGAATCAGGAGGGAGGGCGGCGATCATGAGATTGACATACTGGCGCCAGGGCTCATGGGCGTTCCGCCTTACCGCGGCGTCGCCTCGGGCTCCAAGGGCGAGGCGCATCGCTTCCAGGCGATCCGACATCTCCGTGCCCGGGGACTGGAAACGTCCCGAGAGGCTGAGCTGCGAGGCGAGCCGGTCGAGGTGGTGCCTGACGAGGTGCAGTGCGTGCCGTCGCATTTCCGCAAGGGTCTGCTGCGTGGTTTCGGCCGTCACCAGGGGATGCCCGTCCCTGTCGCCTCCTACCCAGCTGCCGAAGCTGAGGCGGGGCATGGAGCGGGGGTCGAGCGTCGATGAGGGATCGAAGCCGGCGGTCGCCCATGCCTGCGAGAGACGCTTGTCCAGCATGGGCAGCACCTCGGGGAATGTCGTGTGCATGTAGTGCAGCACGTTCTGGCGTTCCGTGCTCACGTCGGGTTTGTCGAACAGGATCTCTCCGGTGCGCCACAGCCGTTCGAGGGTGACCTTGATCTCCGACCGGATGGCCTCCTGCTCGGCCGGAGTCCACATCCGGTTTTCACGCTTGACCAGCAGCAGGTAAAGCTCACGGTGCTGTTCGAGCACGGTCCGGCGCTTGGCTTCGGTGGGGTGGGCAGTCAGGGTCGGCTCGATCTCGATCTCCGGGAGCTCGTGCGCGATCTCCTTTTCGGACACGCCAAGCTCCTTGAGGTGCAGGAACGTCTCTCCCCAGAGGCCGGGCAACGACTCGATCCCCTCCTTCGATTCGAGGGTTCTCCGGTACTGGGCGGCCGAGTTCTCCTCGGCCATGTTCAGCAGCTGGAAGGCGATTGACCATGCCTGTACGGCCCTTTCGACGTTTTCGATACCCGACACCGGGAGCTGTCCGCCTTGCAGCAGGTGGAGGGCGAGCTCGTCCTGGCCGAGGTCATGGAGCATCTCGATGAAGCAATCGAGCAGGAAACGGTAGTCGAGCGAAGCCTTCTCGAAGTCGACGACGCTGCTGGCGGAGGTGATCATGGGGTCGGATTTCTTGATGAAATGGTCTGGTGCACCATGTGAACATAAACATGAGCTCCCGAGTTGCAAAGCAGGGCGGCCAATTTTAGCTGATTTCCGAATAGTTCCCGACATTTGGGACGGACTTTCGCGGACGCACCTTTTTAAGCTTAATTGTTTGCCGGCTTTGTCAATAATGTTTATCTTTCCTAATAATTTATGTCAAGCGGCTAACACCAAACTCAATTACCAGTCATGGACAAACAGTCAAATGGTAAGCTTATTGCTCTGGCAATTGGCGGCGCTGTCTGTATGGGGGCTCTGTTCTTCGGTGTATCGTTCCTTACCGGCTACGCCTTGCCGGCCAAGAACATCTCTCCGATTCTCACTCCGCTCAGGTCCTTCTTGGGTTGGTTCCTGCTCATCTTCTGCGCGTCCCTGATCATCATGGGCATAGGGAAGATGTCATCCGCGATCAGCGACAAGTGGTTTCTCAGCTTTCCGCTGAGCATCTTCGTGATCGTCATGGTGATGTTCTTCAGCCTCAGGGTCTACTGGGAACAGGGCCGCACCACGACTCTTGACGGCAAGTCCATCAGGAGTGTCTCGCAGCTTAAGGAGTTCCTCAACAAGCCGGTCGGAACCAGCGACGTTCCTGCAGCTCCGGCAGGGTTCGATTTCGCAGGCGCCAAGACCCTTGTCGACACCCGTTGCAACAAGTGCCATACGCTTGATTCCGTGCAGGACCTTCTCCGCACCAAATACAAGAAGACCGGCAAGGTCAACCTGATCGTCAAGCGCATGCAGGGCTTCCCCGGCTCGGGAATCAGCGACGACGACGTCAAGACCATCGGGATCTGGCTCCACGAGAAGTTCTGATCTTCGTTACCGAACAACCAGCTTTTCATCATGCCCCGGAGCTTCCCTCCGGGGCATTTTGCATTCCGGGCGGGAAAGGGGTCAGCTTCCTGCAGACGAGTAGCTCGCCGTAACGGTTTCGGTGATGCCACCCCTGGCGTTCCATTCGGCCTTCACGGTCATGCTTCTCGGCATGCATGCCCCCGCCAGGTCGTCGAGGATCCTGTTGGTGATGTTCTCGTAAAAAATGCCGGCGTTGCGGAACTCGAGGAAATAGTACTTCAGGGATTTGAGCTCGATGCAGCTTCTGTCAGGCATGTAGGTGACCGTGATGGTGCCGAAATCGGGCAGGCCGGTTTTCGGGCAGACCGAGGTGAACTCGGGATTGACGATCTCGATGGTGTAGTCCCGCCCGGGATAGGAGTTGTCGAAAACTTCGAGGATATCTGTTTTCATGAGAGAGAGGTTGAGTTGTTGATGTGCTCCATGCTTTCATGCCGCAAAATAGAAAACGGAAGGGATTTTCATTAAATTCATGCAGATATTTGCTTTCACCAGGGTGCCTCCATCTCCCTCAGCAAACCCTCATCATGATCACATCCAGATACCGGGTGCCTGCGGCTGCTTCTGCGGACGATCCGGGCGCTGATACCGAACTCCTCCGGCTCCGCGAAGAGCTTGCAGCCGAATACGACCTCCAGGAGTCCCTCTACCATTTCGGCGACACCGATTTCAGCTTCCTCAGCGTTCGGGACAGCTACGCCCTTCTGGACCGGATATCGCCGGAGGAGTTCCTGAAGGATGAGCAGATGCCCTACTGGGCGGAGATCTGGCCGGCGGCGGTGACGCTTTCGCATGTGATCATGGAGGATCTCGACATCGCCGGGAAATCGGTCGTCGAACTGGGTGCCGGGGTCGGCATGGCGAGCGTGGCCGCAGCGAAGAAGGGTGCCAGGGTACTGGTTACAGACTACTCGACCGAGGCGCTGAAATTCGCCCTCTACAACGCACTCCGAAACGGCGTCGTCCTTGAAACCGGCCGCCTCGACTGGAGGATGGTCCGATCAGACGAGAAATTCGACATCGTCATCGCGGCGGACGTGCTCTACGAACGGGTCAACCTGCTCCCCATCGTCACGGCCATCGAGACCCTGCTCAAACCGGGCGGCGCGGCCTACATCGCCGATCCGAGGAGGCGCCTGGCCGAGCAGTTCCTCGAACTCGTCAATGAGAACGGTTTCAGGGTTACGGCTTCGGATATGCATGATGCCACAGGGGATCGGACCATAGCGGTCACCGTCTACAGAATCGAACGGGTTGCAGGATGACGGAAAGCCGGAACGAAGCATCGTCGAAGCATGCCGATGTCAGGAGCTGGGTGTGGCATGCCGGCCGGGGCGCGGTGATCTGGCAGCTCATGTTTCCCGATGAGGGTATGGTTGCCGGCCTCAAACGGGCTCCTGCCACCCGGAAGGCCTCGCTTTTCTGCCTTGATGCGGCCTCAGGGCGGGTGGTCACCGACGATTTCGTGCCGATGATCGTCGAAGGATCCGACTCTCCCGTAGGCGAGGGGTGGATGATCGGCCTGGAGACGACCCACGCCGGCCTGCTCTACTGCCATGCCTTCCAGCCGGGAAGTCCGGAACATCAGGGCATCTGGGCGCTCGACCTGCGCGCTCGAAGGGTGGTCTGGAGCCGGCCGGAAGCTGTGTTTGCAGCAAATCTCGGAACTTCGCTCCTTGTCTACCGTACCCGTCTTTTCGCTGGCTTCCCCGAACGTGAGTATTGGCTCATCGATCCCATGACCGGGGAAGTGATCGAGGCTCTCGGTACCGGGCACGAACGTCCCAACCTTCTCCGTATGAAAGCTGTTGACGAGGTGACCCGCCAGGCCATCATGCTTCCGGAAGTCCGTCCATCGGATGACGGCCCGGTCGAGTTAATCGATGCCGCTCCGGTTACGGCAGAGGGGCTGCATGTTCTGTCGCTTCTCCCCGGTGCGTGGCGATCTGCGGTCAGGGTAAGGATCGACGGGCGGACGGTCTACGAAGGAGACATGTCTTCAGCCTCACCGGGCCCCCTGCTCAACAATTTCCTGATCAGAGGCTCGACATTATATTACATTAAGGAAAACGAGGAACTTATCGGCGTCGTGCTGTTATGACCAGACCCTCCTCTAAGACCAGAACCGATCCTGACGTGGCGATCCATCCGTGCATCGTTTCGTTCATGTCGTTCCTCGAATCCGAAGGAAACGTCTCCCCCCGAACCCTTACCGCCTACAGGACAGACCTCATCCAGTACTTCTCTTTTCTCCGTGGGCACTGGATGCTTCCGGAAGGGGAGCCTGTCGATCCCGGCAGGGCTTCGGTCACCGATGTGCGCCTGTTCATGGGCAGCCTGCTTGACCGGGGCATCCAGCCCCGATCCATCGCAAGGAAGCTTGCGTCGGTCAAGAGCTGTTACCGCTACCTCCTGGAGTCAGGTGCGATCGGTCAGTCGTCGCTTTCACTGGTCATGACTCCCAGGCTCAGCCGGAAGGTTCCCGAATTCCTCAGCGAGAAGGAGGCGGACCTGCTGTTTGACCGTTTTCCCGAAGCTGCCGCAGGAGGCGGGAAGGATACCGGGGCAGGCAGGTTCGAGGCGTCAAGGGATCTGGCCGTGCTTGAAGTCCTCTATGGTTGCGGGCTTCGGTTATCCGAGGTGATCGGGCTTGAAACCGTCGATGTCGATCTTCAGCACGGGTTCCTGAAAATCCTGGGAAAGGGGCGCAAGCAGCGCATTGTTCCGCTTGGAAAGTCCGCTGCAGGGGCACTCAGAAATTATTTTGAAGTCAGGCGAAACTTCTTTAGAATACTTGAAGAGAGGGGTGGTGAATCGACCAGGGCATTCGTGACTTCAAGAGGCAGACAGTTGTATCCCATGCTTGTCCAGAGAATGACCAGACGGTATCTCTCCTCGGTTACCGAGTCGGAAAGGAAAAACCCACACATTCTGCGGCACAGTTTTGCCACGCATCTCCTGAATGCCGGAGCTGACCTGAAAAGTGTCAGCGAAATGCTGGGCCACAGCAGCCTGACCACCACGGAGCTTTATACGCATGTCACCTTCAGCAGACTCAGGGAGGTATACCGGAAATCTCATCCACGAGCCTGATCCTTCATCACGTTTGTCATGGCCCGGGGGCTTTTCGGTCCCGTTCTTTCCCAGTATTCACTTATTTCAGAGGAGGTATGTATGACAAAGTCCGTTACTGATGATGTGGTTGCCGTCAAGGTCACCCTTCGTCATTCCAGCAACCACAACACCATTGAGGGCTACGCCCAGGATGCCGCTTCGGGACTGACCAGGTTTTACCCTGGGCCGATGAATTGTCATGTCATTCTCGACCATCAGAAGAACGATTTCGAGAACAACAAGCTTGCTGAAATAACCGTCCATGTGCCGCTGCGCGATTTTGTGGCCAGGGAGTCCGGACAGACCTATGAACAGGCGATCGACACGTGCGTCGATAACCTGACGAGACAGTTGAAGAAGTTCAAGGAGAAGCAACGGAACATCTGAAAACCATTACCGGAACAGGGTCAGCATGCTGGCCCTGTTCTGGTATTCTGCAGCGAGCAACCACCATCAACTCCCGAGCATGAATTTTGACCAGAAGGGGTTAAAGAAGCGATCGATCACGGTCGCCTATTTTTTTGAGCATATAGGGGAGAAATTCGATTTCAAGCTTCGACGGCTCAACAGCGTGGACGAGCAGAACCGAAGGATCTTCGAACGCGACCTCCATCGTCCCGGCCTTGCCATCGCGGGTTTCACCAACCTCTTCACGTACAAGCGGGTGCAGATTCTGGGCAACACCGAGACCAGGTTCCTGAACCACCTCGGGCACGATGTCCGCATGCAGGCATTCGCCAACTTCGTCAAGTTCAGGATGCCCTGCATCATCCTGACCAGCAACAACAAACTCGATCAGGATCTGCTGGACCTCGCCACGGAAGCCGGCATACCGGTCTTCACCACGAGGCAGTCCTCGACCAAGGCAATCTATTTCATTACCGAATTCCTCGACGAGCAGTTCTCGATGTACCAGCAGTACCACGGCTCGATGGTTGATGTCTACGGGGTCGGGGTGCTCATCACCGGCAAGAGCGGACTCGGCAAGTCGGAGATCGCGCTCGACCTGGTCGAACGCGGGCACGGACTTGTCGCCGACGACGTTGTCGTGCTCAAACGCAAGGGGGAGACCTCGACGATCGTCGCTTCGCGGAACAACATCATCGACCACTTCATGGAGATCCGTGGACTCGGCGTTGTGGATGTCCGTGCGAATTTCGGCATCAGGGCGATCCGCGACCGGAAGGTGGTGCAGGTGGTGGTCGAACTGCTCGAATGGAGCAAGGAGGCCGAATACGAGCGGCTCGGGCTCGATACCAAGAGCGTGAAGGTGCTCGGGGTCGATCTGCCGCTGGTGCAGCTGCCGATTTTTCCCGGCAAGAACATCACGGTCATCATCGAGGTGGTTGCCCTGAACGTCCTGCTGAAGCGATATTCGGGATATGTGGCGGCCGAAGCCCTCACCGAGAGGATTCGTACCGTGATCAACAAGGAGCGGGCGGTTTCGCCTGAACAATCAAATCCACTCTATCATGACGAAGAGATCGAATAGGGCCTCCGCGTTTTTCGGGCTTCTTCTCCTGCTTTCCGTGACGCTCCTCTCTTCGGCCTGTTCGAAACAGAAGGGAGGTACGCCGCTTTCGACCTCGGCGAGGGACAGCACGCTGGTGGTCGCCATGCTCGGGGATGCGGACTACCTCAATCCGGTGATCGGCGCCTCGGTGACCTCGGGCAACATCGCCGGCCTCATCTATCCCTCCCTCCTGCAGAGCGAGTTCGACACCTCGACCGGCCTGCTCAATTACCTGGCGATTGAAAAGAAGCTCCGTCCCTCCAGTCCGGGAGTTGCAAGCCGTTCACCGAAAGGGGCGCTTGCCAAAACCTGGATCATGGCTCCCGACAACCGTTCCATCACCTACATCCTGAGAAGCGACGCCCGCTGGGAAGACGGCAAGCCGATCGTATCCCGGGATTTCAAGTTCGCCTACCGCCTCTACGGCGACCCGGTCATCGCAAGTCCCCGTCAGCAGTATCTCGCCGAACTGGTCGGGGCGGACAAGGGGGCAGTCGACTTCGACCGTGCCATCGAGACGCCGAACGACACGACCCTGGTGTTCCATTTCCACAAGCCGGTGCCCGAGCATCTCGCCCTGTTCCACACCTCGCTCACCCCGTTGCCCGAGCACATCTGGAAAGATGTGAAGCCCCGGGAGTTCCGGGAGTCGAAGCTCAACATGAAACCGGTCGGATCGGGGCCATACCGCCTGGTCACCTGGAACAAGCAGCAGGATGTCACGCTCGCTTCGAACCCGTCGTGCGTGCTGCCAAAGCCTGGCAACATCAGGAAAATCATGTTCCGTGTCGTGCCGGATTATACGGTGCGCCTTACCCAGCTCCAGACCGGAGCGGTGGACGTGGTCGAAAACGTGAAGCCCGAGGACTTCGGCGCCCTCACGCGTGCCAATCCGGGCCTGGAGGTCAAGACGGTCGGCCTGAGGGTCTTCGATTATGTCGGCTGGTCGAACATCGACCACGACTATTTCCACAAGACCGGCAAGATCCGGCCACATCCGCTGTTCGGATCGCCGGCGGTACGCCTGGCCCTGACCCATGCGATCGACCGCGAGGCGATCATCGACGGCTATCTCGGCACCTACGGCACGATCTGCAACACCGACATCTCCCCCTCGCTGAAGTGGGCTTACGACGATACGATCAAGCCGCACGCCTGCGATCCGGCCCTTGCCGCGAAGCTGCTGGAAAAGGAGGGATGGCTGCCCGGACCTGACGGCATCAGGCAGAAGAACGGCCGGAAATTCGCCTTCACGCTCTACACGAACGCGGGTAACGACCGACGCAACTACGCCTGCGTCGTGATCCAGCAGAACCTGAAAGAGCTCGGCATCGACTGCAAGATCGAGATGCAGGAGTCGAATGTCTTTTTCGAGAACCTGCAGTCGAGGAACCTCGACGCCTGGATGGCCGGCTGGTCGATCGGCCTGGAGATCGATCCGCTCGACGTCTGGGGCTCCGACCTCGACAAGAGCCGATTCAACTTCACCGGTTACCAGAACCCGAGGATCGAGCAGCTCAGCCAGCTCGCCAAGGCGAAGATGCGTCCTGAAGACGCCCGTCCTTTCTGGGTCGAGTACCAGCAGATCCTTCATCGCGACCAGCCGGTTACCTTCCTCTACTGGATCAGGGAGACGCACGGCTTCAGCAAACGCATCATCGGCGAAGAACTCAACATTTCGGGGACCTTCTACAATATCGACGACTGGACCCTCAACCCATCAGCCAACGCTGTTCGATAGGACCTTATGGCCTCATACATCCTGAGACGGCTCCTCATCGCCGTACCGCTCGTGTTCGGGGTGCTGACCCTGACCTTCTTCATCATCAGGCTCGCGCCCGGTGACCCTGCGGCCTTTTTCATCCAGCCGGGCATCAGCCCCAACGTGGCCGAACAGATCCGCCAGCAGTATGGGCTGAACGATCCGCTTCCGGTCCAGTACATCAAGTGGCTTGGCAATGTCCTGCACGGTGATTTCGGCCGCAGCTTCAGCCGTGCCCAGCAGCCTGTGTTCGACGTGATCGCCGAGGCCCTGCCCGTGACCATGACCATCGCCGTCCTGACCCTGATTGCCAATTTTGCGTTCGGCATCATCATCGGCGTCATTTCGGCAGTCAGGCAGAACACCTTCCTTGACCGTTTCCTGACCGTTACGGCCCTCTTTTTCTATTCGATGCCCGAGTTCTGGTTCGCCCTGATGATGATCATCCTCTTCGCCCTGAAACTTCCGGTTTTCCCGGTCTCCGGCCTCAACGAAGTGGGTGCGGAAAGCTACGGGCCGGTCGGTTTCGTGCTCGACCGGATCTGGCATCTCGTCCTTCCGGTCACGGTGCTCAGCATCAACGGCGCTGCCGGCATCGCCAGGTATGTCAGGGGGAGCATGCTCGAGGTGATCCGGCAGGACTATGTACGAACGGCGCGGGCCAAGGGGCTTTCCGAGAGTGCGGTCATCCTGAAGCACGCCCTCCGGAATGCGCTGCTTCCGGTGGTCACGCTCATCGGAAGTTCGCTTCCGTTCATCTTCAGCGGGGCGTTGTTCATCGAAGTGATTTTCGCATTTCCCGGGATGGGGAGGGTGACCGTCGAGGCGATCTTCGCGCGCGACTATCCGCTGATCATTGCCGACACCTTCGTTTCCGGCACCCTGATCGTGCTGGGCAACCTCATGTCCGACGTGCTGTATGCGGTGGTAGATCCGAGGATCAAACTTTGATGAGAGCCTCTATATATTTGTTCCGAAACCTGGTTTCTGAGTCGGGCGGTGCTCAAATGGGGTATGCTGAACCCGTTAACTTTTGTATTTCGTGAGGATTGAACTGTTGAATACCGCTTCCGACCCGACAGAAGTCCGGTTCGAGGAGCAGATACGACCCCAGAGCATGGGTGATTTCGCCGGCCAGAAAAAGCTGACGGACAACCTGAAAGTGTTCATCACCGCGGCAAGGAAGCGTGGCGATGCGCTCGACCACGTGCTGCTCTCCGGGCCTCCGGGCCTCGGCAAGACCACCCTTGCCCATATCATCGCTGCGGAGATGGGCGGAGGCATCAAGATCACTTCGGGTCCGCTGATAGACAAGGCAGGCAACCTTGCCGGTCTGCTGACGAGCCTGCAGAAGGGCGACATCCTGTTCATCGACGAAATCCATCGCCTCGCGCCTGCCGTCGAGGAGTATCTCTATTCGGCCATGGAGGATTTCCGGATCGACATTCTGCTTGACAGCGGACCGGCATCGCGAGCTGTCCAGCTCAAGCTCGAACCGTTCACGCTTGTCGGGGCAACCACCAGGGCCGGACTGCTCACCTCTCCGCTCAGGGCACGGTTCGGTATCAACAGCCGGTTGGACTACTACTCCCCGGAGTTGATACAGCATATCGTGGTCAGGTCTTCGACGATTCTGAACATCGGTATCGACGAGGATGCAGCCATGGAGATCGCCCGGCGTTCGAGGGGGACCCCCCGGATTGCGAACAGGCTGCTCCGGCGTGCCCGCGATTTCGCGCAGGTCGCCAACGAGCAGGAAATTACCCTTGAGACCGCCCGAAGGACCCTCGAATCGCTCGAGATCGACGAAGGTGGCCTGGACGACATGGACAAGAAGATCCTTGACACGATCGTCAACAAGTTCGACGGCGGCCCGGTCGGCGTGGCTTCGCTCGCTGTTTCGGTCGGCGAGGAGCAGGATACCATCGAGGAGGTTTATGAACCCTACCTGATCCAGGTCGGGTATCTTGCCCGCACTCCCAGGGGAAGAGTAGCGACTCGACTCGCCATGGCCAGGTTCGCAACTCCGGGGCCCAATCCGGGGCAAGGCCCCCTGTTCGACGATGGTGGAGCATATGGGAAGTGATTCTCCGGTCCGGCGCGGCATGCGATTCCCGATCTGCCAGACGGGAAGGCTCTGCCTTCAGGTTTTTGCACTGCTCGCCTTCGCGGTGATGCAGACGGGTACGCTTTCAGGAAAGGAGATGCAGGGAGCCCGGGGCAACGCTTTCCATGCAGAGGTGCCGGATAGCTCGATGCGCGCATTCGCACATGGTTCTTTTCTGGTCATGAAGGGCGATTACTGGGGAGCCATCGAAGTGTTCCGGAAGATCGTTCCGCAGAGTCCCGAGGATGCCGCTGCGGTGCGCTACTCCATGTCGATGGCCTTTTCCGGCCTGTCGGTACCTGATTCGGCGAGGGTCCACGGGGAGGCTGCCGTCAGGCTGGATCCGCGAAATATGCATTATGCCAGGTATCTCGCCGTGATCGTCCATGACATGCAGGATTACAAACGGGCGGCCGAGCTTTACGGGCAGGCGGCACTGATCGATCCGGACCGTCCGGACATGCTTTACGCACAGGCGCTCGAATATGTGGCCGCTCAACAGCCTGTCGAGGCGCTCGAAGTCTTCGGGCGACTCCTGAAGCGTGATCCTCTCGACGAGAAGGTGCTGTCGCAATCCCTGTGGCTTCAGATCGCCCTCAAACGGTACACGGACGCCATCGTGACCCTCAGACAGCTGATCGGTGTCGTCGGGAGCAACCAGAAGCTCGAACTGACGCTCGGCGAGCTCTACGAGCAGACCGGTCAGCCGGAAAAGGCTCTCGAGACTATCAGGGCCATCATCGCAGCAGACCGGAACGCTGTTCCTCCATGGGTCGCGCTCCTCGATCATTATATCAGGTCAGGCAACCGCGAGGCGCTCATCCGGGAGTACCGCGCCTTCGATAAACTGTCGTCCGAGGATGTCGGCTCCTCCATCGAATTGACAAGACTTTTCGCTGCCCGCACCGAATCCGATTCGCTCTATGTCGAACCGGTGTACAGCATGCTCGACGATCTGGCCGTGCATCACCCTCGGGAGAGCAGGATCCATGTCCTGAAGGGGGTTTTCGAGATGACCCGCAACCAGAGTGCGCGTGCGGTCGAAAGTTTCAAAACGGCGCTCCTCCTTGACGCCAGGAACATCGACGCATGGGAAAACCTCGTGATGGCGTATCTGGATCGCAAGGACAAACGCATGGCGTTCTCCTCCATTGCCAGGGCGAAGCTTGCGCTTCCCCGTGAGGTGCCGAGAATGAAGGTTCTCGAGGGGTACCTCTTGCTGCACACCGGTTCACCGGCCATGGCCGCAGGCGTCCTGGAATCGGTCGTCGGTACTCGACACAGGATCAAGGATCACGACCTGCTGATCCGGGCCAACGTCACCCTTGCCATGGCCTATGACCAGCTTGGCAGGAGAAAACGCAGCGGTGAGGCATATGCCAGGGTGCTCGAACTCGATCCGCACAACTCGATGGCCATGAACAACCTCGCCTATCTGTATGCAGATGAGGGAATCCTGCTCCAGAAAGCGTTGCGGCTTTCCCGGAACGCCGTGATGCTTGATCCCGAAAACGGGGTGTTCCTCGATACGCTCGGCTGGGTGAACTACCGCCTCGGCAGTTATGCCGCCGCACGCGACTTCCTCGAAAAGGCCGTGGCCACAGGGATCGGCGAGCCTGAAATCTACAACCATCTCGGCACGGTCTACCAGAAGCTCGGCGAAGCGGATAAAGCCAAAGAGATGTTCGACAAGGTCAGGGAGTCGAAAAAGCGATAAACCGGGAATGGGGTATCAAAGGAAAAGGCGGCCATTTGGCCGCCTTTTCCTTTGGTGCATCGATGTCGCCTGCCGCCTCAGTAAGGACGGTTGGCGAGATATTCGTAAAAGGACCAGCGTGAGTCTACCTCTTTCTGGATCTCTGCGTAGTAGCGTGCGGCCAGCTCCGGATGGGATTTCTTGAGCACCCTGAACCGGTTTTCCATATTCAGGAACTGCTCGACCGGTATTTTCGGCTTTTTCGAGTCCAGCAACAACGGATTCAGGCCTTCCTTGACCCTGTCCGGGTTGTAGCGGTAGAGCAGCCAGTGGCCTGAATCGACGGCTGCCTTCTGGTGCTCGAGGCCCGCATCCAGGTTGAAGCCATGCGCGATGCAGTGCGAATAGGCGATGATGATCGACGGGCCGTTGAAGGCTTCGGCTTCGAGGAACGCCTTCAGGGTCTGTTCGTCACGGGCGCCCATGGCCACGCTTGCCACGTAGGCGCTTCCATAGGTCATGGAGATCAGGCCGAGATCCTTTTTGGTCGCCGCACGACCGGCTGCCGCAAACTTCGCGACCGCAGCTTTCGGCGTGGCCTTCGAGGCCTGGCCGCCGGTGTTGGAGTAAACCTCGGTGTCCAGGACCAGCAGGTTGATGTTCTTGCCGGATGCCGTGACGTGGTCCACGCCTCCGTAACCGATGTCGTAGGCCCAGCCGTCGCCGCCGACAGCCCAGACGCTCTTCTTGACCAGCAAGTCGGCCACGGCGAGCAGGTTCCTGGCATCGGGCGACTTGATCGCCATCAGCTTCTCCTTCAGCACGGCCACCCTCTGGCGCTGTTCGAAAATCGCAGGCTCGCTCGACTGGTTGGCCTCGAGGATCTCGCCGGCCAGGGTGCCGCCGATTTCGGCGGAAAGTTTTCTGACCAGCTCCTGCGCGTACTCCTCCTGCTTGTTGATCGAGATCCTGAAGCCGAGGGCGAACTCAGCGGTGTCTTCGAAGAGCGAGTTCGACCAGGTCGGCCCGAGGCCCTGCGGGTTGGTGCAGTATGGGGTCGTCGGCAGGTTGCCGCCGTAGATCGACGAGCAGCCGGTGGCGTTGCCGATCACGAGCCTGTCGCCGAAAAGCTGGGTCATCAGCTTGATGTACGGCGTCTCTCCGCAACCGGCGCAGGCGCCGGAGAACTCGAACAGCGGCTGCTGGAGCTGCTGCTCCTTGATCAGCCTGGGGTTGATCTTGTTGCGGTCGAACTCGGGAATGTTGATGAACCAGTCCCAGCATTCGCGCTGGGCTTCACGCAGCGGGCCCTGATCATGCATGTTCAGCGCCTTTCGCTCCGGATGGGCCTTGTCCCTCGCGGGGCAGATGTTGACACAGATCTTGCAGCCGGTGCAGTCTTCGGGGGCCACCTGGATGGTGTACCTCATGCCGCTCCAGCTCTGGGCCTTGGCTTCGATGCTCTTGAACGCCCCTGGAGCACCTTCAAGGTGTTTCGGGTCGTACACCTTGACACGTATGGCCGCATGGGGACAGGTGATGGTGCATTTTCCGCACTCGATGCAGAGGTCCGATTCCCAAAGCGGGATTTCAAGGGCGAGGTTCCGTTTCTCGAATTTCGAAGTGCCGGTCGGATAGGTGCCGTCTGCCGGCATCGCGCTGACCGGAAGCTGGTCGCCATCGCCGGCGATGATCCTGGCGAGCACGTCGCAGACGAAATCGGGAGCCTTGCCGGCGATCGGGGAGCGCAGCTCCTTTGTGCTGTCAGCCTTCGTGCCGATGGTCACGCGGTGCAGGTTGGCCAGAGTCTGGTCGACGGCCTCGATGTTCTTGCGCACCATCTCGTCACCCTTGTTGCCGTAGGTATGGCGAATCGCATCCTTGATCTTCTCGATGGCCTCTTCACGCGGCAGGACACCGGAGATGGCGAAGAAGCAGGCCTGCATGATGGTGTTGATGCGCTGTTCCATGCCGCTCTCATGTGCGACCTTGTATGCGTCGATGGTATAGAGGTTCGCCTGTTTGTCGATCAGGTGCTGCTGTACCGGCCTGGGCAGCCTGGCCCAGACTTCGTCGGCGCCGAAGGTCGAGTTGATCAGCAGCGTGCCGCCCTGCTTCAGGTTCCTGGCCAGGTCGATCATTTCAAGGAAGACCCAGTGGTGGCAACCGACGAACTGCGCCTCGGTGACCAGGTAGGTCGACCTGATGGGCTCGGGGCCGAACCTCAAGTGGGAGGTCGTGATCGAGCCGGCTTTCTTCGAGTCGTACACGAAGAAGCCCTGTGCATAGTTGTCGGTGTTCTCGCCGATGATCTTGATCGAGTTCTTGTTCGCGCCGACCGTGCCGTCCGAGCCGAGGCCGTAGAAGAGGGCGCGGAAGACCGAATCCGGCTCGATCGAGAAGCTCTCGTCCCAGGCGAGGCTGGTCCCGGTCACATCGTCGTCGATGCCGACGGTGAAGTGGTTCTTCGGGGAGGCGGCGCCCATGTTGTCGAAGATCGACTTCACCATGGAAGGGGTGAACTCCTTCGAGGAGAGCCCGTATCGTCCGCCCACGATCTTCGGCATCAGGACGCACGTTCCGCCCTGGTAGGACTCGGAGAGTGCGTTGACAACGTCGAGATAGAGGGGCTCGCCGGAGCTGCCCGGCTCCTTGACGCGGTCGAGGACCGTGATCGTCTTGACGGTCGAAGGCAGCGAGGCGATGAACGACACGATATCGAAGGGTCTGAAGAGGCGCACCTTCACGAGGCCCACCTTGTAGCCCTGGTTGTTCAGGTATTCGACGGTTTCAAGGGCGGTTTCAGCGCCGGAGCCCATCATGATGACGATGCGGTCGGCGTCCGGGGCACCGTAGTACTGGTAAAGCTTGTAGGAGCGCCCGGTCAGCTCGGCGAACTTGTCCATCGCCTTCTGGGTGATGCCGGGGCAGGCGTTGTAGAAGCTGTTGACGCTCTCGCGTGCCTGGAAGTAGACGTCGGGGTTCTGGGAGGTGCCGCGGATGATCGGCGCATCCGGAGACATGCGACGCATCCTGTGGGCGTTGACCAGATCGTCGTCGATCATGGCGCGGATATCTTCGATGGAGAGCACCTCGATCTTCGAAATCTCGTGCGAGGTCCTGAATCCGTCGAAGAAGTGCATGAAGGGCACCCTCGATTCGAGTGTCGCAGCCTGCGAGATCAGGGCCATGTCCATGACCTCCTGGACCGAGCAGGATGCGAGCAGGGCGAAGCCCGTGCCGCGGACCGCCATGACGTCGCCATGGTCGCAGAAGATTGAGAGTGCCTGGGCGGCAAGCGAGCGTGCCGAAACATGGATGACGCAGGGCGTGAGCTCGCCGGCGATCTTGTACATGTTCGGGATCATCAGCAGCAGGCCCTGGGATGCGGTGAATGTCGTGGTCATTGCACCGGTCTGGAGAGCGCCGTGCACGGCAGCGGCAGCGCCGGCCTCACTCTGCATTTCATCGACGAGCGGTATTGAACCCCAGATATTCTTCTTGTCCGATGCAGCCCAGGCGTCCGAATATTCTCCCATCGGAGAGGCCGGGGTAATCGGGTATATGGAGATCACTTCATTTGTACGATAGGCGACATGAGCAAGAGCTTCATTCCCCTCCATTGTCTTGAATGTCCGGGTCATACGATCATTAACTGGATTATGATTTGATGGGACTTGTGTGATCCTCGACACGTAAACCACGAAGGAACGGGAAATGTTACAATCGCAGGTAAGAAAGCTTCGAGAGTGCTTTTTAAGATAGGAAAAAAACTGATATACTTCAATTCCGTTCACTTTTCTCCCGGCACTTCCGGACGACCACGGATAACCCCGGCAAGCACGAATCATGCACCTCTGGAGGAGGTTTTTATTGGAATTCAATGGCAACTCCGACGCTCCGCTCCAGGAGCACCCCGAACAGGTCGTCTATGGCCGCAACGCCGTGATCGAGCTTTTGCAGACCAAACCCGAGACCGTAGAGAAAATCTACCTGCAGTTCAACACCTCCCATCCCAAGCTCAAGGAGATCGTCATCACGGCCAGGCGGCTGAAAATCCCATGCGGCAAGGCCCGCATGGAGAAGCTCACCCAGCTTGCCGGAACCGCCAAGAACCAGGGCGTCTGCGCCCTGATCAGCAGCATAAGCTTCTATGACCTCGAAGAGATTCTTGCTGCCCCGCGCAACACCGCACCGCTGCTCGTGATCCTGCAGGGGCTCGAGGATCCCCATAACGTGGGGGCGATCGTCCGGACCGCCGAAGCGGTGGCCGCAGACGCCGTCATCCTGATCGAGGGAAAGGGGGCTCCGGTCAACGCCACCGTGCACAAGGCATCTGCCGGCGCACTGTCGCACATGCGCATCTGCAAGGTCAGGAGCCTGGTCAAGTGTCTCGACCGGCTTCACGAACGCGGTTTCCGAATCGCCGCCGCCGACATGGACGCTGAAAAGAACCACACCGACGTCGATTGGCGCAGGCCCATGGCCCTTGTCATGGGGGCGGAGGGCAGCGGGCTCGGTTCCGAAGCGATGAAACGATGCGACGATATCGTACGCATCCCGATGGCCGGATGCGTCGAATCGCTGAACGTCAGCGTCGCCACCGGAGTCCTGCTTTACGAGGCGATGCGCCAGAGATTGAGCTGAGGACCCACAGTACCGGAAATGGACGAGATGGACGTTGTGGACTGTATGGACGCAATGGACAAAGATTATTTGCCGGCTCATCGAGGCTCCGCGCTCTTCCGTTTTTCCTGAAATTGAAAAAATAGTACCTTGCATTTCACCGATCGTATCCACCATCAACACGTTAATCCGCTCTGCCATGAACTTCCCTGACAATCTCCGCTATACGAAGGACCACGAATGGATCCAGCTCCTCGAAGACGGTTCGACCGCGCTGGTCGGAATCACCGATTTTGCTCAGTCCGAACTCGGCGACATCGTGTTCGTCGAAACCCGGTCTGTCGGTACGAAGGTCGGTGAGCATGAGGTCTTCGGAACCGTTGAGGCCGTCAAGACGGTCGCAGACCTTTACGCTCCGGTTGCCGGAGAGATCGTCGCCGTCAACGAGGCGCTCGATGCCGCCGAGATCGTCAACAGCAGCCCCTACGTCGAAGGCTGGATCGTCAAGCTGAAGCTCGATAGTCCCGATGCGGTCGGTGCGCTGCTCTCTTCGGCTGATTACCGCGCGCTCATCGGCGAATAACGACGCCCAGGTTTTAACAACAGTATCCAGTACTACCCATGCCTTTCATTGTCAACACGGATGCCGAACGGGCTGAAATGCTCCGGCAGATCGGAGTCGATGGCTTCGATGACCTTGTCGGGGACATTCCCGCCGAAATACGCCTGAATAAGGCGCTCGATCTCTTCCCGGCAATGGGCGAACCCGAGGTCAGGCGGCTGCTCGAAGAGCTGTCGGCTCGAAACGCAAGTACTGCCGACCATGTGAGCTTCCTCGGCGGAGGGGCTTACGACCACTTCATACCGGCTGCCGTCAAGGCCATCTCTTCCCGCAGCGAGTTCTACACGGCATACACGCCTTACCAGGCCGAAGTGTCGCAGGGTACACTGCAGGCGATCTACGAATACCAGAGCATGGTTTGCCGCCTGTACGGCATGGACGTGGCCAACGCTTCCATGTACGATGGTGCGACAGCCCTCGCCGAAGCAGCGCTGATGGCCGTGAACATCACCGGCCGCAACGGCGTCGTCGTGGCCGGCAAGCTCAATCCCTACGGGTACCAGGTGCTTGAGACCTACCTTGAAGCCTCCTGCCAGAGGCCGCTCGTGCAGAACGCGCTCGAGGACGGTATCGGCAGCCTGGAGTCGCTCAGGGCCCTTGTCACGAACGAGACAGCAGCTGTCATCGTGCAGCAGCCGAACTTCTACGGTCGTCTCGAAGAGGTCGAAGCCATAGGGCAGATAGCCCGGGAGCACGGGGCGCTGTTCATTGTTTCTGCTGATCCGGTTTCGCTGGGACTCCTCGAGGCTCCCGGCAACTACGGCGCAGATATCGCGGTCGGCGAGGGCCAGGTACTGGGCAACTCCCAGAGCTTCGGCGGTCCCTACCTCGGCATCTTTACCGTCAGCCAGCAGTACGTGCGCAAGATTCCCGGCCGCCTCGTCGGCATGACGAAGGATCGCGACGGCAATGACGGGTTCATCCTGACGCTGCAGACCAGGGAGCAGCATATCCGCCGCGAGAAGGCGACCTCGAACATCTGCTCGAACCAGGCGCTCTGCGCGCTCCAGGCCGTGGTCTGGATGTCGTTGCTCGGAAAGGAGGGTATCAGGGACGTGGCCCTGCGTTCAGCGCAGAAGGCGCATTACCTGGCCGAAAGGATCGCCGCGCTTCCGGGCTACTCCCTGAAGCATCAGGGGCCTTTCTTCCGTGAATTCGTGATGGAGACGCCGGCAGCACCTGCGGCGATCGTCGAAGGGCTGCTCTCGAAGAAGCTCTTTGCGGGTATCGACCTTGCTCCTTTCGGAGAAAGCGGGCTGCTCGTCGCCGTCACTGAAAAACGGACTCGCGAAGAGCTCGACCTGTTCGTCAGGGAACTCGCCGCAATTGCCTGAAGCTCAGAGACAGGAAACAGGAAAGGCCGCCCGTTGAGGCGGCCTTTCCTGTTTCGTGACGCGCAACACGTGACGCGTAACACGTAACACGTAACGGGAAACCTGTCACTCGTCACGCTCTTATCACACCAGTCCCAGTTTCTGCAGCTCCTGCCTGAGCGTCGCCTTGTTGGCGTCGGACATCGGAACGAGCGGCAGGCGGTACACCTCTTCCACCATTCCCATCTGCGAAAGCGCATACTTCACCGGCACGGGGTTGCTCTCGATGAAGTTCAGCTTGAAGAGCCTGCGGTAGGTCCGGTTGATCGCGCGGGCTTCGTCGAGGTTGCCGGCCTTCATGGCGTCCACCAGACCCTTGACGGCTTTCGGCACCTGGTTCGCCGCAACGGAGATCACCCCGTCGCCGCCGAGCGCCATGAACGGCAGGATCAGCATGTCCTCGCCGGTCAGCACCGAAAATCTTTCAGGCCTCCGATCGATGAGCTCCATGATCTGGTCCATGTTGTCCGAGGCCTCCTTGACGGCAAGGATATTGTCGAAATCGTTGGCCAGCCTGAGGATGGTCTCCGCGCTCACGTTGATGCCGGTCCGGCCGGGCACATTGTAGATGATCACCGGGATCGAGACCGACTCGGCCACATGCCGGAAATGCTGGTAGAGACCCTCCTGGGACGGCTTGTTGTAGTATGGCGCCACGGAGAGGATGGCCTGGGCGCCGGCCCTTTCGGCGTTCCGTGAAAGGACGACCGCATGCGAGGTGTCGTTGGTGCCCGCTCCGGCAGCCACCATCATCGACTCGCCGGCCTCCTCACGCACGGTGCGGACGATCTCCGCCTGCTCGTCGATGGAGAGGGTCGGTGATTCTCCGGTCGTGCCGCAGGGAATGACGATATCGGTTCCGGCTTCCCGCTGGAAATGGACCAGCCGTCGCAGGGCGTCGGTGTCGATCGATCCGTCCTGCCGGAACGGAGTGACCAGGGCGACGGCGGAACCGGAAATAAGGCGATTGGACATAAAACTGTTTGTGTTTGTGATGTATATCGATATTGAGCAATAATAAGGCAAACTTCCTGATTTTCTAAACGGTATTTCCGGCCACGATGAGCTCTCCGGTGGCAGGGAGTGCTCTATGTCAGGGACGATGATCACTATCCCGAACTTTCCGTGTCGTCGGGTCGGGCCGTCCATCATGCGCTCGCTGCATACCGGACACGCGGTATTTTTATGGTGCCATGCAGGTTTATCCATTGATTGCGAAATGTATTCCGATATTATTACGTCGTAACCCGTAACCCGTAACCCGTAACCCGTAACCCGTAACCCGTAACCCGTAACCCGTAATCCGTAATCCGTGACCCGTGACCGGGTGGAACACTTTTTGTTCACGACCGCACAACACTATCAAGAGATCATCACATGAAGAGATCAATCGGAGCGAAGACGCTCCTGTTCCCGACTCCGGTCCTGATTGTCGGGACTTACGATGCCGCCGGCCGGCCGAACCTGATGAACGCAGCGTGGGGCGGCATCTGCAGCTCGGAACCGCCATGCGTCGCCGTGTCCGTGCGCAAGGCCAGGTACACCTACGAGAATATCGTTCAGCGCAAGGCTTTCACGATCGGGATTCCCGGTGAAGGACACGTCGCCGAAGCGGATTATGTCGGCATCGTTTCGGGCCGCGACACCGACAAGTTTGCCGCAACCGGGTTGACACCGGTAAAAAGCGAGCTTGTCGATGCACCGTATGCAGCGGAATTTCCGGTGGTGCTCGAGTGCCGCCTGTTCAGGACGGTCGAAATCGGTATTCATACCCAGTTCATCGGCGAGATTATCGACGTGAAGGGTGACGAACAACTGTTCGATGACGACGGACTTCTCGACATCCTGAAAATCAGGCCGCTTCTGTTTGACACCTCTCATCGCGGCTACTATGGAGTCGGGCCGTTCGTCGCACAGGCATTTTCGATCGGCAGGTCAATATCGTCGTGAGCCGGGCAGGGGAATCGATCAGGCAACAGTACATCAAAACCACAGGTTATGTCACAATTGGTCGTGATCGCAACAGTCGTTGCGAAAAATGAGTCCGCAGAACAGCTCAGGGGCGAACTGCTGAAGCTCGTTGCTTCTACCAGGCAGGAGGATGGATGCATCAACTACACCCTGCACCAGGACAACGAAAATCCAGCCGTGTTCATGTTTCATGAAACGTGGGAGAGTCCCGCACACCTGGCCAGTCACATCGCGAGCGGGCATTACCGGGCCTATGCCGCTGCGGCAGAAAGTCTGGTGGCAGGGAGGTCCGTGAACAGGTTGACCCGTATCGGATAACCGTCCCGAAAGGCTGCCGTCAACCTGCTAGATTGAACTGCCGGCCTCGATGAGCTCTCCGGCGAGCTGTAGTGAAGTTGGGGAGATGGTATGGCCGCTGATCAGGCGCGCGACCTCTTCCACACGTCCGGAGCCCTCGAGCGGCATGACTCCGGTGACGGTCCGTTCACCTTCGACCCGCTTGGCGACAGAGAGGTGCCGATCGGCCATTGCCGCAATCTGCGGAAGGTGGGTGATGGCGATGATCTGGTGCAGGCGGGAGAGCTGTTTCAGGCTGAAGCCGACCGCCTGGGCAGCTTTGCCGCTGATGCCGGAGTCGATCTCGTCGAACACGAGGATCGGTAGCTGGGTCGCCTGGGCCAGGGCGCTTTTCATGGCCAGCATGACCCTTGAGATTTCGCCTCCCGACGCCACCTTCACCAGCGGTTTCGGAACTTCTCCGATGTTGGTCGAAATCATGAACTCGATGCGGTCGAATCCGTTTTCGAAGGCCCTGTAGACTCTTCCGTCGTGGGTGATCTCCCCGTCCGGAGCCTCCTCCATGGAGGCGTCGACCCTGAAGGCACCGTGGGGGATGCTGAGCTTTTTCAGCTCCTCCGAGATCTCCTTTTCCAGCAGACGGGAGGAGATCTGCCGTTTCCGGGAGAGGTCGAGGGCTGCCGCGGAGATCTCCTTGCGGGCCGTCTCGATCTCCGCCCTGAGCAGGGCCGCATCGGCCTCGACATTCTCTTCAAGCGAGAGCTCTTCGCCGAGCTGGTCCCGAAGACCTATCAGTTCGGCGATGCTTTTGCCGTGTTTCTTCGACAGCCGCTGCAGGAGCATCTGCCGTTCGCGAAGCTCATCGAGACGCTCCCGGCTGAACTCGATGCCGGAGGTGTAGCGCCTGGCGAACCGGTGGGCCTCTTCGACCGACGCCAGGGCACCCCGCAACTCATCAAGGGTGGTTTCGAACCGTCTGTCGATGGCGGCTAGCTTTTCGAGCAGGTGGAGTGCCGAGGAGAGCGATGTGTAGGCCGATCGGTCGGCGTCGTACAGGGTCTCGCCGAGCTCCCCGCTGAGGCTGAAGAGGGTTTCGGCATTTTCCAGCAGGTTGATCTCCTCCTCGAGCGCGGCCTCCTCGCCTGTTTCGAGGCCGGCCGACTCAAGCTCTCGGAACTGGTACTCGATGAAATCCCGTTTATCCCGCAGGTCTGCAGCCCGCTGCGTCAGTGTGTCGAGTGAACGCTGCAGCTCGCGGCATCGCAGGAGCAGGCACCTGTACCCGGCCTTTTCCACCTGCAGCCGGCCGAAGGAGTCGAGCATTCCGGCATGCGTTTCGGCATGCAGCAGCAACTGGTGGTCGTGCTGTCCATGCAGGTCCACCAGTTCCCGACCCACCTGCTTCAGCAGCGATAGCGGGCAGGGCGTGTCGTTGATGAAGCACCTTGACTGGCCGCTGGCGGCGATCTCACGCCGGAGGATGAGCTCATGGCCGCTTTCGATCTCCGCCTCGTCGAGAAGCAGGGTGACGGCTTCGTAACTGGTTTCGGAGAATGTAGCCTCGATGACCGCCTTTGCGGCGCCGCTTCTGACAAAATCGGCGCTGGCTCGCTCACCGAGCACCAGGTTCAGGGCTCCCATGAGGATCGATTTGCCCGCTCCGGTTTCGCCGGTGATGATGGTCAGGCCGGGGTCGAAGCTCACGGAAAGCTCGTCGATGAGTGCGAAATC
Source organism: uncultured Chlorobiales bacterium (assembly GCA_903929135.1). GTDB lineage: Bacteria > Bacteroidota > Chlorobiia > Chlorobiales > Chlorobiaceae > Chlorobaculum. The sequence goes on from CAIYTH010000002.1 coordinate 89,431, forward strand.
CCTGACGTAGAGGGTGTTGAGCATGGCCTCAGGTATGGTTTCGGGTGCCTGAAGAAGGTTTTCTGAAGATACTGCGAAAACCGCGGCTTTGAAACATGCGGTCGTCTCTCCCGGACTTATCGGGCGAGCACGACCGTTTCCGCAGCGCTGAACCTCGCGCCCGTATATCCTGCGGCGTTCATGGTGATCCGGTAGGTCCCGGCAGGAAGGGGCTTGCCGCCGTCATCTGCCCCATCCCACTGGAGCACGGCGACAGGTCCTGCCGGGGTGCCGTTCGCAAGGTTCCTGACCGTTCCGCCGAGGGTATCGTACACCGTGACGGCAAGCTGGTATGAGCCCGCAGGGAGGCTGATCGTGATTTTCAGGAGGTCGTTCCTCAGGTCACCGTTGGGGGAGAACGGGTTCGGGGAGAGGCGGAACATCTCCCCGCTTCTGGATGGCGGCACGTAGATCGAATTGACCTTGCCCGGAGTTCCGCCGTAACAGGCATCGGTCGACGAGCTCCAGCTCATGGGGGAGTCGGACGGCATGAGCGGATTGAATTTTTCGAGCGAGATGCGCTTGGTCGATGTGTTTGCCTGGTTGTGCCAGCCTGGAGCGTAGCTGACCGAATCGACGACGGCTCCTCTGCTGTCGAGCAGGCGAACGCAGTCGCCGTCATTGTTCAAGTCAAAAACCTTGTGGCTCCTGTCGAGGAAGATTTTCGCGTCCGGCAACTCCATGAGGTAGAGGTAAAACTGAACAAGGCGGGAGGTGGCGACCATGCCGCCCGATTCGGGAGCGATCACACCGTACTGTCCGGGCCCGAGCGTGTTGCTGCTTCCCTTGAGCGCGAAATAGTAGCGGTTGAATTTCCCTGTTTTCGCATTGGGCCTGTCGGCGATGCTCCAACCGGTCAGGTCTACGGGCTTGGTAGCCGGATTGTAGAGCTCGACGAAGTCGGGCTGGTCGGGAAGGTTGTCCTTCGAGTCCTGGAGCGGATCGAAGAGGATCTCATTGATGACGGGCCTGGCAAGGCCGTCCTGAAGGGAGAGGGTCTCGGAAAAACGTTCCTCTTCGTGGTTGTTCACGCAACCGGCGATCGACAGCATGAACACGACCGAAAGATGGTGGGGGCGCATCTTTTGTCTTGTTGAAGCGTTTCGATAGGTACGACGGTACTATGGCTCCGGGCAGCGATCGGCGTTTTGCAGGCGGGGGATGCCGGGCAATGCCTCGGGATACAGCTCTCCGCAGGGCGTCAAGTCGCCGGCGGGATGCTTGATTCAGTTTGAAAACGCCCGCATTTCAGGCGTTCTTCTCCTTTTTCGGCTCTTCATCCACAGCCTTTTCGATCTCATCCTGCAGGTTGCTCTGGGCTTTCTTGAATTCCTGGATGCCCTTTCCGAGGCCACGGGCGAGTTCGGGGATCTTTTTGGGGCCGAACAGAACCAGAACGATCAGCAGTATGAGGAAGATTTCCTGGCCACCTAATCCAAACATGAGTCTTTCTCCGGAAAATGGATGATTCGAAGGCACGTTGTGCCTGAAAGGAATATATACTCAACTCGGCATGTTGCCAAATCAGGCGTTCCCGCTCATGAACGGCTGCCTCTCGCAATGACGGTCTCTCCGGCCACGGTTTTCGATCCTGTCCCGATGCAGACCTGGATGGAGGAGGGGAGGACGATGTCGACCCTCGAACCGAACTTGATCATGCCGAACCGCTTGCCGGCCGTGACCGCATCGTCCTGCTCGAGCCTGCAGACGATCCGCCGGGCAAGGAACCCCGATACCTGGCAGAACCATATCGGGCCGATGCCGCTGTCGATGCCGATCTCCATGCGTTCGTTGTCGGTCATGCTCCGGTGGTCGAATGCCATGAGGTATTTCCCGGGGCAGTAGCGCAGGTGGGTGACCCTGCCGCTTGCGGGAATCCGGTTGACGTGCACGTTGAATGGCGACATGAAGATGCTGACGAGCGTTGCCGGCTGGCCGGTCTGGGGGTGGTCGACTCTCCTGATCAGCAGTACCTTGCCGTCGGCAGGGGCAAGGATTGCCTCCTGGTCGCCGGGGGCCGTTCGTTCAGGGTCCCGGTAAAAATAGAGGGTGAATGCGAGGTAGATGATTGCGGCTGCACAAAGTGCGGCGCCCCCTGCAGAATTGAGGAGCGCTCCTGCCGCGAAGATACCCGAGCAGACGACGGCTGTATTGATGACGCTGCGTGAACCGTATGAGGATATGCGCATGGTTGCTGGTCCTGGAGTCCGTTTCCTTTAAAGGGGGAATGATAGCTATTTTAAGCCGGAATTCATGAGCAAACCGCATCCGGATGCCGCCGATCGAGTCCGGTGTTGCAGAAACCCTCCGGGCGGTGCTATCTTGACGGCAGTCGGGCAACCTTCGCATTCCTGAACCAACGACTCTCAAGCGTGAACCGTACCGAGAAAATGTTTCTTGAAAACGTCAGACGGCTGCACCTTGCCGGTGATGGCGACGCCGTGCTCATCGCGGTTTCAGGAGGGCCCGACTCGATGGCGCTGTTGCATCTTTTCATGGCGGCCAGGCCGGTGCTCGCGTGCAGCCTTGCCGTCGCGCATGCCAACTTCGGCCTCAGGGGAGCGGAGAGCGACGGCGATGAACGCTTCGTGAAGGATGCCTGCCTGGCGCTGGGGATCGAGTGCCATGTGCGCAGGTTTGAAACCCGAGCCGTCGCCGCAGCCTGGAAAAAATCGCTCGAAGAGACGGCCAGGATCCAGCGATACGATTTTTTCGAAGAGGTTTGCCGGGATTCGGGATACACGCGCATTGCGACGGGACACCATGTCGGCGACAACGCCGAAACAATGCTTTTCAACCTGTTCCGCGGCACATCGACGGGTGGTGCCAGGGGCATCAGGGCCGCGAACGGCCGCCTCGTCAGGCCGCTTCTGCCGTTCGGAAGGGAGGAACTCCTCGCTTATCTCGAAGGGAAATCCATTCCCTGGCGCACCGACAGCTCCAACCTCGATACGGTCCATGACCGGAATTTCATCAGGCACCGGGTGATTCCCCTGGTCGAGGAGCGCTTCAGCGGCAAGTTCATGCCCGCCCTGCAGCGTCTGTCGGAACATGCGGGAGAGCTCGACGAGTTCGTCGAGCGCCATGTCGCCGGTCTGGTCGCCAGCTGTCCGGGGCTTGATCTGAAGGGAGGGAAGCTGCATGTCGTGACCCTCCTGAAGCTCACCCCGTTCGAAAGGAAGGAGTTGCTGAAGCGGGCGCTCCAGGCGCAGGGTGCTTCAGTCGACAGCCGCGTGCTGCAAAGGCTCGCCGATCTGCTCGTCCGGCAGCCGGGCCGGAGCGTGCCGGTCGGGCGCGGCATGACGGTGGTCAGGAAGGATGGCTTTCTCGTTTTTTCGCGTGACTCGTGACACGTAACACGGAAATCCGACTTGTCACGAGTCACGAGTTACGTGTTACGGCTTTTCGCCCTGCTTCCTGAAGGCCGAGAGCGGCAGGTCGGCCGTGATGATGACCGACTCGAGGTTCTGGTGTACGGCAAAATGCTTCAGGAGCGCCCTTGCGGCATCGCTGGTTCTCGTGCCGGGATTGCTGGTGAGTGTGATGGTTCCCCACAGGAACGAAGAGGCGAAAAATGCTGCGCGTTTATCCTGGTAAACCCATTCCGACTGTCCTTTCAGTCCATCTCCGAACTTGACCGACATGGCCAGCCGCTGCAGGCTGCTCACGTTGCCGACCGACTTGACGTCCCTGTTTTTCGAGGTGAGGCTCTGGAGGGCGCCGGCCGTCCATTGCGGGGATGAGAGGGTAAACCAGAGATGCGACTTGTACGCCGCCTTCCCGATCATCGCCGCCGTTACGGAATCCCGTTCGAACAGATGCCCGGAAGGGCGGAAAAAGCCTTCGAGCATATCGCTGCTGCTGGCGATCGCCATGCTGCGCGGCCCCATCGGGCATACCCACAGCGTGCTGTCGAGGGCGAAGGCGCGCCTGCCGCCTACCTCTGCTGTTTTCAGGCTTGCGGCTTCAAGCGCTTTTGCCGTTGCCTTGCCGGTGAAATCGCCCCAGGCGACACCGATGAAGTTCTGCTGTTTCCTTCCGGAGCGCTGGAAGCTGATGAGCAGGGTGTCGAGGTCCCGGGAAAGGTCGATACCCCACTGCTGCATCAGCCCGTCGACCCGTTTTCCTGCGCTGAACGGTATGCTCCTTTTCAGCGAGTCGGGCAGCGCCTCGTTCCAGAACCTGCTCTGCCGGATATCCTTCAGTCCGACGTAGAGCATGGCGTCGGAGGTTCCCGGCATATCCTGGACGATCGAGGTGAGCTCCTTGCTGAGCGGTTCGGGTTGCTGGCGGGGCTTTGACCAGTTGATCCAGATCAGAATGGCGAAAAATCCGGTCATGCCGATCACGAAGACGGTGGCCAGGACTATCGGCCCTTTCTTTTTGGGGGCCTGCAATGCGGGAATCTCAGGCTGCTGCTCAGTGCCGCTCATACGTTCGGAAGGGTTAGGAGTTGTCCTTTATGGCCATTCGTGCCAGCTCGTCGCAACGGTTGTTGTACGGGTTGTCGCTGTGGCCCTTGACCTTGTGAAAGGTGACGCGGTGTAATCTAATCAACTTCAGGATATCCTGCCAGAGGTCGATGTTCTCCACCGGCTTTTTCGCTGCGGTTTTCCAGCCGTTCTTCACCCACCGGTTCAGCCAGCCTTCGTTGACGGCGTTGACCAGGTAGGCCGAATCGCTGTAGATCTCGGCGCGGCAGGGCTCCTTCAGGGCTTCAAGCCCCCTGATGGCCGCCATGAGCTCCATCCGGTTGTTCGTGGTGGCCGGATCGAAACCGGAAATCTCTTTCTTCGACTCTCCGTACATGAGGAGCGTTCCCCAGCCACCCTTCCCGGGATTACCGCTGCAGGCGCCGTCCGTGTAGATGATGATCTTCTTTTCCATTGTGCTTGGACAAAAAAAAGGCTCAACCTGTTGCGGATGAGCCTTGTGATTCCTGGTGCAGGGAGTCCGGTCGTGCCGGTGTCACTTCAAGAGCTTTGCCAGTTCGGCGGTGCCGGTCTTGGACATGATCTTCATCGCCTTGGCGGAGATGCGGACCTTCACCCAGCGCTTCTCCTCTTCGATCCAGATCCTCTTGGTGTGAAGATTCGGCTCCCAGCGGGTGCGGGTGTGGTTGTTGGCATGAGAAACGTTATTGCCGTATTTGGGGCTTTTTCCGGTCAGCAGGCAGACTTTGGACATGATAGGCTCTCAGTTGTCGTTAAAAAATGAAACGGAATATACACATTCGATCTGAAAACGGAAAGTAAAAGCATTTCGCTTTTAGCTTAACTGCTCATCAGCCACCCGCCCCTCTTCCATTATCAATTATCCATTGACTAAGGTCTTATCCCCACGGCACACACCATCATCGACAGCACATACAGCAGCGTGCCGAACGCGTTGTACCAGATGGCCTTTTCGGCCGGCCTGGCGATCAGGATCTTCTGCATGGGCAGCTGCAGCACGAGCAGCGTCGATGCGATGACGGCCGAGGTGATCGAACCTTTGGCCACGAGGATGGAGATGGCCGCGACCTGGGCGGCATCCATGACGACCGATGCCAGTATGGCCGCCTTCTTCTCCCCGAGTTGCACCGGGATGGACGCGACCTTGCGGATGTTGTCGCCGACGATCGACTTGAAGTCGTTCAGGGTCATGATGCCGTGGGCGCCAAGTGAAAAGATGATGGCAAGCGCGATCGATTCGGTCGAAGGAATTCCCTGCGTGATCGAAAAGCTTCCGGTCAGCCATGCGACCCCTTCATAGGCGAGGCCGACGATCAGGTTGCCGAACCAGCCGTTCCTTTTTGCCCTGATGGGCGGGCCTGAGTATGCATGCGACATCAGAACGCCGACGAATGCGATGACCACGACGTAAGGATGGATCGACAGTGCGACGAGGAATCCGGTGATGATGAGGCCGAACGTGATCAGCCAGCTCGCCTGCTTGGAGATCTTGCCGGCCGGGATCGGGCGTTCGGGTTCGTTGATGGCATCGACTTCCCGGTCGAAGTAGTCGTTCATGGTCTGGGACATGGCGCACATCAGCGGACCGGCGAGGATGACGCCCCTCAGCAGGATGGAGAAGTTATCCGTGACGTTCTGTCCGGTGGAGACAACGCCACAGGCAAAAGCCCACATCGGAGGGAACCAGGTCACCGGCTTCATGAGCGGCACGATGGCGGAAGGCTCGATCCGGAACCCGGGCCGGTTGACATTTTCCAGAGCCTGCTGGATAAGCCGCTGCCTTGACGGGCTGACGCCTGACAGGTGCAGTTTTTCAGTGAGGTTCTGTTGCAACTCGGGATGTACCGTATCGCTTCCGTTCATGATGTACTTATCTCGCTTCGGCTGGAAATAAAACACTCATTATACATGTTTTTCCAAAGAAATATAAGCCCTTAGTTTCAGGGCTTATGGAACGCCGATGCCAGGCGCTGGTTGCATTCGATGATCGTCGCCAGCTTCCTGGATGCGTGCCCCCCCTCAAGGCTCTCCTTTGCCCTGCTCAATCCGTCGTCGATGCAGGACGCCATGCCGGATACGTAGCAGGTGATGGCTGCGGCATACAGTGCGGCGTCGATTTTGGCCTGGGTCGCAGAACCGTCCAGGATCTGCAGAATGATCCGGGCGTTGATCTCGCTGTCGCCGCCTTCAAGTTCTTCGAGCGTCCATCTGCCGAGCCCGAAATCTTCGGGGTTGGCCGTATGGCGGCTCAGTACGCCGTTCTGCAGCTCGACGATCGAAGTGGGGCCGCAGACGCTCGGTTCATCGAGCCCCATACCGGTGCCGGTTGATCCGTGAACGATCATGGCATGGTCGCAACCGGCGTGCATCAGCACCTCGGCATAGGTTTCCATGATTCCCGGATCAAACACGCCGATCAGCTGCCGCCTCACCTTTGCGGGATTGATCAGCGGTCCGAGCATGTTGAACACAGTGCGGATGCCCAGCTCTTTCCGGATGGCGGCAACCGCTTTCATCGACGGGTGGTAGAGCGGGGCGAACAGGAATGCGAACCCCGTTTCGTTGAACTGCTCCTCGGTGGCTTCGGGAGAGAGGTCGACCCTGTAGCCGAGAACCTCCATCACATCGGCGCTCCCGCATTTGCTCGTGACCGAACGGTTGCCATGTTTCGCGATCGGAACGCCGGCGCCGCAGGCGATGAATGCGGCCGCCGTCGATATGTTGAAGGTTCCCGTGTGGTCCCCGCCGGTGCCGCAGGTGTCTACGGCGTTCGGGTCGACGGAAAGCGGCGTGGCCTTGTCCATGATGCCCTCCCAGGCGCCGATGGCTTCCCTGGAAGTGATCCCCCGTTTCTGCAGCAGGGCGAGGATTGCCCCGATGCCGGCAGGGGTATATCGGCCATCGATGATCGAATTCATGCAGATTTCCATATCCTGCTCGGAAAGGGTTTTCCCTGCGAGCAGTTTCTGAAGAAGTTCCTGTTGGAGCATGTTGCGGCTTGAGGTCGAATGAAAAAAATCCACGAATTTGAATTATACTAAAATCTGCCCTATTACCAATTTCCGAAAGGGATAGCACTATTTTTGAGGTATCGTTTTCATGGTTCAGCACTACCTTCAGTCACACCGGGCATCCCTGCTCGGGCAGATCTACAGGAAAATGGCCGGGGAGTCCATCGACTCCCTCCTGGTGACCGATCTGGCCGCCATTCGCTGGCTTACCGGGTTCAGCGGTTCGAACGCGCGCCTGCTGCTTGCCGGCGGCGCGGCAGTCCTCTTCACCGACTTCCGGTACCAGGAACAGGTGCGTCGGGAGACCTCCGGCATCGCCACCGTGATCCTCAGGGAGAACCTCGCAAGGGAGCTTTCATCGGGCCCGTGGCGGCTCGGCGAACGCATGGCCCTGCAGGTCGACCATATCAGCTGGCATGAGATGCAGTATCTTTCCGAGCAGCTCAATGGCCGCCAGTTCCATCCTGTCCGCTCCTTTTTCGACGAGTTCCGGCAGCTCAAGCACATCGCGGAACTCCAGAAGATTCGCCAGGCGGTCGCCTGCAGCGAAACGGTGCTTCAGGAGGTCATCAGCATGATCTCCCCCGACGTTACCGAAATCGACATCGCCGCCGAGATCACTTACCGCCACAGGAAACTCGGCGCCGAAAAGGATTCGTTCGATCCGATCGTCGCTGGAGGTATCCGTTCGGCCATGCCCCACGCAAAGCCGACGACGGCGAAGTTCGAGCCCGGTTCACTGATCGTGATCGATATGGGTTGCATGGTCGAAGGTTATGCCTCCGACCAGACCCGCACGGTGGCGCTCGGCAAGGTTCCGGAAGAGACGAGGAGGGTCTACCGGATCGTCCAGCGTGCCCAGCAGCTCGGTATCGACGCGGCAAGGGCCGGCATCGGGGCTCGCGACCTTGATGCGGAGGTACGTGCCTTTATCGCCGCTGAAGGCTTTGGCGAAGCGTTCGGCCACGGACTTGGGCATGGCGTCGGGGTCGAGGTGCACGAGGCGCCCCGGGTAGGCACTGCCGGCACCGAGACTCTCCGGGAGGGCATGGTCTTCACGATCGAACCGGGCATCTATCTCGAAGGTCGTTTCGGCGTCCGCATCGAGGATATGGTCCTGCTGGGTCCGGATGGAGCCGAGCCGCTGCAGGGATTCACAAAAGATCTTATCGAGCTTTAGATTGAAGGAGACTCCGCCTGTGAACGCTCAATACTGCATGGTCATCACGACGGCCCCCGACAGGGAGGAGGCCGAAAGCCTCGCCGAAGGCATCATCGTCAACCGGCTGGCGGCCTGTGTCCAGATGTCGGACATCCGCAGTTTTTTCCTGTGGGAGGGTGCGTTGCAGCGTGAAGAGGAGGTCGTGCTCACCATCAAGACCACCGAAAAACGCTATGCGGAGCTCGAAGCCTATATCCGCGAGTACCATCCTTACGACGTTCCGGAAGTCATCAAACTTCCCGTGACCGGAGGCCTCCCGGGTTACCTCGGCTGGCTGGACTCCACGACAGGAGGGTGATACGTGACGCGTAACACGTGACGAGTTACGCTCTTCCCCCCAGAATCCTCTTCAGTTCCGTAGTCAGCCCGGCCATTATCAGAAGCACATTTGCGTTTCGCTCGATGGAGCGCATCGCCTCTTCGATGACGGATGAGGCGCGGAGCAGATCGCGCGACGGAAAGCCTCTGACGAACCGGTCGACCGACAGGGCGATGTCCGGGTTGTTCAGCTCCTGGCAGGCGGGTGAGACGCCTCGTCGTGAAACGTCCTGGAAGAAGAGCAGCAGGGATCCGAGGAACAGGATCTGTTCCGGACGCGAGAGGTTTTTCGACACCTCCTCGCAGGTGGCGATGGCTTCGTGGAAACGGGCCGGCGTCAGGAGGTTCCTGAGGTAGTCGATCGCCTGGTCGCGCAGGCGAACCAGTGCCGGAACAGCCTCATTGCCGTTCCTTCCTTCAAGCAGGTCGGCAGCACTCCTGAGGTTTCCTCGGCAGAGGCTGACGATGAAGCGCCGTTCGGTTTCGTCGATGTCAGGTGCGCTTCGTGTGATCCAGGCATCTAGTTCGACGGGCTTGACCCTGGAGAACAGGATCGTCTGGCAGCGTGATCGGATGGTCGGGAGTACGGATTCGGGCCTTGACGAGACGAGGATGAAGACGACATGGGCCGGCGGTTCCTCGAGGAGTTTGAGCAGCTTGTTGGCCGCCGAGGGATGGAGCCGCTCAGCCTGGGAGATGATGAACACTTTCTTCCCCCCGTCCCTGGGTGCGAGCGAGGCCTTCTGCTGCAGCATGACCACCTGCTCGGTCAGGATGCCCATCGAGCGTTCCATGGCCGGCGTGAAGAACGGGTTGCGCTTTTTCTCCTCGAGCAGGGCTTCGTATCGCTCTTTCGCCTCCGTAAGCTTTTTGTTCTCCTTTTTCGACGGATCGGAAGGATCCAGCAGCACGGCTTCGACCGGAAAGAGGTACTCGATGTTGGGATGCATGAACCGGTCTGCCTGGCGGCAGCTTTCGCACTGGCCGCAGGCTCCGTTGCTGTCGATGTGCTCCGCGCCGGCATGCCGGCAATTGAGGATCTTCGCGACCTCGAACGCGACGCTCTCCTTGCCCGATCCTTCGGGACCGGCAAAGAGGTAGGCATGAGCCAGACGGTCAGACCCGAGCGCTGTTTTCAGCACCCGGATCTGGTGTTCGTGGCCGACGATGGAGTCCCAGCTCATGAGTGCCTCACCGCCTCTCCGCTCAGATGAAGGTCAGCCAGTTGTAGGGATCCTCGCCGGTCTGCACGATCTTGAGGTAGTTGTGCTGCAGGGCCTCGGTGATCGGACCCCGCCTCTCGTTGCCGATCGGGTACTTGTCGACGCTCCTGACCGGCGTGATTTCAGCGGCCGTGCCGGTGAGGAAGATCTCGTCGGCAACATAAAGTGCTTCCCGGGGGATGAGCGTTTCGCGAACTTCGTAACCGAGATCCTTCGCAATCTGCATGACGGCGTAACGGGTGAATCCGGGCAGGATGGACTGGGCCGACATCGGGGTATAGATGACGTTGTCCCTGATGACGAAGATATTTTCGCCGCTGCCTTCCGAAACATAGCCGTTCACGTCGAGCGCGAGACCTTCGGCATAGTTGTCGGCAAGCGCCTCCATCTTGATGAGCTGTGAGTTCAGGTAGTTGCCGCCGGCCTTGGCCCACGAGGGCAGGGTGTTCGGCGCCATGCGGTTCCAGGAGGAGACCCTGACGTCGACGCCGGTTTCGAGCACATCCTCGCCGAGGTAGGTGCCCCATTCCCAGGTGGCGATGGCGACCTCGATGGCCGCGCGGTGCGGGTTGACCCCGAACGCGCCAAGGCTGCGATAGACCAGCGGCCTGATGTAGCAGGCCTTGTGGCCGTTCGCCCTGATGGTGGCGATGGTGGCCTCTTTCAGTTCGGTTTCCGAATAGGGGATCTCGATACGGTAGATTTTCGAGGAGTCGCCTAGGCGCCTGATGTGTTCATCGAGGAACAGGATCGCCGACCCCTTGGTTGTTTCGTAGCATCTGATGCCTTCAAAGGTCGACGAACCGTAATGAACGACATGGGACATGATATGGATCTTGGCATCATTCCAGTCGATCAGCTCGCCGTTCATCCATATTTTTGCAGACTTGTTCATGACGATGGCATTGGGTTGGAAAACTGTCCGGTATGAACTTCTAAGATAGTCCGTTTTGGCTTTTTTGAAAGAGAGGCTCCCGGCCATTTTCAGCATGGACTCAAAAAAAAAGCCCTGCAGAAAACTGCAGGGCGCTCCTGATGCCGGGGGGAGGAAACCGGCGTCAGTATATACGTTCGTAGACCCCTTCCACTTCGCGGAGGATCGGGTCGTAGGCTGCGATGTTCCTGCCGAAGCAGGTGCCGAGTGATTCGTAAAGGGCTACCTGGTCGAGGTCGACGAACCGCTGGGCGATCGCCTTCGCAGATTCGATGTACTCGATCTTGCGCCCCTTGACCTTGGAAACGGTGACTCCGGTCTTTCCGTCGAGCAGCAGAAGCACGGCGGCGGCTCCCGCCTCGAAGCCGAAGTTGATGTCATAAGCCGAAGAGTTGCCTGCGCGCACGAGGTGTCCAGGATGGATCTCCCGCACCTCGGGAATTTCGTAGATCCCTTCGACGAACATGCCTGTCTCCTTCATGAACAGCGGCATGCGAGGATCTGCCTTGAAACGCTTCTGGATCTGCTGGCAGACATATTTACCGGCGCCGGCCAGCTTCTTGTGGCCGAATGCGTCGACACCGGCCGATTCGTCCACGATGTCCGTGCCGTCGGCATTCTTCATGCCCTCGGCCACGACGATCGTGTAGGTGCCGCTGTGCACGTCGCTCTGTCGGATCCTTCTGGTGAAGCGCTCGACGACGTGCTCGTAAACTACATCCCAGTCGACCGGTACCTCCGGGATCAGGATGCAGTCGGCTTCTGCAGCCACGCCGCTGCGGAATGCCGTGTGGCCGGCATAACGGCCGAACACTTCGGTCACCAGCACGCGGTTGTGCGTGCGGCCGGTCGTCTTGAGGTCTTCGACGAACTGCGCGATGCGGTTGATGGTCGAGTCTCCTCCGACCGAGTAGGTCTGGAGGTCGAGGTCCATCGTTTTCGGTGCGTGGATGCACTGGATGCCGTTCTGGTTCAGGTCGATCATGACGCTGCCCGAATCGTCGCCGCCGCTGATGATCAGCCCGTCGAGTTCGAATTTCTTCATGCCGGTCTTGATGCGGTTGTACTTGTCAGGGTTGCTGATCGCCTTGATCTTGACTCGTGAATGACCGGCTTCGGAGCCGGCGAAGTTGGCATCGAACTGGTCGAGGCGGACCTGGTCGAACCGGACGAGGTGCTCCTGGTTCAGGAGGTTGTACAGCCCGGCGTAACCATTCGGTATGACGTACAGTTCCAGACCTTTGTTCAGGGCCATGAGCGCGGCGCCCTTGATGACGGCGTTCAATCCGCCACAGTCGCCTCCGCTGGTTAAAATGCCTATTTTTTTCACGATCGTCTCTCCTCGTTGCTCGGTTTGGTTTTTGACGGCTTAATTTGATAATTACACCATTGGATCAATGGTGCTTCGTTGAGGACCAAGATAGGGCATTTACACGATATTTCATTGCCGCATGCTGAAATGCCGGCACGGCCAATTTCCGGATCCGCCTTGCTCATGACCTTTATAGACCATCTCCGGATTGCCTGGGTCCACCTCAGGGAACGGAAGCGCCAGACCGTGCTGACGGCGCTCGGCGTCGCCGTCGGTTCAGCCATGATGATCACCACCATCGCGGTGGCTCGCGGGATGTCGCAGAACATTTTCAGCAAGATCATCGACATCGCCCCCCACATCATCATCGGGGCCGATCGGGTCGTGCCTCTCGTGCCCGACAACGTGATCGGCTTTCAGCCCGGCAGGTTTTCGATGATCGAGAAGCATGTGACGACCGACAGGAAGGAGTCCATCAAGAACTATTCGGAGGTGCTGCGCACCATCGGACAGGTCAGGGAGATCGTGGACGTCTCACCGTTCGTATCGAGCAAGCTGCTGGCGCGCAAAAAGACCCGGTTTGCCCCCTGTATCGCCAAGGGAGTGGTGCCTTCGCGGGAGGTCGACATGGCCAACCTGAAAAAGACCCTGCTCGAGCCGAACGGCCTCTCGGAACTCGCATGGACCCCGAACGGCATCCTGCTCGGCGACATGCTGGCCGACAAGCTCAGGACGGGCTACCGTGACCGGATCGTGCTGGTCAGCAAGACGGGGGAGGAGTATCCGGTGACGGTCGTGGGGCGTTTCAGGAGCGGGTTCAATGCCAAGGACCAGCGGGAAGCCTACATCAACCTCGCCCTCGCCCAGCGCATGGAGGCCCTGCCTGCGAACGCCGTGACCGGTATCGGCATCCGGATCGCCGACATCGCCGTCGCCGATAAGGTGGCGGCCCGCATCGAGCGCCTGACCGGATACAACACCGAAAGCTGGAGCGAGACCAACAAAAACATCATCGAATTCTACAACCGAAACGGCACCATCACCCTCGTACTCGTCGGATTCGTCTTCGTCGTGGCAGGACTCGGCGTGGCGTCGGTCATGACCACCATCGTGCTGCAGAAGGTCAAGGATATCGCCATCATGCGCTCCATGGGCGTGCAGCGCCGGAGCATCACCCGCATCTTCATGCTCGAAGGGTTCATGATCGGCATCATGGGCGTGCTTCTCGGAAGCCCGGTGGGCCACCTGACCTGCCAGTTCGTCGGATCGATCAGGTTCGAGGCGAGCAGCGCAGGGGTGATCAAGAACGACCGCATCAGCATGGTCGAAACACCGGACTCCCACGTGCTCGTTCTCGTCTTCGGCATCGTCATCGCCGTTGTCTCGTCGGTTGGGCCGGCTCGCCGGGCCACAGGTTACCTTCCGGTGAAGGTTCTGCGTGGAGAGGTGGGATAAAAAGGTTCGACAGAGGGACGTGATGGACGTCCATGTCGTCCATTCTCCCTTACTCGATGATGCACACCGCGTGGGCGCAGGCGCCCTCTTCGCGGCCGACGTCGCCCAGTTTCTCGTTGGTGGTTGCCTTGACCGAAACGGCGCTGATGTCGAGATCCAGGCAGCGGGCGATGTTGCGACGCATCTCGGTGATGTACGGGGCGATTTTCGGGTTTTCGAGCAGCAGCATGGCGTCGACGTTCACCGGGGTGAAGCCCTCCCGGTCGAGCAGGCGGCGGACATGCTTCAGCAGGATCATGCTGTCGATGTCCTTGAACTCCTGGCTGGTGTTCGGAAAGTGCAGGCCGATGTCGCCGAGCGCCGCCGCTCCGAGGAGCGCGTCGCTTACGGCGTGAAGCAGGACGTCGGCATCGCTGTGGCCTTCGAGGCCGGTCGGTGAAGGGATTTCGACGCCGCCGATGACCAGTTTGCGGCCTTCGGCGAACGGGTGGACGTCTATACCTATTCCTATGCGCATGCTGTAGATGGATTTTCTTGGTGAGATTGCGTGGCTGGAAAGATAGAACAATTCGCGCGAAAACAGAATTCCGTCATGTGTTCGTTGGCGGTGTCGACGCAAGGAAATTGGTGGTTACCTGATGGGGACGTAAATTGCGATTGCGCAGTACCGGCATTTTCGCCACACTGAAATGATACGGCACGATACCCATGAACCTCGATCGACTGCAGCGCTTTTTCTGGTTCTGTGCCGGTACTCCGGCAGAGATCATCGAAAAATATTCAACCGAGCACTCCAAATACCTCGGCATCGGTGCGACCATTTTCTTCACGGCGCTCTTCGCCGGCCTTTCCGGTGGTTACGCACTCTACTTCGTCTTTTCCGGATCCCCTGCGGCATATGTCGCGGCGCTCCTGTTCGGCCTCCTCTGGGGGCTGGCCATCTTCAATATCGACCGATACATCGTTTCGAGCATCAAGAAGACCTCGAAAGGTCTGAAGCAGCTCTATCAGGCCTCGCCGAGGCTCGTGCTGGCCGTCCTCATCGCCATTGTCATCGCCCGTCCCCTTGAACTGAAGATCTTCGACAAGGAGATCCACGACAAGCTGACGGAACGGTATCTGTCAGATCAGAAAGCCCAGATCGTGAAGGTGCGGGAGTCGTTCAACGAAAAATATGCGCTCGAACTCGCACAGGTGTCAAAGTACCAAGCGGAGTACGATGCGCTCAGCAGTGAGACGGGCAAACTTCGCGAGGAGCTGAAATCCGAGGTGTTCGGCACGAAGACCGGCACGACATCGGGAATCACCGGTTATGGCCCCTATGCGAAGAACAAGGAGGCCGTGGTTCAGGGCAAGGACGTCCGCCTGCAATACCTGTCAAGGGAGCTGGCGACGCTCGAGGAGTTCCTGAGCCGGCAGAAGGCTGCCGAAGGGATCAACAACCAGATGATGCTGACCGAATCGGTGCTTGACGCCAAGGCGGCGCGGGCCGGCTTCGCCGACAGGAACTGGGCGCTCGGGGCGCTTACCCAGGCCACCAGCGATGTCAGCCGCTCTTCGGCGAACGCCGTGTCCTTCATCACCCTGCTTTTTATCGCGTTCGAATGCGCTCCCCTGATCGTCAAGCTGCTCTCCGATGCAGGTCCTTCGGACGTCGAGCTGTATGAGACGGAGTCGAGGATCATCGCCCAGCTGACCAACACCACGTTCCTCAACAGGAACCGCATGATCCGCCAGTACCGGGCACTCGGATTCGGGGCCGGAAGCAAAGGCCGCAAACGCACGCTCGGCTACCGGAGAGGGGGACGGTAGTGGCGAGTGACGAGGAAGATGATGGACGAAGTGGACGGGGAAATCATGGACAGCATGGACGAAATGGACGATGCAGCAAGGGAGGATCAGCTGGATTTCCCATAGTCCATAAAGTCCAGCAGGTCCACAACGTCCACTTCGTCCATGCGCTTTTGTTCACGCATCATTCAACTATCAGACTTCCCACATACTCACTGAACGCGGGTGCGCCAGGTTGCGAGAAGTAATTGTCGATTGCTTTTGCGATCTTTTCACCGATGTCAGGGTACACGAAGTTCATGGTGCCGATCTGCACGGCGCTGGCCCCTACGAGCAGGAACTCCATCGCGTCCTCGAAGCTTGCGATACCGCCCATGCCGACTACCGGGATCTTCACTGCCCGGGAGACTTCCCACACCTTTGCCAGGGCGATCGGCTTGATCGCCGGTCCCGAGAGGCCTCCGGTGACGTTTTTGAGCAGCGGCTTGCGGGAGCGGTAGTCCACCGCCATGCCTACGACGGTGTTGATCAGGGACACCGAGTCGGCTCCGGCCTCTTCGGCCGCAAGGGCGATCGTGCTGATCGACGTGACGTTCGGGGTGAGCTTGACCATCAGGTGGCGGCCGGTGATGGCCCGGATCGTGGAGACGATCTCCCTGGTGGCGTCAGGGCTGACCCCCATGATCATGCATTCGCCTTTCACGTTCGGGCAGGAGAGGTTCAGTTCATAGGCGGCGATCCCTTCGATGCCGTCGAGCCTTTCGACCACCTGGCGATAGTCGTCGATCGATTTGCCGGCGATGTTGACGATCACCCTGGTGTCGAGCTGCTGCAGGAACGGGACCTTGTCGGTGACGAAGCGGTCCAGGCCGACATTGGCCAGGCCGATGGCGTTGATCATGCCGCAGGCCGTCTCGGCGATCCGCTGGGGCTTGTTTCCCGTTCTGGGTTCGGGCGAGATGGCCTTGGTGACCAGTCCGCCGATCTTCCCGAGGTCGCAGAGCCCGGAAAGCTCCTCCCCGTAGGAGACGGTGCCGGAGGCGAGCATGACCGGCGACCGGAGGTCGAGCCCCCTGCCCAGGCTTACGGAGGCAGGGGAGCTCGATGCTGACGATGTTGATGAGGTCATCATGCTGCTTCGGTTGGGCTCAGACGCGGGGTTCCTTGAGGTAGTAGCGCATCGTGTACTCCTTGACCATGCGGTCGGTGCTGTAGACCGGTGCGATGCTGGCGATGGCGTTGCGCACGTTCTTCAGCCATTTTACCGGGACGTTGTGTTCGTTGCGCTCGTAGAATGTCGGTATGATCTGGTTCTCCATAACTTCGTAGAGCCTGCCGGCATCCTGCACATACTGCTCATCGTAGTTGTCGCTCTCCTCTCCGTTGCCGATCGACCAGCCGTTGGTGCCGTTGTAGGCTTCGCACCACCAGCCGTCCATGATGCTGAGGTTCAGGCCGCCGTGCAGCACGGTCTTCTGTCCCGAGGTGCCGCTGGCCTCCATCGGCCTCACCGGGTTGTTCAGCCAGACGTCGACGCCCGATACCAGGCGCTTTGCCACGCCGAGGTTGTAGTTCTCGAGGAAGATGACCTTGCCGAGGAACTGCGGTCGCCGTGATAATTCGACGATCTGACGGATGTACTCCTTGCCGGCGTCATCGTGCGGGTGCGCCTTGCCAGCAAAGATGAGCTGGACCGGCATGACCGGGTTGTTGATGATTGCGTTCAGGCGGTCGAGGTCCTGGAAGATCAGGGGCGCACGCTTGTAGGTCGCGAAACGTCGGGCGAAGCCGATGGTCAGGACGTCCGGAGAGAGCGAGCTCTTGGCCGACCTGGAGGAGTCCGCCGGCTTGTAGGGGGTGAACTGGTGCTGGTGGTAGAGCTGGTTCGACAGGTAACGGGAGATGAAGTCGATCAGGTTGCGTTTCAGACGGTAGCGCAGGCACCAGAGGTCGACGTCGGAGACTTTGGCAAGTGCTGCTTCTGCCGACGCTCTTGAGGAAAAGAGGTTTTCGATGTTCTCGGCATGGTTTCTCCAGAACCGTTCGGTGAAGCCGCTGCTCCAGCTTTTGGTATGGATGCCGTTGGTGATGTGGCCGATCGGCACCTGTGCGGTGTCGGTGGTGCCGTAGAGGTGCTTCCACATCTCCCTCGAAACCTCGCCGTGCAGCTTCGAGACGCCGTTGGCGCATCTGGAGAGCCTCAGCGAAAGCACGGTCATGGTGAAGAGCCCGTAGGTGTTCTGAGGGTCTTCGGAACCGAGTCGCATGACATCTTCGAAATCGATACCGCAATTCGTCAGGTATTTGTCGAAGGTGTAGTGCATCATGTCACGCGAAAAGCGGTCATGGCCGGCCGGAACCGGGGTGTGTGTGGTGAAGACGCACTGTTCCTTGACTTTTCCGATGGCTTCCTCGAACTTCACGCCCTCTTCGATCTGCTTGGCAAGAAGCTCCAGCGTCAGGAATGCCGAGTGCCCCTCGTTCATATGGTAGACCGCCGGAGAGAGGTGCAGGGCTTCGAGCAGCTTGACGCCGCCGATGCCGAGCAGGATCTCCTGGTTGATTCTCATGTTCTGGTCGCCACCGTAAACACGCGAGCAGATTTCGCGGTAATGGGATTCGTTGGCCGGGATGTTGGTGTCGAGCAGGTAGAGCGTGGCGCGACCGACCTTGAGGCTCCATGCCTGCGCATACACGGTGCTCTGGGCGATGGTAACTTCGATGATCAGGTCCTTGCCGTCCTTGGTGGTGACCTTCTCGACCGGCAGGCTCTCCGGATACTGCAGGGGATAGTCCTCGATCTGCCAGCCGTCATGGTTCAGGTACTGGCGGAAATAGCCCTCTTTGTAAAACAGGGTGATGCCGACGAAGTTGAGGCCGAGGTCGCTGGCCGACTTGATGTGGTCGCCGGAGAGGATGCCGAGGCCGCCGGAGTAGATGCGGAGGCTCTCATGGATACCGAATTCGGCGCTGAAGTAGGCTACGGGATTGGCGACGAGTTCGGGAGCGTGTTCTGCGGCCCAGGTTTTGGTGTCAGCCATGTAGTCGTCGAAGCGCTGCTTGACGTGGGCGATACGGCTGCCGAATTCGCATTCGCAGCGGGCTTCGAGCTCGTCGGTCGAAATGTGCCTGAGCAGTTCGACAGGGTTATGGTTGACCCGTTCCCACAGGAGCGGCGAAAGGTTCTTGAAAAGATCTTTTGCCTCGGTGTCCCATGACCACCACAGGTTGCGTGATATTTTTTTTACGGCGCTGGTATTTTTCGACATTGTGGCTTTATAGATGTTGCTGTGCGCCTTTGATGGCGCAGGTTCAGAAAAGGCTGTATCTTGTGGTCGGCGGGAATCCCGAAATGGGCGCCGGTAATTAACTACGAGGGGGCGGTGACGTCCGCGTTTTTTCTTTACCCCGGTTCATGAATCAGGCTAATTTAAGGCATTAAAGCATTAAAACCTCACTAAGCAAGTGTCTGTTGACCAGAAAGTGACTGTGGCGCATCTTTCCGACCTGCATATCGTCGGAAAAAACGACCGCCGGCAGCTCGATCGCCTTGACCGGATGCTGGATGAAATCGTCCGGAAAGGGTACGACCATCTCGTCATGACCGGTGACCTGATCGACACCGCCAGCCCCGACGACTGGCTCGTCGTCAGGGACGCCCTCTCGAAACACGGCCTGTTCGAGCTTGGCCGGACGACCGTGCTTCCCGGAAACCATGACCTGATCCACCTGGAAGAGGAGCTGCGTTTTTATCATGCCCTGAATCCGGACGACAGCGGCCGGAAACGCCGGGTGACGGAGCGCCTGCAGAAGTTCTGCACCGTTTTCAGGCCGTTGATCACCGATGACGGCGATGCGGACGCAGGATTTCCGCTCGTCAAGGTGCTTCGCTTCGGGGAGATAAAACTCGCCTTCGTGGCCATCAGTTCCGTGCTCCCGTGGTCGGGTTCCGACAATCCCCTCGGTGCGAGGGGTTACGCCTCGCCTGGCGCCCTGCGTGCGCTCGTCGCCAGTCCCGTCGTCGATGCGCTTGCCGGCAGCTTCGTGATCGGCCTCTGCCACCATGCCTACAGGGTCTACGGCACCGATGCCCTCGTTGACCAGGCGTTTGACTGGACCATGCAGTTCAAGAATCGTGAAGAGTTCATCGGGGCCATGAAGATTCTCAGGGCCAGGCTGGTCATGCACGGGCATTTCCACCGGTTCCAGGCCTACCAGGCCGACGGCCTCAACTTCATCAACGGCGGCAGCTTCCGCTACGGTCCGGAGCGCTACGGCGAGGTTTCGATCGGCTCCGACGGCACCTGGGAGCACCAGTTCCTGACCCTGCAATGAACAGGGCTCAGAGCGTCGTCGCAATCCTGATGCCGTTCTCCTTCATGTAGTCGCGGATCCTGTGGGCGTGGTTCTGGTCTTCGCTGGCGAGCTGCTTGAAAAGTTCGGCCGTCAGGGAACCGGTCTCGCTCTCCATGAACTCCTGGAAATGGGATTCTCCGGCCGACATCTCGATCTTCAGGGCCAGGTTCAGCGCATCTTCCCTGGATCCGGGGTTTGATGCGAATCGCTCGATCTCCGTCAGGATGACGCCGTTGTTCGCCTTGAGGGCTTCGATGTCCCTGGAGAGCAGGTTCTCCGGGAAAAACGCGAGCGGCTGTGGCTGCTTTTTTTCCTGCTGGAGCAGTACCGCGTGGCTCCGCTCCTCCATGGAAAGCTGCCACCAGAAATCCTCGTCCTCAGCAAAGCGGTCATTGAAGAGCGTGTAGAGCTTCGCAAGGTTCAGTTCGAGCTGGATCGATTCGTCGAGAAGAGATGCAACGGTTGGTGACATGGCCATGAGCGGATGAAGTGGTTGAAACGAGTTCCAAGATAACGAACGGCCGGGTAATTTCCCGTCCGTCCAATTCGGTCGCAATGCTCAAATCGATCATATCGGGGGGGCAGACCGGGGTCGATCGCGGTGCCCTCGACGCAGCGCTCGCCTCAGGGATCGACCATGGCGGGTGGTGTCCTCACGGTCGACGCTCGGAAGACGGAGGGATTCCGTCACGCTACCGGCTCGTCGAGACGCCTGCAGATAACTATGCGGTAAGGACTGCCTTGAATGTAAGGGATTCGGACGGCACCCTTGTCCTGACGCGGGGAGGTGAGCCTGCCGGGGGCACGAAGCTGACGCTCGAGTGTGCAAGACGTTACGGACGGCCGTGCCTGACGGTTGTGCTCGACGGCACCGGGGAGGCCGGCATGGTCGCCGACTGGATCGATGCCTGGAAGATATCGGTGCTGAATGTCGCGGGTCCGAGGGAGAGCTCCTGCCAGGGCATCTGGGGTGATGCCCGGCGCTTCGTGGAGATGGTCATTCGTTGCGATAGGTCGCGTACTCCTGCAGGCTCTTGACCCCGAACTCCTGGCGGCGGATGCAGTCGATCGCCTTGACGGATGCTTCGGCGGCCTCGATTGTCGTGACGAACGGCACGCCGCTCTGCACCGAAGCGGAGCCGATGGCCTCCTCGTCATGCAGGGCGCGCTCGCCCCTCGGCGTGTTGATCACGAAGTCTACCTTGCCGAGCTTGATGATGTCGAAAATGTTCGGCCTGCCATCTTCTCCCACCTTGTAGACCTTCTTGCAGTCGATGCCGTGACTGGTCAGGAACGCGTGGGTACCGGTGGTTGCGACCAGGTCGAAGTCCATCCGGTACAGCTCGCTGGCGATGTTGATGATCTTCTGGTTCGTGTCCTGCTCGTTCACGCTGATGAAGACCGTGCCGGAGCGCGGGAGGTGCATGTTGGCCGCCTGGTAGGCCTTGGCGAACGCTTCGGGGAACGACTCAGCAAGGCTCATGGCCTCGCCGGTCGAGCGCATTTCGGGTCCGAGGTAGACGCCTGACTTGACGAACTTCGAGAACGGGAAGACCGGTTCCTTGATGGCCATGTGCTTGAGGCCGAGTTCATCGCAGTCCTTCAGGTCGAACTCGCGGCGCAGGTCGCTGAGCTTTTCGCCGAGCATGACCCGTGTCGCGATCTTGACCACCGGTATGGCCGTTGCCTTGCCGACGAAAGGCACGGTGCGGCTTGCCCTGGGGTTGACTTCGATCACGTAGACATTGTTGTTCTGCACGGCGTACTGCACGTTCATGAGGCCGATCACGCCGATATGCTCTGCGAGCTTGCGGGTGTACTCCTTCATGGTGACGATGGCCGACCTGTCGATGTTGTGGTACGGCAGGATGGAGGTCGAGTCGCCGCTGTGGATGCCGGCAGCCTCGACGTGCTGCATGATGCCGCTGATGACGCAGTCGCTCCTGTCGGCGATGGCGTCTATGTCGAATTCGACAGCCGTCTCGAGGAAACGGTCGATCAGGAGCGGATACTTCTCTGTGATGAAGAGCGCCTGGTCCACGTACTCTTTCAGGGAGTCGTCGCTGTAGATGATCTTCATGGCCCGGCCGCCGAGCACGTAGCTGGGCCTGACCAGCACCGGGTAGCCGATGCGGCGGGTGATCTCCTGGGCTTCGGGGAAGCTGGTGGCCGTGCCGTAGTCGGGATGCGGAATGTCGAGCTTTTCGAGCAGGGCGCCGAACTTCTTGCGGTCTTCCGCGAGATCGATGCCTTTTGATGATGTCCCGAGGATGTTCACCCCGGCTGCGTCGAGCCTCGTCGAGAGTTTCAGCGGGGTCTGGCCGCCGAAGCTGACGATCACGCCGAGCGGCTGCTCGTGTTCGATGATGCGGATGGTGTCTTCGAAGGTCAGCGGTTCGAAATAGAGCTTGTCGGCGATATCGTAGTCGGTCGAGACCGTCTCGGGGTTGCAGTTGACCATGATGGTCTCGTAGCCGGCCTCCCTGAGCGCGAACACGGCCTGCACGCAGCAGTAGTCGAACTCGATGCCCTGGCCGATGCGGTTTGGGCCGCCACCCAGGATGATCACCTTCTGCCTGTCGGAGCGGACCGATTCGTTCTCCTCTTCGTAGGTCGAGTAGTGGTAGGGCGTTTTTGCATCGAACTCTGCAGCGCAGGTGTCGACGGTCTTGAACACCGAGACGACCCCGCAATGATTCCGAAGCTCCCTGACCGTATTTTCGTGGGTCTGGAAGATCGTGGCGATCTGGAAGTCGGAAAAGCCGTTTTCCTTGGCTTTCCTGAGGATTTTTGCCGGCAGTTTGAGGGCGAGTTGCTGTGCTTCCCTTGAAAGATCAGAGACTGGAGTGGTCATGCAGTGTCGTATTGGTAAAAAACTTGTGAAGTCGACCGTACTGAAATTTAACAATTAACCGACGTTCAGAAAATCCGTCAAGTATAAAAAAATGTCGCCCCAAGTCAAAGCTCCAAAAGGGGGCGGTGAGTTTCCGCCGCATGGATCGCAGAATGAATGCAGCGGATGGCGATGCGGGGATTTCGCGCGCGGTCCGGCGAAGTCCGGAAGTTTTTTTAGATTACATGGATTTCATGTAATTTCCGGACCTGAAACACATCGCTCCCGCTGACCTCAGCGGAAATGCCATTTCAAGCGCCATTCAAGCATCTAACCCACGAGATGAACAAACACAGTTTCGATACGATCGAGTCAGCCATTGAGGACATCAGGAACGGCAAGCTGGTTATCGTCGTGGACGACGAGGACCGCGAGGACGAGGGCGATTTTATCGCCGCCGCCGAGCACGCAACTTCCGAAATGGTGAACTTCATCACCAAGGAGGCCAGGGGACTGCTCTGCGTAGCCGTCACCATGCAGCGCGCAAGGGAACTGCAGCTCGAACCTATGGTCCAGCGCAACACCTCCCAGCACGAGACCAATTTCACCGTATCCATCGACGCCATCGCCGAAGGGGTTACGACCGGCATTTCTGCCTATGACCGCTACATGACGCTCAAGATGATCGCGGACCCGTCATGCACGGCCGACGACTTCTCACGTCCCGGGCACATCTTCCCGCTCAGGTCCATGGACGGAGGCGTACTCAGGAGGGTCGGCCACACCGAGGCCGCCGTCGACCTTGCCAGGCTCGCCGGATGCCAGCCAGCAGGACTTCTCTGCGAGATCCTGCACGACGACGGCAGCATGGCGCGGTTGCCCGAACTGTTCAAGCTGAAGGAAAAGCTCGGCCTCAAGCTGATAACCATCAAGGACCTGGTGGCGTACCGCATGCAGCAGAGCAAGCTGGTGCACCGTGCAGTTGAGTCGAAGCTGCCCACGGCTTACGGCGAGTTCCGTCTGATCGCCTACGAATCGTTCATCGACCAGCAGAACCACATGGCGTTCGTCAAGGGCGACGTCGACGACGGCGAGCCGGTGCTGGTCAGGGTGCATTCGCAGTGCGCCACCGGCGACACCTTCGGATCGCTGCGCTGCGACTGCGGCAACCAGCTCGCCACGGCCCTCGGCATGATCGAAAAGGAGGGGCGCGGCGTGCTCGTCTACCTGATGCAGGAAGGACGCGGCATCGGCCTCATCAACAAGCTCAAGGCATACAACCTCCAGGACGAAGGGTTCGACACCGTCGAAGCCAACGAAAAGCTCGGCTTCAAGGCCGACCTCCGGGACTACGGCATCGGCGCCCAGATCCTGCAGGACCTCGGAGTCAGGAAGATGCGGCTCCTTACCAACAACCCAAAGAAGGTGGTCGGGCTCGAGGGCTACGGCCTCGAAATCGTCGAGCGCATGCCTCTGGAAATCGCGCCGAACGAGGTGAACCGCCAGTACCTGCAGACCAAGCGCGACAAGCTCGGCCACATCATCGAATCGGTCACCGGCAACGATCGCCTCCTGTTCGAGCAGCTTGCCGAAGAGCAGTTGAAACAGTCTAAAAAACCGTAAAACCTCCCTCGGGAGAAGGAACCATGATGAAGCACGATATTCTGAAAATGCAGGACCGCGAGGTCTTCGACTCGATTGCCGGCGAAGTCAGGCGCCAGACCGAGACCCTCGAGCTGATCGCTTCGGAAAACTTCACCAGCAGGGCCGTCATGGAAGCCTGCGGCTCGGTGATGACCAACAAGTACGCCGAGGGCTATCCCGGCAAGCGGTATTACGGCGGCTGCGAGTACGTCGACGTGGCCGAGAACCTCGCCCGCGACCGCGCAAAAAAGCTTTTCGGCTGCGAGTATGTCAACGTCCAGCCGCATTCGGGCTCCAGCGCCAATATGGCCGTGCTCTTCGCCGTGCTCAAGCCGGGCGACACCATCATGGGCCTCGACCTCTCACACGGAGGCCATCTCACCCACGGCAGCTCGGTCAACTTCTCCGGACAGATGTTCGACGCCCACTCCTACGGTGTTGACCGCGAAACGGGCATCATCGACATGAACAAGGTCGAGGAGCTGGCCCTGCAGGTCCGTCCGAAACTGATCATCGCCGGCGCCAGCGCATACTCCCAGGGCTTCGACCTGAAGGCCTTCAGGCAGATCGCCGACAAGGTCGGCGCGCTCCTCATGGCCGACGTCGCACATCCGGCGGGCCTCATGGCCGCAGGCGTCCTGCCGAACCCCATGGAGCACTGCCACTTCGTGACCACCACCACGCACAAGACCCTTCGCGGTCCCCGCGGCGGCATGATCATGATGGGCAAGGACTTCGAGAACCCGATGGGCATCACGCTCAAGACCAAGACCGGATCACGCGTGAAGATGATGTCCGAGGTGCTCGACGCCGAGGTCATGCCCGGCATCCAGGGCGGTCCGCTCATGCACATCATCGCCGGCAAGGCGGTCGCCTTCGGCGAAGCGTTGCAGCCCTCGTTCAAGGTCTACGCCCAGCAGGTCAAGGACAACGCCGCAGCAATGGCAGCCAAATTCATCGAACTGGACTACCACATCGTCAGCGGCGGCACGAAGAACCACCTCATGCTGCTCGACCTCCGAAACAAGGATGTCAACGGCAAGATCGCCGAGAACCTGCTGCACGATGCAGGCATCACGGTGAACAAGAACATGGTGCCGTTCGACGACAAGTCGCCCTTCGTGACCAGCGGTATCCGCGTCGGTACCCCGGCCATGACCACCAGGGGCATGAAGGTCGCCGAGAGCGAGCAGGTCGCCGTCTTCATCGACCGCGTCATCTCCGCCGCCAACGATGCCAACGTCGCCGATGTCTGCAGGCAGGTCAGGGCAGAGGTCCGCGAGCTCTGCCTGAGCTTCCCGCTGGACGGTTACGGCCCGCTCATCTGAGGCCATCCGAAATACGTACAGCAAAAAGGCCGGTCCCCGAAAGGTGACCGGCCTTTTTCGTTCACACGTTCAGGAGTCGGACGGGGGATCGAGCTCCACGACGTCGGAATAGACCATTCGCGGCCATACGGCGGTTTTGCCCACTCCGACCACCGCCCTGAGCGAGGTGGCCGAGTTGTTGTCGAGGCCCCGGCCGGGATCGGCGTTCAGGAACTCATACTCCTCGACGACCAGGCGGTAGCGCTGGGCGTTTCTCACCTGCGGCAGCAGGAGGTAGCCGCTCCAGACCGTGACCGTTTTGGAGACCTGCATCTCGGCAAGCGGTACCCAGGGCTCATCGACGGGCACCCAGACAGTCGGATCGGTACCCGGCATGCTGACCTCGATACGCACGATGACGCGGTTGGGGCAGACGACGTTGAAGCAGGCCCGCGGCGCCAGGCCGGAGAGCGAGACCTTCACCCCGAAGGGGTTGGCTGGATCGGGGCTTGTCCACAGGAGCCTGTCGGGCGTTGTCTGGACGCAATCGGCCGTGAAGACGCGGGAGAGCTCCATGCCTGCGACGGAACACGGCTGGAACCGGGCGAGGGCCAGGCGGACGAACGGGAAGTAGGAGGGGCCCGCGTCGATGGCGATGTCGCTGTACCAGAGCTTCCTTTCAGCGTCGTAAGCCACCGGATGGCCCGCAGCAGCGACACCCCAGCGCGGTTCACCGGACGGGATGGGCGGATTTTCGTCGAGGAGAAGGTCGGTGGAACGCGCCACGGCAGCCGGGAAATGGTGTAACGTCGGTGTCTGGTGCACCAGTCCCGAGAGCCATATCGGATCGATGCCCCATCGGGTGACATAATTCTGGAGCTTTTCAGGGGGCACCGGCGCGGCAGGGGAAACGAGCGCCTTGCCCTCGCCGGCGTTGTATCCATCGGCCGTGACGATCTGCGGGCCGTGTGCCACCAGCACGCCGAGCAGTTCCCCTTCGCCTGACGAGAACCACTCTCCGCTCATGTAGACCCTGAGGCATCCGCCTCCCCTGCGGCGGGAAAGGCCATCCACCCGACGATCCTCCTCCCAGTCGAACGTGGGGATGATATACTCGACCTTCGGGGCGAGCGGGCGCGCCGAGCTGGGCACGTCGAGCACGAAGTCGGCCGGGCGTTCGAGCGCCTGCGGCGTGGTGAAGCTCATCGCGGGGCTCGAATCGGTCTCGAAGTATTCGCGGAACCTGGATGTGGCCGTTGCCAGGTAGGAGATTCGCCGGTGCCTGGTGTCGCCGAGTTCGTGCCGCTCCGACAGGGTGGCGTATTCTGTGTCAAGGTCGGTGACCTCGAACCGGCACGCATCCGCGGAACGTTGCACGAGGGTAAACCCTTCGTCGGAATCCGGAGCCGGCAACACGTCGTTCCAAGATGCCCTGAAGTCAACCTTGTCGGTGCTCCTGCCGTGGACGTGGAGGATTCCCGCCAGGGTAAAGAAGGTTTCGGCGGCATTCCGCAGCGGCGAAGGCCCATGCACATACGGGGCGAAAATCGGATGCTGGACCGCATGGATGAAGGTCAGTTCGCGATAGGGCGTCATCATCCAGTGGCGGCCTTCGACGGCTACCTTCGCGAGCTTGTCAAGCCACGCCGCAGGAGCCGATTCCCGGATCCATTGCCAGATGCCCAGCTGGTCGAGCATCCCGGCGCCCGGGAGGCATGAGCTCATAAGCACGGTTATCCGACCGGCCTTCGGCAACCTGACGAGCAGCTTCCGTTCGGTTTCGAGCCACTCGTACCCGGCATCGCCCTCCTGCAGCTCGACACTGAAGGTGCCCGAATGGGGCCAGGGCCCGGCGCCATCGAATCCGGCGCGGAAGACGAGCGGGACGTCGGTTCCCGGCAGCCCTACAAACGCAGCGCCACTGGCTGCGGGATCAGGCAGGTAGGGCGCTTCGTCCATCGTTTCGCCGGCCTTGAGGGTGTCGGGGAGCTGCGCCTTGTCGCGCTTCGCCAGTTCCGTATACCATGACGAAGCTCCGTCCGGTGCAGGGCCGTCGATCATGCCGTGCAGTTCGGCGAGCTGGACGGTCGCCCGCGGCGCGATGACGACCCGGCTGGTGGTCTCGTCCGTCGGAGTCGTTTCGTTTTCTGCCCAGCTCCGGATGACCAGCCGGTCGACCGACTCTCCCGGTCGAAGCTCCGTACTGCTCGCCAGGGCCGGCGAAGCAACCGGTTCGAATCGCAGGTAAGGGGCTGGCGAGGTGGCGCCGCTGTCGTCAATGTCTTCTTTGATGTCGCGGCTGTTGCCGGCGATGTCGACCAGGCGGGCCCGTATCCGGTAATTGCTGCCGTACCGCAGCTTGGGCAGGGAACCCCCGGCCACCTTGAAACTGGTGGTCAGGCCGAGGGCATTGGCCACATCGGTCGGTTCGTAGCCGACCGCATCCACCGCACCTGTCGTCGGCTTTTCGATGGTCTTCCCGGGGTGAGGCAGCACCATGCTCCAGCCGTCCCAGTGGAAGAGCGCTTCGTGCAGGTAGAGGTCGCTGCCGGCAGCAGGGTCGGTGCTCGATACGCCGGCGACGGTGACCGTTCCCTCTTCGGGGTGATCTTTTTCGAAGATGGTGACCGAGGGGTCCGGAGCATAGGTGTAAGTGCCGGTCCGCATGCAGAGCGAGAACCACTGTTTTTTCGTCTCGTCGTACACGTCGACCCGGTATCCCCGGACGAGGTCCTCGGCGCTGAACCTGATTCCCGGGCTGAATTTGACCTCGCCACGGAGGTCGAGCGTCGAGAGCTGGCTCTCGTAGCCGCTTCCGTTCTTCAGCTTCTGCACGAACCCGGAGGCGCGGTCGTCCATCAGCACCGACATCCCACCGGAGCGAAGCGCGGGCAGTCCGGCGGTCTTCGGCGTGCCGAGCACCGGCGGCTTGTGGATGCCGAGGTCGCCGAGGGTCTGGGTGAAGTTGATCGCCTTGATGGCCGAGCCGTCGATATCGACCTGGGCCACCGAAAAATCCTTTCCGGACATGTCGAGATGTCCCTTGACGACCAGGCCGCCCGAGGAGTGTGCCGAGAAAACCCCTCCCGCAAGGTCGATGTCGTATCCCGTGCCCAGCGCCACTTTAGAATCCGGACCGCCGGAGAGCGGGTTTTCCGGCCACACCCAGACGACTTTGTCGGCGACGCCGGCAAGTCCGGGAGGAACCGGTACTTCGAGATCGAAAATCAGCCCGAGCAACCGCTGCAAATCGGGGTAGTCGCCGAGCATGGCGATGATCTGGTGGAAATCGAGGTCCGGCTTCGCCGGTCGGTTCAGGTAAAACGCTTCGAGCTCGTCGGGGTCCTTGGTCCTGATCTTGGGGGCATGGAAATACTCGGCCTGCCAGAAGTCCAGGCGGGTCGCTTCCGAATCGCTGATCGATGCAGGATAGTTGCGGGGCACGACCCCGCCTTTGATGAGGGAGTGGATCGTTTTTTCACAGCTTGCCCTGGCGCCGAAGTGGCTCAGGTCGAGCGCAGAGAAGTCGGCGATCTTCGCGATGCCCTCCTGGGTGGCAACCATGCTTCCCCGGCCGTAGAGATTGCCTGGCACCGGGAGTTCCGTCGGCGAGGCGATGGCGACCGCACTATACTGGCGCTTGATGAAATCGAGGATCCTCGAGGCCGGGAATGAGCGGACAACCGGGTTGGAGAGATCCTTTACGGTTCGATTCCTCACGACGACCGTCTCCGCTCCCTGGAAAAACTTCTTCCAGAGGTCGGGACGCAGCAGCTCCTTGGGTGGTTTCAGGTGCGTCACGGTCGGCGTGGCCGTGACGCCCGGAGGATAATTCCCGAAAAGCACGGAGAACGACCAGGGCTTGCCCGCCCAGTCGACGAAATCGCTGAAGCTGCCGATCGGGGCGCTTCCGCTGTCGGGTGTCAGTCGCGGGGTCGCCCGGACAGAGAGCCTGAGCACCGGGGTGGTACCGTCGACGGAAGATTTGCCGATGCCGTTGGGAAGGGCGGTCCAGGTTATGATCTGTTGCATGGTATGGTTCTCCTTATGAGGCAAAGGCTGCTTGGTAGGTATCCCACTCTTCGAGATTGAAGGCGTCGCCGAGCGTCGGGTCTGACGAGGCGCCCGCGAACTCCCTCCGGACGGTGAGGGTCACGTCGGCGCTGAAGAAGAGGATTTCGATCTCGACGGTCATGCTCGCCTCGCCCCATGCCTTGTCGTGCTTGAAGTCGTAGGTGAGGCCGAGGTAGAACTCCACGCTCACCGTGATCAGGCCGAGCACGCAGAGCGATCCGCCGGCACGCACATAACCGGTAAGGTCCGATGCATTGGCGGACATCTTGATGTAGATGCCTGCCATAACGTGGACTCCGCCGCTTGCCACACCGATGTCGAGAGAGAAATTGCCGCCGAACTCGATCGAGAGTTCGAGCATCTCCACGCCGTCGAGGCCGACGCCGATGGCGAAGAAACCGCCGCCGGTGAATAAGGAGACGGAGACCATGAACGGGTTCTGGCGCTCGGAAAGCGCGAAGCGCGCCCTGAAAGGATCGCCGATGAAGGGCAGCGTGGCCGAAGCGTTCAGCGCGAGGTTCTGCAGGGGCGAAGACGCCTACCTGGATCGACGGGAGCTGGATCCCGTAACCGATCGACAGCCCCTCGGCGGAAATGTCGATGCTCGGCGGATCGACGAAGCGGTCGAGTCCGAGGTAATCCTCGATGACCGACACGAACGCGAGCGCCCCGACGAATTTTATCTTCCCGATATCGACGTTCACCTCGGGCTTGCGGCCCGCTTCCATGCTCATGGAAAACACATTGAAGGGAATCTCGATGACCTTTGCAAGGGTGATGGTGAAATCGACCAGACTGGCGGTCACGGTTGCGTTGGCGCCCGAAGCGGCGCCGACCGTCACTTCGCAGGTGATTTCTATCCCCCTGCTCGCACCCGATGCGAACGATCCCGCATCAGCCTTGAGCTGGTCGCTCTTCCAGGTGAAACGTCTTTTCAACTCCCCCTTGTCGGTGACGTCGCTGACCCACTGGGGAATCTTGATGTCGCCGCCGGAAGCGAACCCGGTAATCTCCTCGAGGATCGAGGCGAGGCTGATTCCGCCGAGTATCTTCGGGGCGTCGCCGCTGAAGAACGCCAGCGGGTTGAAGGTGCCCTTTCCGAACTCGGCCAGGTCCGTATCGATGCTGCCGTTGTTGCCGCTTCCCACGATGCCGTGGGCGCGAGAGATGCCTCCGGCGAGCATGCTCGGCGTGATCATGCCGCCGACCTTGTCGGTCCTGTTGCCTCCGCCGTAGTCGATCGTGACGCCGTCGGTGAACCTGGCGTAGACTTCGCCCTGGCTGTTCGTGCCGCCGAACCCGTTGTCGAGGTACCCATTGAAATAGCTGATGCTGCTGGCCTTGTCGGTACCGGCGAACTGCCTCATGGCTGGCGCCACCACGTCCGCAGTGGTCATCCTCGGATAAAACGGACGAGCCCATGACTCGCCGCTCTTCTTCAGCCTGAAGAAGCCCACGAAACCGATGGAGCTGGCTTCGAGCGCCTCATCCTTTCCTCCCTTCGTATCGGCGAAAAAGATACTCTGGCCACCGAACTGGTACTTCCGCCTGCCATCGGGTTTGCCCGGGTCGGCCTGGTCGATGATGACACGATCGACGTTCCCGCTGGTGAATGTGATATCGTTGCGCACGAATGCCAGCGGCGCGGAAAACTCGACTACCTTGCCCGCCCTGTCGGTCGCGTTGAGGGAGAACAGGTAATCCTTATGGTTGACGGTCGGCCAGAATGCCGCCTCGATTTCGGCAGGTGGAATCGGTATCGCTCCGGGATAGGTCTGGTCCAGGAGGGGGGTGACTTTGGTCAGCACCCGGACGCTCCGGAACGGGATCTCCCGGCCCTGGTGCTCGAAAACGCCGTGTCCGGCCTGGTCAGAAATGTAATCACGCTCGTACTCCTTGACGACGATGAACGCTCGTTTGCGCAGCCATGCGCCCATGCGCCCGGGCGGGTTCTGGCCGAATTTCCTTTCGGTGATCTCGATGAGCACCGCCTTGTGCCCGAACGGGTAGAGGTATCCCCGCTTGACCACCTGGACGAACTGGTCGCGCCCCATGGTCGAGCGGTGCAGCCACCGCTCCAGCGTCACCTTCATCTCGTCGAGCTGCGTCCAGTTGCCGTCGAGGTTCATCCAGGCCCCGAGCGAGGTGAGCATCAGGCGGTTGGCGTCGACCGATTTGAGGGCGCTGTTGGAGACGATGAACGCCCTGTCATCCGGTTTCAGCGACTCCGTCCTGGTCAAGTCCGTCTGGACCGGAGGCACGAACGGATCGGGTGAAACCCCCGCAGAGTTGTCGATCGACCAGATGGCCCGGACCTGAGGCACATCGGCTGCCGGAGGCGGGCCGGCCAGCCTGGCATGCCAGAGGACTGCCCGTGGTCCCGAAGCCATCACTGTCGAGACGGCCGTATCCCAGTACCCGTACTGGTCCGGCGAGATCAGCAGGCGGTAAGGCGCCTCGATTGCGGTCGTATCGAGGTCCGGCGCGAAATTGAAGACGGCCCCGGTATGCTGGAACGACGGGATGAGCCAGCCATCGGCAAGCCGCGCTTTCTTCAATCCGGCACGGTATGGCTTCACGACCGGCTTCACGGGTTTGACGGGCATGGGGGTTATGGCGCGGCCGTCGAGGCGCGGCTTCAGAAGGGTGCCCTTCCAGTCGAGCAGCACATCGGCCGCGTAGGGGATGCTCTCCGCTCCGTCGGGCAGGTCGAAGGCCAGGCGGGAGAGCCCTGCGCTGCGGTAGTTGATGACGCCTGGCGGCACCGAATCCGAGGTTGTCGTCAGGTCTTCGATGAACGCCTGCTCCCCGATGCTCTGCGGCGGGAAATAGACCACGATGCGCGGCACGTCGTCCGTCATTCTTGCGAGTTTGCCGGGCCCGGCGCCCCTGAACTCGGGTCGCAGTCCCAGGAACTGGAGCCCCAGCACCATCAGGTCACGGGGCCGGACGACCTGCGTGAGGATCCAGTCAGGCAGCACGACATGTGCTTCAGGAGCATCGCCCGAGACATCGACGACTCCCTCCACGGCCTTGAGCGTGCGACCGACCGGCGCGATGGTGAGGAACATGGTGCTTGCGGCGAGAGGCGGCATGGGGTCGACCACGAAGTCGCCGAGGCGAGGGGCCGTGGCCAGGAGGGTGAACGGAAGTCCTTGCTGCAGGGGGGTGTTTCCCGAAGGGATCGGACCGAGATAGAGCAACCCTGGGTTCCCGTCGGCAGGGGGGATGTCGAGCAGCATGAAGCCGGGCTTGCGCGGCACAGGCCCGAGGGCGAGGCTGCATCCGGGCGCGTGCGCCGTGAGCGGCACAGCGGTCCTCAATGCGACGAGGGTTGCGCCCAGCCGGGTGCCGTCGCCGCGATAGACGGCCAGGTAGACCGGTTTCTGCAGGGGAACCGAAAAAGGCAGCATGTAGTCGTTCAGGAGATCCGCTCCCGGCTGGAAAAAGAGTCCCGTCGTCGTGGAACCGACAGCGGTCACTGCGCGCCTGATGCTGCCGTCGAGCTGCTCGTCGGCTTCGATTGAAAGCCTGAGGAACGCCGGCGCCTGGTGGAAAAATCGCCATCCGGCTGTCTTTTCGGGCCAGAGCGGCACATCGAAAGCCTCCTTTTCCGGGATGAAGAGCATCGAGCGGCGGTTGGCCGGATTGGGCAGGAGGCTCGGTATGCCTGGACCGAGCAGTGCCAATGCAAGCACCTTCGAGCTGATGGTATCACCCTGCGTGGTGAGGTCGACGAAAGCCTGGCCGCCTCCGAAACTGAAGATCCATGATGGAAAGAATACTGCCCATGTCGCGCCGGCAAGCCGGAGGTGCATCCCCTCGGTCACGCGGCAGATTTCGTCGTCGAAAAAGACCGGAGCCACCGCCATGGCCTTGCCGTCGAGCCAGTCCGCGAGATCGACCGCAGCCGCGAATCCGCAGCAGTCGAACTGCAGGTAGAGCTTCGCCTTTCCGCCTGCAATCGTGATCCGCGCGGTGAGGACGGCCGGGATGTCGAACCCCGGGAAGCGCGCCTCCTTCAGGGTGATCGTCACGTCGTCACCATTCGGGCTGACCTTCACCTCCAGCTTTGAGTTCCCTGCGAATCGGCCGGCGTTGACACCCCACTGCCCTCCGGCGGCGCTCTTCATGGTTACCCAGCCCGGAGCGTACTCGACGGTAACGCCGCCGATGACAAGCGTCCTGACGAGCGTGTGCTTGCCTATGGTCCCGATCCTGCCGGCCAGGAACCGCCAGTCAGGTTTGGCCGTGCCGGCTTCCGTGACGAGGGCGCTTCCCGACTGGTCGACCTTGAGGAAGTCGTTGGACTTCAGAACCGAAAGATTGAAAGGTAAAGGATTCATGGCGGTATCCTGATTGGGCTCTGGCCTGACGCCTGCTTGCAGTCGCGCACCTGCCGTTTCCGGCAGGGAGGCTGGTGGCTGGCATGGCTGAATTCCGTTCGTATTCCGTGGTTAGAGAAACCGTGATGTACAGGGAAACCAGATCAAAGAGAACGGTGATGAGTCAGAAAGCAAGTGTGCTTTCAAAGGTTCCGGAGAAGCGAAGGGATCGCCGGAGAGATCACGAAGGAGAGAAAGTTATGACATCCTATAGATAGCAGAAATACTCTACACTTTCAAGGTGAGTAAGGAATAATTCCAGTCGGGGAACATGAATTGTCAATAGCGGTACACTGGTGGATCGACACGTTTCCCCGGTGATCCGATAAAAGGTAAATCCCCTCATTGAAGACAGCACAACAGGTTTTCGATGAAGCGGGTTCCGCGTTGGTACCCTTGCCATTCCTAGGGGAATGAAGGTCGTTGTGAGCAAGAAGATCGTCGTCATCATCGTCCGCGTCATCTCTGCAACCAACAATGCAAATGTCTGCAAGCATGGCAAGACACATATCTGCGAGCTGTGCCTCGGCTTTCCGCTCGACGGCTATGCGCTCGTCTGAGCCACTCGACATACAAAGCAAAAGACCAGCACTCCCAAGGTGACCGGCCTTTTGCTTTTTCACCTATTCGTTTTTGCCGCCGGCGCCCATAACTCCCAAGCAACACACATCACACCCTCATTGCTTACCTCATTTGCTTCATCCGTCTCATCCACGTTGTCCATCTCGTCCATTGAGTCTACTTCGTCTATCAAGTCCATAAAAACATCCGCTCTCTCGTTCTTCCCGACCCCGCTGACACGTTGCTGGAGCAGGATGGTAACGAGTACCTTGATGGCGGCACAGTCGATGATAGGCTGTTCGGGTATGTCGGCAACGAGTCGTTGACAGGGAGAGATTTGATTATCGTGGCAAGTCAGACGGTCAGGTCGCGGGTAGCGGCATAAGGTGTATATGTGAAAGTATATGCAAAATACTGCTCAAGGCAGCCGAAATATACTTGTGGCGTGTACTCATGTATGATAATAGCACAAAAAATGATAATTATTATTGTTGGAGTTGATATTTATCATTAACTATTGGTTGTGTGATTTCGGAGTTCGATAGAATCAGCATCGACCCGAAACACTTACCCCCACATTCAATTCACGGCGTACCTTATAGAGCAGTAACAAACCCGATGGCTTTTGCAGTTAAAGCGTAAGAATGCAGTGCCGTTCCACTCTGTTACCCGATTTACGTTGCCGTAACGTCCTGTTGGTTATTACCTGTCGTCAGTTACCGAGCATTCCCCACTGAACCCCCATTCAGATTCTCGGACATGTCGAACGCATCGCATATTCAGGTTATTTCGCCTGAGACTCTTCATTCAACCAAGTCCCTCACCGGACTCCCGAATTTCTTGTGCCCTGTCTGCAGGCACACATTGATGGAGGATGAAGCCCAGCCTTTGCTCTTCTCTTTACTTTGCCATATACCATGGATGCCTCATTGTATAGTGGATACGCTGCCGCTACTTGATCAATTAGAGATTATCTATAATGAATTGCCAATGACACGGTCTTTATATCGAAAAAAGCATTCAATCACCGGATGTTTTGCTGTGTCTATTAATGTCAGCACTGAAAATCCATAATCGCAATTCTGGAGAAGTAATATGATGTTAAATATGAGATTATCTCATATACGAGGTCTATTCAACAGATTGTTTTTTTTGCGTTGATTTTATACATGCATGTTATTGTATCGCAAGGTATTGGTAAGTGTTCTGAAAAAAACAAAGAATTTATAAATGATGATAGGGTTATCGCGTTGGTTGTTGAGGGTGAGCAATTTAAACATGATGCCGCTAAAATGCCGGAAGATACTAGATTCGTATTTCTTCCAGGATCGGTAACTATCCTGAAAAAAGATGGTCGTTATAGCGTAAGGGTACGCGTAAATATCGATGAGGGTGGTTATTTCGTTTTTTATAAAGAATATTTTATTCAGAATATAGAAAAATAAACGGAGGTGGTTTATGAGTAATAAGATAGATTTTATTTTGAGTATATATGATGCAGCAAAAAAAGTATCTGCTCAAACCGGAATGTCGGTTGATTTAATTCTTGCACAGGCTGCGCAAGAAACGGGTTGGGGAGAAAAAGTGTTGCCCGGCACAAACAATTTATTCAATATAAATGCAGACGCTTCTTGGGCCGGACAGGTTAAGTGGTTTTCTGTAAAAGAATATATGAACGGTGAGTACGTGTTGGTTAATGCTCCTTTTCGGGTATACGAAACGGTACTGGGTTCTATTGAGGATCGAGTATCTATTCTTCAGTCAAACCCAAGGTATTTCAACATATTTTCTCCTGATGTCTTAGGGGATTTTCAGCAAGAAGCAAATGCCTTGCAGCAAGCTGGTTATGCAACAGATCCAAATTATGCCAATAATCTAATTGCTGTTTATAATGGCAAGACAATGCGTAATGCTATTGCGATTGCAAAGGGGAGAGGAGAGTCGGCCACACCAAACAGTATTGTTGATACAGCGAATATAGAGTATTCGCTTTGGGGTGCTTATGAGTCTGGTGAAATAAGCTCTGATACACATTGGTTGTTAACAACTCCAGTATCTGAACTATTAAAGTCGGATATGAACTCAAGTCATTTCGTTAGTCCGTTTACAGGAGAGATTTTGAGCTTGGATCCGATCGGTGCATTCTACGACAGTCAGAGTTCGGCTTATGACCAGGCATTGTCGATAGCTGACAAGACGGGGGTGCTGGTGGATGGTCTGGGGCATCGGGTAAACTTGGCCGCCATTCAGGTCCTCGACACCAACAATGACGGAATGCTCAGTGCAGCGGAGGCTTCGGGTCTGAGGCTGCTGACGGATCTGAACGAGAACGGGCATCTCGATGCCGGAGAGCTGAATACGATCACGAGCGCGATCTGGTCGGTGGACTGGAGCAGGCTGACGAGGGGCAATGCGCAGATGGCAGGTTATGAGGCGGTGGCTCCGACGATGGTGAGTGCGGCGCTGCCTTCGGCCGTGAACCTGGCACAGCCTGCGGTTATCAATCTGTCTCAGTCGGGGCAGGTCAATCTGGTGCAGGCAGTGCCATCGAGCAACTACCGGATGCTGCGCGACACCGACAACCTTTACCTGTACGGCTACTACTACATTACCTGGTCACCGGGTCAGATCAAGATCAATAACGGTACACGGAACACCCTGATCGGCACGGACGGCAACGACAGCTTTGATGCCAGTTACTATAGTTCCCAAGCGTATTTGTTCCCGACGCCGCTGACGAACTTCCTGGGCGGCGGAGGCGATGACCAAGTCGGGGGCTCCGGGGGTAATGACAGTATCTTGGGCGGAACGGATAAATCACATGAATTTATATCATACTGTTCGCTGGCAGCATAAAAGGAAAGATAATAATAGTTGTTGAAAATATGAAACAAATGTTATCCAGTATAGGTAATCGTGAATGGCTTCGGTCGAGTAGAGATAAAGTAGCGTTTTGGGTAAGCCTAGTTATGCTTTCAGTTGTAATGAGTGTATGGTGGGAGATGTTTCGTTTTGCCAAAGAACTTCGAGTGCCGGTATGGAGTCGTATTATACCTTATCCATATTTATTGCCCTATTATATGGTTGTTATTTCTCTTTTGCCTGCTGCATTTGTTACTAAATCATTTCGCAATTCTTTTTTGTCAGTATTTGCGTGTGTTATAATATCGTCTTTGTGGCCATCAATTATAGTGTTGATGAGTGTGGCGTACCATCCTATAGTTAACGGCTTGCTAAGCTACTTGTTTGTGTTGGTTTGGATATGTATGCTTCCTTTGTGCCTTCTTGTTCTAATTCGGGCAGTACATTTTTTTATAAAGAAGATTAATGTAAAAATCTAAAGAAGAGCATTATGCCATATCTTACAATCAATGAAGTAGGCTTGTTTTCACAGAAGCCAGATGGCTCTTACTCAGTATCAGGACATATGTGGTATCAGCTGACCGATGACCATGGTGCAACATTTAGTTATGGCTTCGGCCCAAAAGGAGGCCCGGAAGCATGGGGGCCGGGAGAGGTGAATAGGATTGATAGTTCGTATTACAGTGATCGTTCATATTCGCGGCAGGTATGGATCTCGCAAGATCGATATGATGCCATGAAAGCATTTGGAGAAGCTACGGCCAACGCGTCTTCGAATAGTTGGGTTTCAGTCAAAGGGGTTGTGATGGACAGTATCATACCTTTCAAATGTATTACAATGGCTTATTTAATAGTTGCGTTGATTACACATGGATGGCAATGGAGGTTGGCGGACTTAATCCGGGAAATGGAATAAATCCTGGAGGCTATCAGGGAGGGTTGTTGCCTCAGTTCAATTCCGGTCGAGTCGATGATGCACTGAACTCTTACGAATACAAACGAAGTATAGGTGCAGACCAAACCAGTGCCTCAAGTTATGGGGGGTCGAATACGACATATTGGGATCCTGAATTAGGTTGGATTGCGCCTGAGGTTGTTGTTGAAGCAGAGCGCGTAAGTTCAGACAAGGTCTCAAATACGGAATATTCTCTGTGGCAGGCATACTCTAGCGGTTTGATGAGTTATGATAACTACATGTATTTTACACAACCAGTTTCAAATTGGGTGGTGTCGAACCAAAACACAACACCAAATTACACCTCGTTGCAGAATCTCTCGCTTGATCCGATCGGGGCGTTTTATGACAGCCAGAGCACAACGTATGATCAAGCATTTTCGATAGCCGACAAGACAGGTGTGCTGGTGGATGGGATGGGGCGCAGGATGAGTCTGGCAAACATTCAGGTGCTCGACACGAACCACGATGGAGTGCTCAGCGTGTCAGAGGCATCTGGTTTGAGGTTGCTAACGGATCTGAACGAGAACGGGCATCTCGATGCTGGGGAGCTCAACGCCGTGACTAGCGCGATCTGGTCGGTGGACTGGAGCAGGCTCACTCGTGGCAATGCGGTAACGGCAGGCAACGAGCCAGCTGCCCCGACGATGATAAGTCAGGAAAAACCTACGATCATCAATCTGAGCCAGACAACAGTTATCAATTTGGCTCAACCTGGGCAGGTCGATTTGACGCAGGCGGTCCCCTCTAGCAACTACCGTACGCTTCGTGACACGGATAATCGGTACTGGATAGATGCTAATACCTGGATCGACTGGCCGTCGAATTGGGTCAAGATCAACAATAGTAACAGGAACATCCTGATCGGCACGGATGGGATGGATTCGTTCGATGCAAGTTACTACAGTGCTGATGCGGCATATTTCCCGACACCGCTGACGCAATTCATGGGCGTAGGCGGAGATGATCTGGTGGGCGGGTCCGCGGGAACCGATACCAACTGGGGCGGAATCGGCAACGAAACGCTTCTTGGTTATGCTGGAGACGACAAGCTGTACGGTGAGGATGGCGCTGAGTGTGAAAATAATTTTCAGGAACGATGGTTGAGAGGCAGGTTGATGTCTTTGAGATGGATTGTTAAATGTAAATAATTAAATGTATTGATCTGATGTATATGCGGTTTATGAAATGTTATATATGTTGTTTATGTGCTTATGTTTTCTTGAGTAATATCATATTTTTGTGTAAAAAATCATAAAGATATTATCCGGGAATCCCCCCTGAACCCCCACTCAGTCCACGGATATGGCCAGTACTTCCCACCTTCGGTGTTCAAGCGCCGATCATTACCATGGTCTCCTCTCATTCGGAGTGCGTTGTTGCTCGTGTCATGAGATTTCCCTTCATGTTGTGAAACACTCACCTGCCAATTTTTTACCGGTCATTGGCCAAATGGCTGAGAATGGCATTTTTTGCTGGCATGAAGCATACAGGTATGTCCGCACTCCTAGGTTTATAGATGCATCGAAGGGATGAATTCATCTTGAGTGCAGAAGAGTTCAAACGAGAGAATTATGTCATTCGCAATTGATTTAAAGGGTTGGCTACAAAAGCAAGTGTGTCGAGGCAGATGGTGTGGCACGCAGACAATCGGCATTGGTCTGATTGTTTTAATCGGAGCGTTGTTGCCGTCGGCAGTCATTGATGCGGCATCGCTTGTGGGGAATGCAGCACAAAATGTAAGCGGTACGCAAGTTCCTGATCAGGTTGAGGTAAAAGAAATTGCTCATCTGTCCATTACGCGCGATGTCGATGGTTTGGCTTGGAGTCCGAACGGCAAATACCTTGCGGCGCTTAGCTATTGGGGGTCGACGCTCACGATCTGGGATACCGAAACCTGGGTGAAGGTCAATGAATTTGTTCGCAGGGAGGGAGGAGCAATTGTCGAGTACGGATTAGATTTTTCATCGGACTATACCGTGCTCACTTCGACAATGATGCGCGCGTCGTTCGATCCGAACTATGACGATCAGTCGAAGTACTTCAATCTCATGGAGTGGGACATTCGAACCGGGAAGTATCTCCGAAGCCTGCCGTCAACGCCGATCCGCCTGCCAGATATGCGGGATCGATCACGGATGCAGCTTTTTACCGTGTCCGGTGATCAACGCTTTGTCGCAGGCGTTAGCCGTGTTCTTGAGAATACCATTGCAGTGCTTGATCTCAGAACAGGCAAAGCCGTGTTTGCACGATCGATTCCGATTGACTGGGGCGTTGATCTGTCGGCGTCGAAAGCTTCAAAAACAGAGGGAATCCGTGCGTTATCATTATCAGCCGATGGTCGGTACCTGGCGGTCGGTACGAGTTCTGAACAAAGAACCAGACAAAATAAAACCCTGGCGGGGGGAGGCCGGGTCTATATCCTCGACACCATGACCGGCAAGACCCTGAACTCGTTCTGGGCCTATCGCTGGGAGCCTGATTTTGAGCTGGATCATACTGATGCGGATGGATGGGTTGTGTATCGTCCGAGAGATATCTACCGAGTGTGTAGCATAGCGCTCAGCCCTGACGGGCAATGGGTCGTGACGGGAAAGGATAGATTGTTTAACACCAAAACCGGCAACACGATAGCCGCCACGATCTGGAATGCACGGATCGGTGCCAAGGTCACGGATATGGAGGGCGATGTCTACCATGATGGGGCTATGGTGCTGGTCGACCCCATTAAGACCATGGCATGGCATGATGACTGGCTAGCCATGATTAATCAGCTGGGTTCAGTACGAGTGTATTCGCTGCAGGACCCGAGCCACCCTCGGCTGCTGTTCAAGAGCAAGGGATACTGGATGGCCATCAATACCCGGCTTGCTGTATCAGGTGGCGGGCTGGTTGCATACAGCAATGGTAATCATATCCATGTTTTAAAAGTCAATAACCATTAATCGGGAGCACACCATGTTGACTGCCAAGGATTCGATCAACGCCAGCAACAATGCCTATTCCATTCATGAGACGTTTGCCTCTCTCCCGGGGTATAAGCAAATCGCCTTTGTCAAGGACGCTCGTACAGGCGTTCAGGCGGTTGCGTATCAAAATCTTGCAACTGGTGCTATTGTCATTGCGTATGAGGGGACGAACCTGAGCGATCCTACCATGTACCTCAAGCAATTGGGTGCTGACTTTATGATTGCCGGCGGAGGAACACCTGATGCATTTAATGCGGGCCTCAACTTCTATCAAGATATTCGAGACCATAACCCGGGGGTGAGTATTTACGTCACGGGACACTCGTTTGGCGGGGCCATTGCTGAATATATTGGGTGGACCACTCCAACCCTTACTGGGGGCATCACCTGGGGGGCGCCCGGTATCGTTGATCCGAACTACTCTTTCGGTACGAATCTTTATAAAAGCTCAGATCCGGCAAATTTCTTCAATTACATCAATCAGCAGGACCCTGTCGGGACCTTTGTTCCTGATCGAAATAACGCCCAGCACTTCGGTCAGGAAATGACTTTTGGGGTGAGTGGTCCGAAAAATATCGATTACCACTATCTGCAGAGTTATTCGACAGCATACAGCAATACATCGCTGTATCGAACGGATAATACACCCTCGTCGACATCGTGGATCGAGAGCCAGATTTATAGTCGGTCGTGGCAATTGTTGGGTGATGTCGATAGTCCTGACGGCACGGGCAAATCCCAGGTCTATGAATCTCGAGATGCCGATACGGGCAATGTGACCGTCGTGATGTCTCATCAGCAAGGAGATGCTGCGGGAGTTGACGGGTTAACATGGCAAACGTATGCGGATTCTGAAAAAACTTCATTGACAAGCTCAATGAGGATAACGGAGGCAGATGGATCGATTACTGTGCAACTAGCCGGGGTGATTGATAATGTTCCATTTTCAAACTCAATGATCAGAGTCAATTCAAACGCAAATGTATCGTTTAGAGGCACTGGTAATATGATCTCGATAGACCGAGGTGCAACAATAACGTTCCTGGACGACAGTGCTTCCAATGAGCTAACACTTGCCAATGGAAAGAGATATGTGATCGGTGGCATGGCCACGGTGACGCACAACTTGGATGGAAGCCAACGAATTGCCTATCACAACACGGATGCACCTGACAGAATCGAGTGGCTCAGTTGCTCACCTGATGGCAACATGCAGGTCACGGTCGACGACGGTTTGGGAGGTCATGGGCAGATGGCCTATGACCGTGCGAGCGATACATGGACGGTATCGGGGCATGTGGGCGAGATTATGGATATCAATGAGCATTTCAATGTGGCTGCAGGCGCTACGGCCACCTTTACGGGGACGGGTAATACGGTAATCGCTGAAAAGGGTGCAACGGTACGGTTTATCGATGATAGTGCCACGAATGTCATAACCTTGTCGAATGGTGAGCCGTATACGGTTGCAGGGCGTGCCGAGGTCACCACTGCAGGTAACACGACGACGGTTGTGTTTCTGAATTATGATGGAAGTACCCAGACCGACAAGATAGTCGATCTGGGTAATGGCAACATCCTGTTTGAAAACGGTAACGTCAATGGCAGTAAGAGCTATGCATTTTACAGCA
This sequence comes from uncultured Chlorobiales bacterium, assembly GCA_903929135.1. GTDB lineage: Bacteria > Bacteroidota > Chlorobiia > Chlorobiales > Chlorobiaceae > Chlorobaculum. Next base: position 132,767 of record CAIYTH010000002.1, read on the forward strand.
ACGAGACAGGTCAAAGCTCTGATCTGAGTAATTCTGCTGATGTGCTGTCATTAGAGTACGGGTTGTACAAGCAGGGGCTGCTTGATAATCAGGCATATCAGAGTTTGGAGAATTATACCTCGAATTCGCTGCTGACGATCGAAAATCTAACGCCAAACTGGAACACGTGGCAGAACCTCTCGCTCGACCCGATCGGAGCGTTTTATGACAGCCAGAGCGAAACTTATGATCAAGCGTTGTCGATAGCCGACCAGACAGGTGTGCTGGTGGATGGGATGGGGCGCAGAGTGAGTCTGGCAAACATTCAGGCGCTCGACACGGATCACGATGGTGTGCTCGGTGTGTCAGAGGCGTTAGGTTTGAGGTTGCTAACGGATCTGAACGAGAACGGCCGTCTTGATGCTGGGGAGCTCAACGCCGTGACGAGCGCGATCTGGTCGGTGGACTGGAGCAGGCTCACTCGTGGCAATGCGCTAATGGCAGGCAACGAGCCAGCTGCCCCGACGATGATGAGTCAGGAAAAACCTACGATCATCAATCTGAGCCAGACAACAGTTATCAATTTGGCTCAACCTGGGCAGGTCGATTTGACGCAGGCGGTCCCCTCTAGCAACTACCGTACGCTTCGTGACACGGATAATCGGTACTGGATCGCTTACCCCACTGACTGGATTGATTGGTCGCCAAGTCAGGTTAAAATCAATGACAGTACAAGAAACACTTTGATCGGCACGGATGACAACGATAACTTCAATGCCAGTTACTACAGCGCCTATGCGCAGTGGTTCCCGACTCCGCTTACCAACTTTCTTGGTGGCGGTGGCGATGACCAAGTCGGGGGCTCCGGGGGTAATGACAGTATCTGGGGCGGTACGGGCAACGATACCCTTTACGGCTTTGCCGGCGATGACAAGCTCTATGGCGAGGAGGGGGCCGATACGCTTCTTGGGCAGGAGGGTAACGATTATCTGGATGGTGGCACAGGGGATGACCGGCTGTTCGGGTACGTCGGAAACGATATTCTCAATGGCGGGGATGGCAACGACCTGCTCTACGGGTTTACACCGACGAACGATGCCCAGCAGACGCTGAATGAGGGCGAAACTGACGACGATTATCTTTACGGAGGTGCGGGTGACGACAGCCTTTATGGAGGTTTGGGTAACGACTACATGGATGGTGGTTCCGAAAACGATGCTCTTTTGGGAGGTCAGGGCAACGATATACTTTTTGGCAGCGCTGGAGCTGACGAACTGCAGGGCAACGAAGGCAACGACCAGCTCGTCGGAGGTACAGGTGACGACCACCTGTTTGGCCAGGTCGGCAACGATATTCTCTGGGGAGGGGATGGCAATGATTTGCTCGTCGGCTTCACAGCGTTGAACGATTCCCAACAAACACTTTATGCAGGAGAAGCTGACGACGATTGCCTCTATGGTGGCGCTGGTGCTGATATCCTCAATGGTGGTCTGGGCAATGACTATCTGGATGGCGGCACCGAAAACGATCTGCTTTTCGGAGGCCAGGGAGACGACAAGCTCTTCGGGGGCGATGGAGCCGATGAACTGCAGGGAAACGAAGGCAACGATCAGCTTGTGGGTGGAGCGGGAGACGATAAGCTGTTCGGGCAGGTCGGTAATGACACGCTCTGGGGCGGAGACGGGAACGACATCATGGTCGGGTTCACGGCCAGTAATGAAACGAAACAGACACTCAATGTCGGAGAAACCGACGACGACGTGCTCTATGGCGAAGGCGGCAACGACAATATCTATGGTGGTTTGGGCAACGACAGCCTCGATGGTGGTACAGGCAATGATATCCTGCTTGGCGGGGAAGGCAACGATACCCTGTTCGGCGGCGACGGCAACGATGAACTGCAGGGCAATGAGGGTAACGACCAGCTCGTGGGAGGCACGGGAGACGACAAACTGTTCGGGCAGGTCGGCAACGACACGCTGTGGGGCGGAGACGGCAACGATCTCCTTATGGGCTTTACCGGCAGCAACGAATCAAAGCAGACCCTGAGTGCTGGTGAAACTGACGATGACACCCTGTATGGCGGTTCCGGGAGCGACATTCTCATCGGCGGTCTGGGTAATGACCTGTTGTATGGCGGCGATGATCGCGACGAACTGCAGGGCGGAGCCGGCAACGACCAGCTCTATGGCGATGCCGGCGACGACAATCTGTTCGGAGAGGCAGGGGATGACATTCTGTATGGCGGCGACGGTGACGATGTGCTTGTCGGTTTCACGGCAAGCAATGAGGCCCAGCAGACCCTGAACCCCGGAGAAACGGACAATGACTATCTCTATGGCGGTGCCGGTCATGATACGCTCATCGGCGGTGTCGGGGACGATTATCTGGATGGCGGTGAAGGCGCCGACACCATGGTGGGTGGCACGGGTAACGACACCTATATCGTCAACAGCGTCAACGACTCCATCTACGAAGGCGTCGGAGAAGGGTATGACACGGTGATGATCAACACGAACTACCTTCTGAATGCCAATATCGAAGAGCTTCGGCTGCTCGAGGGTGCAAGCATCAACGGGACGGGCAACGCGCTCGACAATCTGATCGTAGGAAACAGCTCGGACAATATTCTCGACGGCGTCACCGGTGCCGATATCATGATCGGCGGAAAGGGCAATGATATCTATTACGTGGACAATGTCGGGGATGTGGTGACGGAACTTGCCGCTGAAGGCACGGACACAGTGCAGAGCAGCATCAGTTATACGCTTGGAAGCAATGTCGAGAATCTGGTGCTCCTCGATTTTTCGAAGCCGGAAAGCGGTCTGGTCGACGGTCAGCAGGTGCTGGTATACGGCTACCCGAAGCGAAACGAACTCGATTACATGCAGGGGGATGCGGTCCAGAATTACCTGGGCACCTGCGCGCTTACCTCGATTGCCAATCTTATCACCCAGACTGGGCGGCCGACGAGCGAAAGTCAGGTAGTCAACCTGGCGATCCAGAACAACTGGGCGGTGAACAATCCCAGCCTTCCTGCCTGGCAGTTGGGCGGATCGAACGTCAACCAGCAAAGGTCGATTCTCGATAGTTATGGCGTTCGCAACGATGTTGTGATGGGCTACAACGAAACGGGCATAGCAAACCTGGTCCGGAGCGGACGCGGTGTGATCATTTCAGTGAATGCCGGTCAGTTGTGGGGTGATGCGTCCTATAACGGCAATGGTGGTGCCAACCATGCTGTAACTCTGACAGGGGCAATGTACTGTGAGAGTGATGGCCACCTGATGGGTTTCTATATTGCCGACTCCGGACGCGGCATGGTCAGTGACATGACCAGGTATGTCGATATCGCGACATTCCAAAAAGCTGCGAATGTTACGGGTGGCTACTCAATTTATACCGTTGCGCCAATCAAGTTCTGGCAGGAGAATATTTATGGCACCGGCAATGACCTGGACAATACGCTGGTCGGCAACCGGGGAGACAACGTGCTTATGGGTCTTACTGGCAACGACATCCTGCAGGGCGCGGGCGGCAACGACACTCTGACTGGCGGTATCGGCGACGATACGCTGGATGGAGGCACGGGCGATGACACCTACCAGTTCAACCTGGGGGATGGTCATGAGGTGATTAAGGATAGCCAAGGGACCGATATTCTGTTATTTGGTCAAGGCATCCAGGTAAGCGATGTGTCGGTGATTCGAAATGGGACCAGCCTGAGCCTGATCGTGTCCGGTCATGATAGCGTGAGGATTGACGGCATGTCCGGTGACGGGAACAATGCGATTGACCAGGTCCGGTTTGCCGATGGCATGGTCTGGTATGCCCTTGCTGACGGGAGCGGTTTCAATGCAAGTCTGAGCGGTTGGGTGCTTATCGGTGGGCAGACAGTGCAGGGCCAGACGCTCACGTTGTCCAATACCCTGTCCGACCCGGATGGCCTGGGGGTGATGCATTACCAGTGGCAGAAGAGCAGTGATGGCGAGACGTGGAATGACCTTGACGGAGCGACGGGATTGTCATATACCTTGGGTCAATCAGATGTGAATCAACGGTTGCGTGCCCATGTCAGTTATATCGATGGGCGAGGAAATGTGGAAGGTGTGATAACGCTGATGACCGATTCCGTGACTAATGTCAACGATGCACCGATGGGTACAGTGACAGTGGCAGGTCTATCGATGCAGGGCCAGGTGCTGACTGCAAGCAATACGCTTGCCGATGCTGACGGCTTGGGTATGATCAGCTACCAGTGGCAGTCGAGCAGCGATGGGGTAAGGTGGACGAACATCGCCGGAGCGATGTCGGCAGCCTATACGTTGACGCAAAGGGAGGTTGGCCACCAGGTGCGTGCAGTGGCAAGCTATACCGATGGGTACGGTACGCACGAGTCGGTGAGTTCAGTTGCCAGCGAAGCTGTGGCCGACGTAAACGACGCGCCAGTCGTCGTCAATACTCTCGCTGCGCAGAATGCGCTTCAGGGTGAGGAGTGGTCGTTTGCGATTCCGGCAAACACCTTTGCCGATATTGATGGTGGCGATACGCTTGCCTACTCGGCCACTCTCGCCGATGGATCGGTGCTTCCTTTATGGCTGAGCTTCAACGCTGTTACGCGAGCGTTAACCGGTACCCCGACGAACAGTGAGGTTGGAACGATAAGCATCAAGATCACAGCGACTGACACTGCTGGTGCAAAGACCTCAAGTACGTTCTCCCTGACAGTTGTGAATGTGAACGACGCACCGACGGGCGCGGTAACGGTGAGCGGCATGGCGACGCAGGGTCAGGTGCTGACGGCGTGCAACACGCTTGCGGATGCCGATGGACTTGGTCCGATCGGTTACCAGTGGCAGACGAGCAGCGACGGGGTAACGTGGACGAACATCGCCGGAGCGAAGTCAGCAACCTACACGTTGACGCAGACGGAGGTTGGTAACCAGGTGAGAGCCGTGGCAAGCTATACCGATGGGTTCGGCACGCAGGAGTCGTTGAGTTCAGTTGCAACAAAGCCTGTGGCACAAGTCAACAATGTGCCGACGGGCTCGGTTACTGTCAGCGGTGCTGTTCAGTTTGGTCAAATACTCACTGCCGCGAACTCGTTCAACGATTTGGACGGGATAGGCCCCGTAAGCTATCAGTGGCAGACGAGCAGCGACGGAATGACTTGGGTGAATATAGACGGAGCGTCATCTGGTGAACTTATGCTTGCTCAAAGTTTCGGCGGGCAGTTACTTCGTGCAGTGGCGAGCTATACTGATGGTTATGGAACACAGGAAACCATGCACAGCCAGTCGATTCTTGTCCCGCTTGTCAATCAGATCATAGGGACCGATGCCGCCGAAGTACTGGCAGGCACACCTTATAACGACATTCTAATTGATAACGGCGGCAATGATATTGTGTCCGGGTGCGATGGAGATGATATTTTCCGCGCCTCATTATTCGAGGAGCAGAATACTTACGACGGGGGAGACGGTTATGATATTGTCGACTACAGTTACGGTACCTATAAGAACAATGTGAGCCCCTATGGCAACGATCAGGAGGGTGTCCTGGTCTTTTTGGATTCGGGTTTTGCCTATCGTTATCGTGTCGGTCAAATCTATCAGTCTAACCTTGCTGACAAACTGATCTCCATTGAGGGGGTCACCGGTTCGGACTTTAATGACTCGATTTATGGAAATGCCCTGTCCAATCGCCTCTCGGGTGGTAAGGGCGATGATCAGCTCTTTGGTGGTGCCGGGGATGACCAGTATTTCTTTGCCCGAGGTTATGGTGTCGACACGGTCATTGACGAATACATTGTCACGATCAAAATTGTCCCACCATTGAGGCCGAGAATGGTCGGAGGACGCCCGCTGCGGACTATGGAAGTATATCAGAATGCAGGATTGGATACCCTGAAACTGGGAGTGGGTATTAGGATTGATGATCTCGATTTTGAGAAGTGGGGTAGCGGTCTGGTCGTCGGGTTGCGTCAGCCAGGGACGGCGTTGGCGGTATCTCAGCTTTCGGATCAGATCACCTTGCAGGGCTATGATAATGAGTTTACTCGGGTCGAGACGATCAAGTTCGACGACGGCACATGCTATAGTTTCGCAGATGATTTTCGAATCGGTACACCGGGCAGTGATACGTTGATAGCCCTGGGTACAAAATCCGTACGTTTTTACGGTGGCGCGGATAACGATACCCTTAATGGTGGGTCCGGAAATGATGTGCTCGATGGAGGTCTTGGCAACGACACCCTTGTTGGCGGATCGGGTGAAGATACCTACCGTTTTACACGCGGCGATGGTCAGGATGTTATCACCGATACGGATGCTGCAGTGGGCAACCGTGACGTTCTCGAAATTGCCGGCGATGTCAGCTATGACCAGCTCTGGTTCAGCCGCGCCGGTAATGATCTTGATATCGGCATCATCGGCACCACGGATATGGTCGCCATACATGACTGGTACCTTGGTTCGGTCAATCATATCGAAGAGATTCGGTCAGGAGACGGCAAGGTGCTGAACGATGCCAATGTCAATGCGCTGGTGCAGGCGATGTCGAGCATGAACGCCCCGGCAGCTGGACAGACCGTGCTCTCAGCACCGGTACAAGCCCAACTTGCCCCGGTACTGGCAGCCAGTTGGAATTAATCCGGGCGGGAGCTGTCATGAAATTTTGTCGACCGTGATGGACACCGGATTTTTCTGTCTGCAGGTTATCGGGGCGTTTCATCAGGTCGTGGTGGATGAGATGACCCTCAAACATCGCCTGTCGGCGGAGATGGGGCGTGATGAAGCGACGGGAGATCCGGTATTCGGCGATACGGCCCTCCTTCTCGCGGCGAAAGATCTCGGCATGACGGCAAGGCTGGTCCGGCAGGATCCGGAGCGTCTGGACAAGGCGCCCCTGCCGGCCATTGCCAGGCGGATGGATGGCCGGTACTTTGTCGTGGCAAGGTATGAGCGGAGGTTGGACGACGGTGCTGAGGCTGGCTCTCCGCGTCTTCTCGTGCAGCAGGCCGGCAAGCCACCTGAAATGATGTCCGTGGAGGATTTTGTCGCTCAGAGTACCGGCGAGTTGATGTTTTTCATGAGCAAGGCGACCTTCAGCGGACCGCTCGCGCGCTTCGACTTCACCTGGTTCATTCCGGTTATCATCAAGTACCGGCGGTTACTCGGTGAAATACTTCTTGTCTCGCTTTTTCTGCAGTTGATCGGACTGGTGACGCCGCTTTTTTTCCAGGTGGTGATGGATAAGGTGCTGGTGAACCATGCCATGAAAACCCTCAATGTCATTGCAATCGGGCTTGTCACCGCGACCTTGTTCGAGGCGGTGTTGACCGGGATACGCACCTGGGTTTTTGCTCACACGAGCAGCAAGATCGATGTGGAACTGGGCGCCCGCATTTTCCGTCATCTGCTCGGCCTGCCGCTCGCGTACTTTCAGAGTCGCAGGGTCGGCGATTCGGTTGCCCGGATCCGCGAACTGGAGAATATCCGCTCATTCTTGACGGGTAATGCCTTGACGGTGGTGCTAGATATCGCCTTTTCGTTTGTGTTTCTGGCAGTGATGTTCTGGTACAGCAATGCACTTACGCTGATCGTGATCAGTTCGATACCATTTTATGTCGCGTTATCGGTTGTGTTTACGCCAATGATCCGCGGGCGTCTCAACGAGAAATTCAATCGTTCCGCAGAGAACCAGTCCTTTCTGGTGGAAACCATAAGCGGTGTCGATACGGTCAAGGCGATGGCGGTCGAGCCCAGCTGGACGCACAAATGGGATCAGCAGCTGGCGGCCTATGTCACGGCCGGACTGTCGGTCACCAATGTAGCGACGATCGCCGGAGGAGGGGTTACGCTGGTGAGCAAGCTGGTTACTGTCGCCATTCTCTGGATCGGGGCCGGTCTGGTGCTGGACAATGTTCTGACGGTGGGAGCGCTTATTGCCTTCAACATGCTCGCCGGGCAGATCTCAAGCCCTATACTGCGTCTGGCACAGCTCTGGAACGATTTCCAGCAGGTCGGCATCTCCATGAGTCGCCTGGGCGATATCCTCAATGCCCCTACCGAGGTGGCCACTCAGCGAACCCGGCTGCCGAAAATCGCCGGTGCGATTGAATTCGACCAGGTGTCGTTCCGTTACCGTACGGATGCATCTGATGTGATCCGGCAGGTCAATCTGAAGATAGCACCCGGTGAAGTCATCGGCATTGTTGGCCGGTCCGGGTCGGGGAAAAGCACGCTCACCAAGCTGGTGCAGCGGCTCTATGTCCCTGACCGTGGACGAATCCTTGTCGATGGTCACGATCTTGCCGTGGTGGATGTCGTGTCGCTGCGTCAGCAGATCGGCGTGGTATTGCAGGAGAACACGCTTTTCAACCGGTCGATCCGGGAGAATGTTGCCCTGTCGAATCCGGCCTTGCCGTTGGAAGCGGTAATCGATGCCGCCAAACTTGCGGGGGCGCATGAGTTCATCTGCGAACTGCCCGAAGGGTATGACACAGTCGTCGGTGAGCACGGTACCGGTTTGTCGGGTGGGCAGCGGCAGCGGATCGCTATTGCCCGGGCCCTGATCACGAACCCGCGGGTGCTGATTTTCGACGAGGCGACCAGCGCGCTTGATTACGAATCCGAAAAGATCATCCAGGACAACATGCGGCAGATCTGCAGGGGGAGGACGGTGTTGATCATTGCCCACCGGCTGTCGGCTGTGCGTGATGCACACCGTATTATCGTGATGGAGCGGGGTCAGGTCGTCGAGGAGGGTACGCATGAGGAACTGCTGCATGTATTGAATGGAATCTATACCCATCTTTACAGCATTCAGCAGGGAATGCAGATGACGGAGGGGATATAGCATGAGCCGGTTTGGAAACCACTTCCCAGATGACGGTTTTTTTTGCCGACGGGCCCGGAATTTGAGGTTGCGCTTCTTGGCTTTGCGAGAACTGATTGATCGCTATAGACAACACGTTACCCATTTCTGGGCGAGACGGCTTGAGGTAACTCCTCCGGATCTGAAACCGTACGAATCGGAATTTTTGCCGTCAGCTCTTGCTTTACAGTCGGCGCCCGTATCACCGGCCGGACGCTTGGTGGCTCGTATCCTGATGGGGCTGGTGTTGGCTTTGTTATTGTGGTCGGCATTCGGGCGGATGGATATCATCGTGAATGCGACGGGTAAGATCATCCCGTCTCAGCGAAGTAAAACCGTCGCATCGGTAGAGACGGCCCGCGTGAATGGCCTTTTTGTCGAGGAGGGGCAGGCGGTGAAGGCTGGTGATCTTCTGATCGAACTCGATACCCGCATGAGCGACCGGGAACGGGACAAGGCTATCGGCGATCGTGATACTGCGTTGCTGCAGGTGGCGCGTTCCAGGGCTATGCTGGCATCGATTGATGCCAACATACTCCAGGTGATGACCGGTGTGGATCGTGTGTCGGCAGAGCGTGTTGCTGATGCTCAGCATCATCTCGAGAGCCAGTGGGAGGATTTTACCGCGAAGCTGATACGTCTGGATGGCGAGATCGCAACATATAAGCGCCAGTTGCCGCTCATTACGCAACGGGCGAACGATTACAGGATTCTTGCCCGTGACCATGATGTCTCGGTCCATGCCTGGCTGGAAAAGGAGCAGGAGCGGGCTGAAATGGAAGGCAAGCTTGCCGATGTGACGAGCGGGCGCAGAGCGCATGTCGCCGAGACGCGAAAAAATGCTCAGGATGCGTTGAATGAAGGGTTAAGACAAGCCCAGTCATCCGGACAGGATGTTGAACGTGCCGCCGCTCACAGTGACTTGTTGCGACTGACGGCGCCGGTGGCCGGTACCGTCCAGCAACTCACGGTGCATACGGTAGGTGGGGTGGTACAGTCGGCCCAACCCTTGATGGTGATCGTGCCCCGTCAGCATCAGGTCGAAGTTGAGGCTTTTATCGAAAACAAGGATGTCGGGTTTGTTTCTGAAGGTCAGCGCGCTCAGTTGAAGATTGAAACTTTCGATTACACCAAATATGGTACGGTGTCCGGTCGCGTTTCTCATGTCTCCCATGATGCCATCGATCTGAATACCCAGACAGGCATTCAGGCCTTTTCCCAGGTTCATGAGGATGCGTCTAAAAAAGATACGCCCAAAGTGCCGGTGTACGCCGTCAAGGTGTTTCTCGATCGGTCTGTTATGACCATCGATGGTCGTCAAGTTGCACTGAGCCCCGGTATGAGCGTCTCGATCGAGATCAAGACAGGCAGCCGCCGTATTATCGAATATTTCCTCTCTCCCCTGATCCAGCATGCACACGAGAGTTTTAATCAACGCTAAGTTCGTCGGTGGCTTTCTGGCAATGTGCATGTATGGACTTGCGTTGCCAGCCACGGCTTTGAGCCTACCCGATATGTTGCAGGATCCGCTCAATGTGCAACCCGATCGGTTGCATACAGGGCCCATGCTTCCCGACGGGAGTATCATAACCTCTTTATCCTGTGAAGATCTCTCTCAACCGCTTGAACTCGGCAACGCCATTGATGTCGCGTTGTGCAATAATCCGCTGATTCGGTCAGCTTGGGCTGACATCAAGATTCAGGCGGCGGCAAAGGGGGAAGCGCGGTCCACGTATTTGCCGACCATCAGAGGCTCAGTGAGCCGACTGGCGAACTGGAACCACAATTCCTCGATCTTTGGCTCTTCGGATGCCTTTCAGACCGGCAATCAGGTCTATGGTACTCTGACCTGGCGGCTGGTCGATTTTGGCGGACGAGGCGCGAACAATAATGCAGCGTTACAACTGCTCACGGCAGCCATTGCAGCGCATGACGCCGCGCTTCAGAAGACGATGAGAGATGTTATCCAGGCATATTTCGACTCGATGACGGCGCAATCGCTGTTCCTGGCCAGGAAAAAAATGGCTGATATAGCCGAGAAAATTCTCGAGGCTACCAGGCGACGTGAGGATCGCGGTGCAGCGCCGTTGTCCGATACGTTGCAGGCATCTACCGCGCTTGCCAAAGCGAGACTCAACGAGGCTCGGGCAAGGGGAGACCTCGACAAATCCTTGAGCCTCCTGGTGCAGGCGATGGGATTGACACCTGGTACCTTCCTGCGTCTTCCACAGATGCCCGAGCCGTATCACCCGGATGAGGTGAAGGCGCTGAACGATTGGCTCCGCGAAGCGGAAAAAGAACACCCGGCCATCAGGCAGGTCCGGGCAAGACTGGCTGCTGATAAAGCCAGGATTGCCGCCGCGCGTTCAGAAGGGCTGCCGTCGCTTGATGCGACGGCATATATCTCCAGGAACGGTTACCCCAATCAGGGCTTGTCTTCTGTCAGCCAATCGGTGGCCGCGGTCGGTGTCACGCTCAACGTGCCGATATTCGATGGTTTTGGCAGGACCTACAAGATCCGGGGGGCACAAGCCCAGGTCGAACAGAGCCAGGCAAGGTTGCTGGAGACCACGAATCAGATTCTGACCGAGGTGGTAAAAGCGCATGCGGACGCGCTGACTTCGTTAGGTACCCTCAAGGCTACTGAACGACTCATGGCATCGGCGACACTGAGCCTCCAGTCATCCCTGCGCCGGTATGAACGGCATGCGGCCGATATCCTCGAACTCCTCAATACCCAGGCTGCCCTGGCCGATGCCGAGCAGGAGCGTGTTCGGGCAGTGGCAGAATCGCGCTCGGCGCGCCTGAGATTGCTTGCAAGCGCCGGATTCCTGGGACTGGACGATTTGTTGGAGGAGAGACCGTGAGTTTGCAAAAGAAATGGACGGTATGGACTTGATGGACGTAATGGACGGCGTGGACGATTGAAACGTGTTTTGTCAGTTTACTCAGGGTCTGTTTCGGTTATGTGCTGAACGCACCCGGTAGAGTTTTTCGGTGAACCCGCCCTCCGACTCGAATGTCGTTGCAAGTTGGCTGATTTGCCGGTCGAGCAGACTGCAGGCAACCGAAATCAGGGTGAGCGCTGCGTTTGCCCCAATTTCGGGAAGGGTAGAAGAGCCTCCAGGACTGGACGACATGGACGTTAGGGACTGAGTGGACTTAATTGAAGAGTAGCGATTTTCTTGCCCATGCTGTTCTTTCACCCACCTTGCGACTTCATCTGCATTCGAACAACGTCGCTCAATCAATTTTTTTCTTCGATGGTCGTTGCGTTCCCACAGCTGCAGCCCCCGCTGGCGCAGGAAATCCTCGTAGTCGAGACGCAGTTCTTCCAGGCTTGCCCGGGCTACGCTGGTAAGCTTCAGTTCGGTTTTCTTCGAGGTGGCGGATGCCTGGCTTCCCTCGGCGATATTCTGCACTCCGGAACGTGCAGCCTGCACCATCTGGTCGTGGGTGCGGCTGCGCGGGTCGATGTAACGATCACAGAAACGAACTGTCACGTCGTAAACCAGTTGCGCGATCTGGAAGCTTTTCAGGTTCCGGTAACCGCCATGTGTCGGAATGAGAGGCTCAGTGCTCATGGGTTGGCTGCGAAGGGGTTGGGGGGATCGCAACAGTGTAATGTAAGAAAATGGAGTGAATGGACGAATGTAAGAGGATGGACGTTATGGACTTGATGGACCATGTGAGAGTGTTCTTTCTATGCTGTCCATTCAGTCCATACCGTCCATTTCGTCCATGAACTCATCAGCTCTCAAGGATCGCGTTGATCGAGCTGCTGACTTCCTGGTCCATGGAGCGGATCTTGTTGTTCAATTCGTGCAGGCGCATGAAGAGCTTTTTCTCTTCCGGTTTTTCGGTGGTGCCGGAGAGCATCGAGAGCACCTCCTGTTTCTCCTGCTGCAGGGGTTCGAGCACGAGCGTCTTGACGGCGATGAGGAAGTGGGAGAGGCAGCGGCGGGCGTGCTGGATGATCTGGTCGGGCATCAGGAGCGTATGTTCCTGCATCGGGAGCCTGAAGAGGATGTCGAGCGAGAGGTCGCGGGCCTCGGGAAGGTCGATGGAGCTGATCTCGGCAGCGATGTCGATGCCCCGGCTGTCCTTCGGGTCGAGGTTCCGGAACCGGGTGACGAGATGGCTGAAGATGGCCTGGGCGGCACGGTTCGAAAGGTTCAGCATCTCTTCGTGCGATGCGGCGAAGGCCAGCACCTCGTTGCCGTAGAAGATGCTTTCGAGCAAAGCCTCGAGGAACGTCCTTTCCGAAACGGAGAGGGGGCGGTCGTGAACGGGAGGCGGTGGCGGAGCTTCCTGCTGCTTCTGCCTTGCCGAGGGATCGGAGCTTCTTCCGGGTTCCCCCGACGCCATCACCTTCAGCAGGGTCTTGCGGCTGATGTCGAGCTTTTTCGAGAGTTCGTCGAGGTAGAGCTCCTTCTGCACGGGGTCGGTGACCAGGGAGATGCTTTTCGTCATGGTCGAGACCGCTTTAGATGCCTGGTCGGGTGAGTCCATCATGCCGGCGTCGCGGAAGCACTGGAGCTGGAACTCCTGGAACGATTGCCTGCCGCTTTGCATCTCCTCAAGAAACGCCTCCTTGCCGCGGTTCCTGATGAAGCTGTCGGGGTCTTCGCCTCCCGGCAGCAGGAGCACCCAGGGGGTCACCCCTTCGGCCAGCAGGATGTCGATGCCGGCGAGCATCGATTTCCTGCCGGCGTTGTCGCCGTCGTACAGGAAGAGCACCCTTGAGGTATAGCGCTTGAGGATCTTCGCCTGGTAGCGGGTCAGTGAGGTGCCGCAAGAGGCCACTGCGTTGGTGAACCCGGCCTGGTGCAGGGCGATCACGTCCATGTACCCTTCGACGAGGATGGCCGCCTCCTGCCGCCGGATCTCCTCCTTGGCGGCATGCATGCCGTAGAGGAGCTTCGACTTCTCGAAGGTGGCGCTTTCCGGGGAGTTGATGTACTTGGGGGTTTCAGGATCGTCGGAGAGGGTCCTGCCCCCGAAGCCGGCGACCTGTCCGCCGACGGTCATGATCGGAAAGATGACCCGGTGCCGCATGGTGTCGTAGAGCGTATTGCGCTGGCGCTGCCTGGAGAGCAGGCCGAGTTCGGTCAGGTGATCGACAGGGATTTTGTCCCTGGCGGCAGCGTTGGACAGGTGCTCCCATGAGTCCGGAGCGTAGCCCAGGCCGAATCGCCTGATGGTGCCAGCCTCGAGGCCCCGGTTCGCCGTGAGGTAGGCGTAGGCCTTGCTGCCTGCTTCGCTTTCAAGGGTATGGAAAAACAGGCGGGCGGCCCACCGTAGCGTCTCGAACCTGCTGTCCTGCTTTTTCTCCGCCTTCTGTACGCCCTTGTCCTGAAAGCGGCTGACGTCGATACCCGAACGCTTGGCCAGGAGTTCGACGGCTTCGGGGAAGGTGACCTTCTCCATCTCCATGACGAAGGTGAAGACGTTTCCCCCTTTGCCGCTCGAAAAGCACTTGAATATCTGCTTGTCGGGGGAGACGATGAACGACGGCGTCTTTTCCTGGGTGAAAGGGGAGAGGGCTTTGAAGTGGCGTCCAGACGGCAGGAGCTTGACATAATCCGAGACAATGTCAACAATGTCCGTGCCCTGGCGGACCTCATCAATCATGCGCTGCGGTATCATGCCTGCCCTTTGTGTTGGTGCCCCTGAGTCTGGTTTCTGAAGCAATGATAAGCCTAAAATAACGAAATCACAACGTAGCCGTCATGCTTTTCGCAGGGTTCGGAGCAGGGCGGTTCCTTCGTTCAAAAAGCTTTAAAAGTGATGCGTTTCGCGCGCAGGTTTTGGAGTCTTATGCGTTTTTTTTACTACATTTATTGTTTGTTATCAATCCCTTCCATTTTCAAAGGGTTCGGTTCGGTTTCCGGTCATCGCCTGATGTGGTTTTCTTCATGCCTGCAAGGAAGCCTGTCGATCCCGACCGGTGAACATAACAGTTTGCTTTTTGACATGAAGATGTGCTTTATTGATTGTTGATGCAGCATAGCTCCCCTGTCATCACCGATGAGGATTTTTTTCACCTAAAACCAAGCATATGAAACAGGGCTTTTTTACGGCGATGCTGATTGTGGTCACGTACGCAGTCTCTCTCGGATTCTATATCTGGATGGGTACCAATCCTCCCGAATCCATGTTTCATGCCGTCTGGAAAGGCGGTCCTATCGTTTCGATACTGATGGCCCTGATCCTCATGGTGATCGCCTATATCGTCGAACGGATCATCGCCCTCAACAAGGCATCCGGCAAGGGAGCTATCACCGAATTCGTACAGAACCTCAAGCAGGACATCGAAGCCGGAGCCGTCGACCAGGCGATCGCCCGTTGCGACGACCATCAGAGCTCGCTGTCAGCAGTGCTCAAGGCCGTGCTCGAGCGTTACAAGATCCTCGCCGTCCACAACATCACCGACAGGGACAAGCGCATCAGCGAGATGCAGAAGGCTGTCGAGGAGGCGACTGTCATGGAGATGCCGTTGCTTGAAAAGAACCTTGTGGCCATCTCGACCATCGCCTCGATCTCCACGATGGTCGGACTTCTCGGTACCACGCTCGGCATGATCAGGGCCTTCGCCGCCATGGCCACGAGCGGTGCTCCCGATGCGGTTGCACTCTCGACGGGTATTTCGGAAGCGCTGTTCAATACGGCCCTCGGCATCCTCGGCGGCATCATGGGCATCGTCACCTACAATGTCTTCACCAGCAAGGTCGACCATTTCAACTACACGATCGACGAAGCGGCATACTATATCATCCAGACGCTCGGCACCGGAAAATCCCAATCGTAAGCCATGTCCAAAATCAAGGCAAAACGGGTCGGGTTCCGGCTGGATATGACGCCGATGGTGGACGTCGCGTTCCTGCTGCTGACCTTCTTCATGCTGACCACCAAGTTCAGGCCGCCGGAGACGGTCAAGATCGAGCTACCCTCCTCGCATTCGAACATGAAGCTCCCGGAATCGGAAGTGCTCACCGTCACGGTCGCCGCGGACAACTCCATTCTGCTGGGGCTCTCATCACAGCCGGCCAGGGTGCGGCTTTTCGAGTCCGCCGTGAAACCGAGGCTTGAAAATGCCGGAATGCCGGCGCCGGCCATCGCCGATTCCCTGAAGAAATTCCGGCTCGGCGACAACTTCCGCATAGACCGGGAGGAACTTGCCCGTTACATCATGATGTCGCGATTTGCAGATCAGCAGCTCCGGCCGGTGATCAGGGCCGACAGCCATTCCGATTACGAAGCGATCAACTATGTCATCAAGGTGTTCAAGAAGTTGAATCTGCTTAATTTCAACCTGGTGACCGTTCTCGAAAAGGAGGTTGGCTGATATGGGCATGGTAGATTCACCCAATGAACGCCGCGGCGGCAGAAAAGGGGCGCACCGGAGGAAACGGCTCGGTTTCAAGCTCGACATGACGCCGATGGTGGATGTTGCGTTCCTGTTGCTTACATTCTTCATGTTGACGACCACTTTCGCCAAGTCCAACACGATGGAGATCAACATTCCCCCGGAGACGGGCGAGATTTCGATAGCCGAGCGGAACGTGATGACCCTCAGGGTTCCTGGCGACGGCTTCGCCTACTGGTCGCTCGGCGAAGAGGCCCCGCGCCGTACGCCGCTCTATGAACAGCAGGGAACGGCACACACGACGATGAGCCACGATATCCGCCAGGTACTTCAGCAGCAGTCCGCTGCCAACAAGAAACTGGTGATCGTGGTCAAGATCAGTGAGAAAGCCAAGTACAGGTCGCTCGTGGACATCATCGACGAGCTGAACCTGCTGAAGATCGACCGCTTCAGCCTCGATGACTTTAACGCCCAGGACGAGGTCGAAGTCCGGCGCTCTGTCGCCCTCCTCTGACGCTCCGTCAGAAGGGCCACGGTTCTTGAACCTGAACAAAGGAGTAGTGCAACGTGTCTTCAAAGTTTGAAAAAGTGCATGATGAGGTGGCAAGGAACGCCCAGAGATGGACATTGCGCGAAGAGTTTCTTGATACCCATCGCCTCAGGCAGGTCAACTACGGCAACCTCGTGCTTCGACGCGAAGCGCACCTTTTTCTGACCCATGGCGTGCTCGTGTCTGTCATGTTCCTGCTTTTCTTCTGGGTGGCCAGTGCAAACTGGAACAATCTCATGGCGTTTACGGGCATGTTCAGAAGCGATGACATCCAGAAAGTCAAGTGTTACGAAATCGTCACCAACGTCACCCAGCTGCCTCCTCCTCCCCCGATTGCCCCTCCTGAGCCGAAACCGGTCTGTCCGACGACCGCGCCGGTGCAGGCTCCGCCGAATGTCGGCAAGATCAAGAAGGTAGCTGAAGCACCTCCCGACCAGACGCTGGCCACCCAGAAGGAGATCAAGCAGGCTATCCAGAGCGGGGGACAACCGTCCTCTTCCGGCGCTTGCGAAACGGTGGAGTTCGTCGAATGCCAGAATCCGCCGACGGTCGTACCCATAAAACCGGTGTATCCCGAAATGGCGAGAATTGCCGGCCTCGAAGGGAAGGTGTTCGTCCGGGTGCTGATCAGCGAAGATGGACGGGCCATGAAAGCCGAAATCCTCAAGCGGATCCCTGCGGATTGCACGACGTTCGACAAGGAGTCCATTCGCTGCGCCATGGAATCGAGGTATACGGCGGGAATTCAGAACGGCAAGAAGGTCAGGGTCTACATGACCATTCCGGTACGTTTCACGCTGCACGAAAACGGATGATGGCGTTCTGAAAACCTGTTGCGTGATTCGTGGAAGTTCGTGGCTCTGTCTTCCCCGGGTTAAAACCCGGGGCAATTAAAGAAGAATGTAAGATACTGGATGTCCGTCGTCCCGACATGTCGGGACTCCTGAATGTGGGATGGTTGAAACCCGGAGTTCAAGCGGCAAAAAAAAGCGGGTCAGTTCGACCCGCTTTTTTTATTGCTTTTCGGACGGTAGAAGATGGCGTACAACACCCAGAAGTAGGCGCCGGTGAGGGTGAACGGGCTCACGTAGAGCGAGAAGAACCCGTCGACCTCCTTTTCAAGGTACATACCTGCGTAGCTCAGGGCGATGACTGCCGCTCCAAGGGCGATGAAGAGGTAGTTCACCGCTCCGAGGGGCATCTCGACCGGTCGGTTTGGCGCCATCGGCGCCTTTTCAGGCTTGTTCTTCGCTGAAGATTTCATCGAGCGTATCGATACAGAGTTGAGCCTCTTCCAGGCTGATCGTCAGCGGAGGCAGGAGGCGGATCACATTCTGGCTGGTGGCGTTGACGAGCACGCCCTTTTTCAGCGCCTCCTCGACATAATATTTTGCCTCCCTGTCGACCGTGATGCCGATCATGAGGCCGTACTGCCTGATCTCCTGAATCCTGGCATGCTTTGCTGCCAGTTTCTCGATGCCTTCACGAATCAGGCGGCCGGTTTCGACGGCTTTCTGCATGAGGCCGTCGGAGAAGAGCACGTCGATCAGCGCCAGGCCCGCGGCGCAGGCGATAGGGTTGCCGCCGAAGGTGGTGCCGTGGCTGCCGGGAGTGAACACTCCGGAGACTTTTTCACCGCCGATGATCGCGCCGAGCGGCAGCCCTCCGCCGAGAGGTTTGGCGAGGCAGACGATGTCAGGAATGACGTCGAACTGCTCGTAACTGAAGAAGGTGCCGGTTCGGCCGCAGCCCGCCTGGATATCGTCGGCAACGATCAGGAACCCGTGCTGTGCGGCAAGTTCGCCGAGCCTTCTGACGAACGCTTCGCTGACCCTGTGGATGCCTCCCTCGCCCTGCACGAATTCGACGAACACCGCGGCTGTCCTGCCGGATACCTTCCGTTCAAGGTCCTCGACGTCGTTGAAGTCGATCATGCCGGTTCCGGGAAGGAGCGGTTCATAGCCTTCCACATACTTGGGCTTCGCCGTCAGGGACATCGCGCCGTAGGTTCTTCCGTGGAAGCAGTTGCTGAGTGAAAGCACTTCGCGTTTCTCGCCGTTGCCGCCGAGAGCCGCCCATTTCCTCGACAGCTTGATTGCCGCCTCGATGGCTTCAGTGCCGCTGTTGCACAGGAACACACTCGAAAGTCCGGAAAGTTCGAGCAGTTTTTCGGCGAGCTCGAACTGCGGACGCTGCATGAACAGGTTCGAGATGTGGATGTATTTCGCCGCCTGGGCAGTAATGGCTCCGACGAGCCGTTCGTCGCCGTAGCCGATGGCATTGACGCCGATGCCGGCGATCATGTCGAGGTAGCGGCTCCCGTCGGTCGTGTAGAGGAACGACCCCTTGCCGTAATCGATTTCGAGCGGCAGTCTCGCGTAGTTGTGGAAGAAGAGCTGCTGCTCGGTTTCCAGGTTGATGTCGAGAGTTTTCATCAGCATGATGGCGCTGGAATGTTGACAGTTGAAAAAAGTCGCTATGCGGACGGCTTCGTCAGGATTCGCCACGGCGGGCTTTGATCACGGTTCTGAGCGCCCGCCAAACGCCGTATGCGCCCACCAGGGCCGCAAACCACCTGAGCTCCTGTCCTTCGCGCCCGGCAACGAGCGACGATGACCATGCAATATACGCTGCCAGCACTAAAAATGTCACGGAGAGCAATCCGTTGATCATGCCGGCGATCGAAGGCCTTGAGCGCTTCTCCGGAGCATGTTCACTCTTCATTGCCCTTCTGCTTGCTGCCACCGTAGAATCTCCACTCCTTGTTCACGATGAGCCGTGCGCCGTGCGCAAGGGTGAAATAAGACCAGGCCCACTGCATGAGCACGAATACACGGTGCTTGAAGCCCGTGAGGTAGTAGATATGAACGAGGATCCAGGTGAACCATGCGGCTGCGCCATCGAATTTCAGGTTGCCGATCTCGACGATCGCCTTGTTGCGGCCGATGGTAGCCATCTGTCCCTTGTCACGGTACCTGAAGGGCTTGCGCGGACGTCCTTTCAGGTCGTCGAGGATGGTTTTTCCGATATATCTCCCTTCCTGGAGTGCAACCGGCGCCATTCCGGGAAGCGGGGTGCCTTTCTGACCGATGACGCACGCCTGGTCTCCGCCCACGAACACCTCCGGATGGCCGGGTATGCTCAGGTCGGGCTCGACGATGATCCTTCCGGTACGGTCGGTTTCGACCCCGATGTGCTTGCCGATCTCCTGCGCCTGGACGCCTGCCGCCCAGAGCACGGTAGCCGCCTCGATACGCTCGCGCCCGATCTGTACTCCGTTGGCATCGACATCGCTCACGGCGCTCGAGGTCCAGACCTGTACGCCGAGTTTCTCGAGTTCGCGGGTCGCACGGCTCGACAGTTCGGGGGAGAATGACCCGAGAATGCGTCCTGCAGCCTCGACGATGAAGATGCGGGTCAGCTTGGGATCGATATGTTTGTAGATCTTCGAGAGGGTGAAGCGGCTCATTTCGCCGATCGAACCTGCAAGCTCTACGCCGGTGGGCCCGCCGCCCACGATCACGAAGGTCAGCAGCTTTTTGCGTTCGACCAGGTTGTCGGTGCGTTCGGCCGCTTCGAAAGCCTCCATGACCCTCCGGCGGATTTCGGTCGCCTGGGCGAGGTTCTTCAGGCCGGGAGCGAACTCTTCCCACCCGTTGTTGCCGAAGTAGTGGTGCTGGACGCCGCAGGTCAGCACGAGGTAGTCGTAGCCGATCTCTCCGAAATCGGTCTGGATGGTCTTCGCGGCCATATCCACGTTCTGGACGAGGCCCTTGAATACGGTGATGTTTTCATAACCCCCCAGCATGTTCCGCAGTGGGGCGGCGATGTCGCCCTCGCCGAGTGCGGCCACGGCCACCTGGTAGAGCAACGGCTGGAAGAGGTGGTAGTTCTTCCTGTCGACAAGCGTCACCTCGACATCGTGTCTGTTGCCGAGCATCTTTGCCGCATTGAAACCGGCGAACCCACCGCCTACGATGACGACCCGCTTGGTCATGATTTTACTCTCCATGTTGAAACATCGCTTCTCTTCCATATCCAAACCTGGAAGGTAATCAAAAAGAGGTAAATATCCCTCCGGTTCGGCCGTTTTTCCCTCGAGCCCTGATCCTTTCGCAAGATCATGAATGAACAGTCCGCAAAGGGCATTCGCACGAGCCGGCCAGAGAGACCAGCCCAGACGGCTTTGTTTTCTTGGTAGTACTGTGAAAAAAGAGATATCTCGTGATGAAAAGTGCATTATTATGATAAAATATATACGATAATTGTATGTTGCGCGTAAAGCATATTTCTTGTATCTATAATGTGACATTCATGTCAATTAATTGAGGCTGCATTTCGAGAGATGAGGCAGACAGGTACTGTTGGATGATGTGTGCGGAATGCTGCTGAATCCTACCCCCATATCCATGAAGAAGCGAAAGCTTTTTATCCTGCTGCTGCTTGCAGCAATCGGTTTTGCTGGCGAGGCTAACGGTTTCACCGTATCCAACACCAGCGACATCGGTGCCGGAAGTCTCCGGCAGGCAATCACCGACCTCAACACCTCGGGAGTTCCGGGCACCATCAACTTTACGACGGGCGGAACCTTCACGCTCACCTCAGGGGGCCTTCCCACGCTCTCCTCTCCGGCGAGCTTTGTAACCGGCGGTTCACCCGTTACGGTCAGCTTTTCCACTGCGCTTGCGGACACCCGGTTGATGACGTTGGCCCCAAATGTAGGGGTGTCGCTTGCTGACCCGAACCTGACGCTCAGCATGACGAGCAGCGCGAACGGCTCTGCGGCGCTCTATTCGGCCGGAAATCTCGTGATCTCCGGCAGCCTTGCCGCCGATCTGAACGAAACGTCGACTAACGCCGCGTTATATCAGGTAAGGAGTTCCGGCATCTATGCTGGAGGTTCCCTGACCATGGGAGACATGGCGCCCGCCTCCTCGATTACCGTAAACTCGAAAGCCGGTGCGTATGGCATCTACGCCAACGGCACCTTCACGGCAGGCAACCTTGGCGGAGTCATTTCCGCCACGAGCGAAAGCGGCACTAATTCAAGTGCTAATGCTCCCGCTGCGCTGTGCCTGGATACGACGAACCAGCTCAGCTCGATCGGCGTCATCTCCGGGCATTTGAGCGGCACCTCGACCGTTACCGGGGAAGCCACAGGCATCCGGTTCAACGGTGGCACCTACATCGCCGTACCGACGCTGACCATCGGCCGGATCGAGTCGGGCGCACTCATCGAAGCTGCCTCGAAAACCACAGCCTACGGTATCTATGGGTATTACGGCAATCTGGTCATCGATGGCGACATGGCCGGGGAAATAAAAGCTACAGCGACGAACACCGGTGCCTCTGGCGATGCTGCCTATGGTGTCAGCCTGACCTCCATGCACGTAAGGGGGAATCTGAGCGGCACTGTCGATGCCTCGGCCTTTTCCGGTTGGGTGGCAGGCGTGTTTACGAATGGCAGTTTTACAGTAGACCAGTCGTTGAGCGGCAGGATCACGGCTCACAGTACTTCGGGAATCTATAGTGAATTTATCACAGGATTTAAGTCCTTTACATCATTCACGCTTCACGCCCTTGACGGGGAGATCTCCGCATACAGCGATACCACCACCGACTATCCCAACGTGTATGGAATCTTATCTCCCAACGTGACGATCGACGCGATCAATCCGTCAGGCAGGATCATCGCCTCTGGAGGAACGGGAACCATGATCGGCCTTTCGACCACGACCGCTACGATCACTTCTTTTAAAGGCCTGGTGGAGGCCGACGCGATAGTCGATCCTGCAACCGGCGCTGTCGGGGGTGCAACAGGGGCTGAAATTGATGCCACAGCTCCGAACTTTCCGAATCCGGCGGTTCCAGGCACGCTTCACATAACTGATTTTTCAGGTGCCGTGAAGGCTGTGTCCACCTCGAACATGTTGACAGCGCGGGACGCCGGATATGCTACGGGATTGTATCTCAACGCAGATCCGTCTAATTCACTCATGCCGAGTACCACGGCCGCTATCGACCGGTTCGACGGGAGCATCACGGCTCAGGCTAACTCGTATGCAGCAGCTGTGTACAGTAATAACGGCATTAACCGTCTGCAGATCGGAACCTCCAACGGTACGATAAGTGCAGCGGCCGGTGGGGGCGATGTGTACGGTGTGGCGGGCGGCAGTTTTACCCTGGGCAGCATGGGCTCCACAGGAAGGATCGATGTGACGGCGACGAACAACGGAAGGTATACCTCCTCTTCAGGATATTTCGATCCCTTGGCCGCCGGCGTTTTTCTGTGGAATGCGCCTGATATCAGCGATACCGGTACCGATTACAGCCTTGCCTGGAACTACTGGGACGATAACCTCATGATCATCCGGAACGGTTTCAACGGTACGGTGACGGTGCGAGGGATGGATGACCCCAATCGGGGCACACCCGTCAGTGTGTGGCACACGAGCCCCTACCCAGGCGCCTACGGCATGACCTTCGGGATGTACGCCTACAATGGAATCTTCGGAACGTGGACTCCGCCCGTCTCTCCGGCACCGCCCGATTACACCACGGCACAGGATGCGCAGATCGCCGGCACCATCAGCGCTTCTGGGGACGGCTGGGTGGTGGGCCTCGGAGCGACCAACGGGCCGATGTTCCTGAATGTGACCGGTACGGTGAGCGCGGAAGACCGGAGTGGACGAGGCATGGGCTACGCCATCCTGTCGCGGGATGTTCTTCCCATCAATCCGGCACTGTCGGACAGACCCTTCGTGTATGACACCTCGGAGCAGGTGAACGACCGGGTGACGGTGTCGGGGAGTGGGCGCCTGATCGGAAATGTCGATCTCGGCAGCGGCGACGATACACTGACGTTGAAGGACCATGCGACGCTGACCGGAAATGTCGAACTTGGCGGCATCGAGTTTTATACGCAGGCCGATGTTCCCGGAAACGATACCCTGACCCTGTCTGAGGCTGCAAACATCACGGGGAATATCAATTTAGGGGCCGGAAACGGCACCTTGGCGATGAGCGGTACGTCGAGCGTTCTGGGTTCCATCTCCTTTGGTCCGGGCGACGACCGGTTCACGCTGCAGGGGAGCCCCGACGTTTCGGGAGTGACACTGCTCGACGGGGGTGACGGGGTCGGTGATACGCTGACGATGGACGGGTGGACGAGCAGCAGGGGGTTCGGCGGGAGCGTGGTGAACTGGGAGGTGGTACAGGTGAAGAACAACTCGGAGGTCAATCTCGGGCCCACAGGCGGCCAGTCGGCTCCGATGATCTTCAGCCCGTCGATGGGCGGGACGCTGGCGATGTCGATCGACAACACCTCGACCGTGCATGCCAGGGGTGCCTCTCCGAGCTGGTACGAGATCGTGGGGGGCCTTGTCAACAACGGTGTGCTGGACCTGCGTGACGCGACGCCGGCGGCAGACGACCATGTCAAGGTGACGGGCGCCTACAGCGGTTCGGGGTATCTCTATCTGGACGTGGCGCTGGGTCCCGACCAGAATACGACGAACACCGAGGCGAACCTCGACCTGCTGACGGTGGGTTCGGCATCGGGATCGACGACGATCCGGGTGAACAACACCTCGAGCGGGTCGGTGGTCATACCGACGACCGGTTCGGGCATCCTCCTGGTGAAGGTGACCGGAACCAGCACGTCGAACGCATTCACTCTCGATTCGAGCAATTTCCTCGGCGGAGCGCAGGCGCAGCTGGTGCAGGTCGGCCAGAGCTGGTACCTCGTGGTCAACTCCGGAGGGGTTACCGGAACGGCATCGGTGGTCATTCCTGTGGTTCCGGTGGTTTCGGTGGATCCGGTAGTTCCGGGTGTCCCTGTTAACCAGATGATCATGGTGATCCCGGCGCCGGAGGGCAACCGGGTGGCGCAGGTGGTGAGCACGATGATACCGATGCTGGGCCTGGATGCGATGCCGCGGTTCCTCGAGCGACAGGCGTACGGTTGGAGCGCGCCGGGCCAGAATCGTGTGCCATCGTCGTGGTGGAGCCGGACGACGGGCAGCCGGTTCATCCAGGGTCAGGAGAGCGGAGGGCAGCAGGTTCGCGTGAAAGGATACCGGAGCTCGTTGCAGGTTGGTTCGGACCTCCGATCGCGCAGATGCGGCCAGGCGATCTACCGGACGGGAGTGTTTGCCGGGACCGGATACCTGAAGGCGGACAGCAGGAGCGTCGATGTGGTGAATACCGGGAGCGAGGATGTGTTCACCCTCGGCATCGGGGGCTATACGAGCGTGGAGTGTCGTGGCCACTGGTACCTGGAGGGGGTGGTGCAGGCGAACGAGTACGACATCAACGCGAAGTTCAGCGACGGAACGACCTCGAGCGCGGGGACTTGGGGCCTCGGTGTGTCGGCGGAGGGTGGCGCATACGTGAAGGTGAACGACTGCTTCCTTCTGACGCCGCAGGCGCAGTTTATGTGGCAGCGGATCGCGGGTTACGGGTTGAAGGTGGATCGGGATAATACGTTTGCGGAGGTGCGGTCGCAGAAGGGGGTGACGGGCCGGCTTGGTGTGACGGGCACGGTGATGCCGGAAGGGTGGTGCATGAACCCGTTGGTGGAGTTGAACGCAGTGCGTGATTTTGGCGAGACGCCGGAGGTTGCCTACGCATCGACAGGCCAGAGCTATGGTGTGAAGAGGGACAGGACATGGCTGGGCGGCTCCCTGGGGATCGTGAGCCGGAACCGGTATCCGGAGTGCCTGGTGTACTATGCGAAGGTCGGGATGATGGCCGGGGTCGACGGCCAGGGTGGCCGGGACTACACGATCACTGTCGGCATCCGCAAGAGCTGGTAGGTGTGTGTGGGACTAACAGAGAGCGACGATCATCTCCTGATGGTCCGGAAATCTCGCCATAAGATCCGCGCTGTCGGCGAAGGAGAAGTCGCGGAAATCGAAGCCTGGGGCCACGACGCAGCTCACCAGGGCGTATGAGTCGGGGTCGGCGTCATCCGGCATCCGGGCGCCGAACCAGCATCCTGCAGGTACCCAGGAGTGAAGCGTCTCGCCGTCGTCGGGTGACAGTCCGAGCGTGAAGCACGACGGAGTGCCGGTTTCGGGAAAGATATGGACTTCGAGCGGTCCGCCGGCATGGAAGTACCACTGTTCGTCGGAGAGGATGCGGTGCAGTCTCGATCGGTCGCCTTGTCTGAGCAGGTAGTGGATCGAGGTGGCGTAGGGCCGGGGAGCGTCGAAGGGCGCGGAACCGCTGAAATCGAACGAGCCTTGGCTGCGGTAGGTTTCACGGTACCAGCCCCCTTCGGGGTGCGGTTCGAGATTGAGATGCCCGATCCAGTACTCAGCCTTTTGCATGCAGCTTTTCGCGGATTTTGCCGGTCTTCTGGCGCGACGCCTCCGCGAGCTTTTCCCGGAAGGTTTTCATGGCCTGCATGAGGTGTTCGTCGGCGAGCGCGAGCATCTGGATGGCGAGCAGGGCGGCGTTGCGGGCGTTGTCGATGCCGACCGTTGCGACGGGAATGCCGGCGGGCATCTGGACGATGGCGTAAAGAGAGTCCTGGCCGCTGAGTTTCTTGCTGTAGATCGGTACGCCGATCACGGGCAGCACGGTCATGGCTGCCGTGACGCCCGGCAGGTGCGCTGCGCCGCCGGCGCCGGCGATGATCGCCTTCAGGCCGCGATCCTGTGCCGTGGTTGCGTACTTTTCGAGGTCCCCCGGGGTCCTGTGCGCCGAAATGACCGAGATTTCATAGGGGATGCCGAATTCGTCAAGGACGTCGGCGGCCTCTTTCATGATATCGAAATCGGAGTCGGAGCCCATGAGGATTCCTACGACGGGGGCCTGCTGTTCGGTCAGTGATGGTGTCATGTAAAAAATGATCGGGCCGCTCATCTGCGGCCGGTTTGAGTGGGGACAGGGTTATGAATTTGCGGAGTTTTATGTATTTTCCCCAGTGCACCAAAAAATAACACATGTCGAGGAAGAATACAATGACAACAGATCTCGCCAAACTTGCTATAAAGTACAGTAATCCCGGCCCCCGATACACCAGCTATCCCACCATACCCTCATGGAGCGCCGACGGCGTGAGCCAGGAGCAATGGAAGGAAGCCATGGTGAAGGGTTTCAACGAAAGCAATGAAACCACCGGCATCAGCATGTACATCCACATCCCCTACTGCGAGAACCATTGTTACTTCTGCGGCTGCAACGCCCACCGAACCCAGGACCACTCCTTCGAGGAGCCCTATATCGACGCCCTCATCAAGGAGTGGCAGATGTACCTCGATGTGTTCCCCGGCAAACTGAACGTCAAGGAGCTGCATATCGGCGGCGGCACCCCGACCTTCTTCAGCCCCGAAAACCTCGTCCGTCTGGTCAACACCCTGTTCAAGGATGTCAACCGCATGGACAATTACATGTTCAGCTTCGAAACCAATCCCCGCTCGACCTCGAAAGAGCATCTCGAGGCGCTCTACAGCGTAGGGTTCCGCCGCATGAGCTTCGGCATCCAGGACTTCGATCCCGATGTGCAGGCGGAGATAAACCGCCCGCAGTCCTTCGAACTGGTGAAGGAGAAGGTCGACCTGGCGCGCCAGATCGGCTTCACCTCGATCAACTTCGACCTGGTCTACGGCCTGCCCAAGCAGACCATGGCCACCGTCACCGACACCATCCAGAAGGTGATGCAGCTCAAGCCCGACCGCCTCGCTTTTTACGGCTACGGCCACAATCCGCACCTCTACGAAGGACAGCGCCGCTTCAAGGAGTCCGACCTTCCCGTCGGCGACGTCAAGCAGGAGCTCTACGACAAGGGTCGTGCCATGCTTGAATCGATCGGCTACCACGAGGTGGGCATGGACCACTTTGCACTCGAAAAGGATGCTCTCTGGCTCGCAGCACTGGACGGCTCCCTGCATCGGAACTTCATCGGCTACACCGAGAACACCACCCAGAAGATGCTCGCCCTCGGTTCCTCGTCGATCAGCGACACATGGTACGCTTTCGCACAGAACGAGCGCGACGACGACCGCTACATCGCGGAGGTGAACAAAGGGCGTTTCCCGATCATGCGCGGTCATCTGCTGACCAGTGAGGACCTCGTGCTTCGCCGCCATATCCTGAACCTGATGTGCCGCCAGGAGACCTCCTGGGAAGATCCGGCCATGTATACCGAAGAGCTCGACATCGCACGCTACCGCCTCGAGGACCTGGAGAACGACGGTCTGGTCGTACTGCTCGACAAGGGGGTCAGGGTAACCGACGACGGCATTCCTTTCCTCAGGAACATCTGCATGGCTTTCGATGCACTGCTCTGGCGTTCCGACAGCCTTTCCAAGGCGTACAACGTTTCGAGGGACATCCAGAAAGAGTATATCGAACGGGCCCGTCAGGCCAAAGCCCAGCAGGTCGGGTGACGATGGGTTACTGAATATTCAAATAGAAAGGGTGATCCACAGGTCACCCTTTTTTTTGTGCACCAAGATGAAAAAACGAGTCAAGATAGGATTTATCGGAAGCGGCTGGGCGCAGGTTGCCCAGGCGCCGGCCTTTTCACTGATGGACAATGTCGAACTGGCCGCCGTGTCGAGCCCGACCGAACATCACCGGAAGAAGTTCATGGAGCGCTTCGGCATCAACCAGGGGTTTGCTGACTGGAGGGAGATGCTCCACTGCGACCTGGACCTGGTCTGTGTCACCACGCCGCCCTCGATGCATGAATCCATGGTTTCCGGAGTGCTTGAAAGCGGCAAGAGCGTGCTGTGCGAAAAGCCGTTTGCCCTTACGGTCGACGAAGCCGAGCGGATGACAGCACTCGCCTCCCGCTCGCCGGGCATGTCACTGATCGACCACCAGCTCAGGTTCCACCCGTCGGTTCGAAGCATGAAGCTGATGATCGACGGCGGCGATATCGGCAAGATCTACGAAGTGCGGGCAGTCGTGAACCTGGCCACGCGCAACCGGATCGACCAGCCCTGGTCGTGGTGGAGCGACACAGCCAGGGGCGGTGGCGCCCTTCGGGCCATCGGTTCTCACCTCATCGACCTGAACCGGTTCCTGGTCGGCGAAATCTCCGAAGTGTGCTGCAACCTTGCCACAGCAATCCCCCAGCGCCCGGACCCATCCAACCCCGGGAAATACCTTCCGGTCACCTCGGACGACAGCTTCGCCATGTTCATGAAGTTCGGCCCTTCGTCAGTCGCACTTGGCGCCTCCTCGCTCATGCATGTGACCACGGTCGGAGCCTACACCTGGTTTTCGCTCGAAGTGGTCGGCAGCATGAAGACCATCAGGCTCGACGGCGCAGGACGTTTGTGGGAGATCACCACCGGTGCGGCAAAAGGTGGGCGGAGCCTGATCGATGCGCCTCGCTGGAAGCAGGTCGAACCGATCATAGCGTGGGACGAACTGGTGCTGCAGGAAAAAATCAAGCTTTCGTCGATCGCCGTGCACGGCATTTTTGCCGTGGGCTTCGCGTTCCTTGCGCACCGTATCGTCAGGGCGCTGAAAAGCGGTGAACGCCAGCCGCACGACGCGGCCGGGTTCAGTGATGGCCTCATGATCCAGAGGATCCTGCAGGCAGGGCTCGATTCGGACAAGCAACGGTCGTGGGTCAGGATATGATGAACCGTAACGTGGGGGAGTGAGGATGGCCTGGATCTGCCTGCTCATCGCCGGACTGCTCGAATGCGCCTGGGCGATCGGCCTCAAGTATGCCGAGGGGTTCACCCGTCCGATTCCCTCGGTGGTGACGGTGACGGCCATGGTTGCCAGCTTCTGGCTGCTCTCCTTGGCCATGAAGAGCGTGCCTGTCGGTACGGCCTATGCGGTCTGGACCGGCATAGGTGCTGCGGGCGTGGCCGCCGCCGGCATGCTGCTCTTCGACGAGCCCCGCGAGGCCGCCCGTATCTTCTGCATCTTCCTGATCATCGCCGGAGCCGCCGGCCTGAGGATCCTGGCCGGGAAATAGGGGGAGGAGGGAAGAGCGGGAAGA
Source organism: uncultured Chlorobiales bacterium (assembly GCA_903929135.1). Lineage (GTDB taxonomy): Bacteria > Bacteroidota > Chlorobiia > Chlorobiales > Chlorobiaceae > Chlorobaculum. The sequence continues at coordinate 162,515 of CAIYTH010000002.1, forward strand.
GAAATGGACGTGATGGACGAAGAAATCATGGACTGAATGGACGGTATGGACAATGTAAGAGGGCTATCGACTCAGTTATCTTGTCCATCAAGTCCATCAAGTCCATTTCGTCAATCACCCTCGCCGGTTACCTGGCTTCCTCTTCCCAGCATACGTAGAGCGCCTCAAGCTCCTTGCAGATCTCCTGGTACTTTTCGGTCTCATTCTGGGCCTCATCGGCAGGTTTTTCGTAGAATGACGGCTGGCCCATCAGCTCTTCATGCTGCTTCTTGAACTCCTCAAGCCGCTGGATCTCCTTCTCGATCGCCTCGATCTTTTTCCTGTTCGCCTTCTGCACCGGCTTTTTTGCGACCGGTTTCTGTGCGGCGGCCTTGCGTTCAGCCTCTTTCCGGGCACTCTCTGCCGCCAGTTGTTTCCGCTCCTCTTCGTAAGCCTTTTCGGCTTTTTCGAGGTACTCGGCATAGGTGCCGAGGTAGACCTGGACGCTTCCGTTCTTTATTTCGAACACCTTGTTGACCAGGCTGTCCAGGAAGTAACGGTCGTGGCTGACGAGGAGCAGCGTGCCGTCGTAGTTCTCGAGCGAGTCGATCAGCATCTCCTTCGACCTCATGTCGAGATGGTTGGTCGGTTCGTCCATGATGAGCAGATTCGAGGCCTGGAGCAGGATCTTGGCCAGGGCCAGCCTTGATTTCTCCCCACCTGAAAGTACGGCGGTCTTCTTTTCGACGGTGTCGCCGCTGAACAGGAAGCAACCGAGGATATCGCGCACTTTTCGCTGCGCCTCGGAGGTCGGTGCTGCGGCGATCATCTCCTCGAGGACGCTTTTTTCGGGAGAGAGGTTTTCGGTCTGGTGCTGGGCGAAGTAGTTCATGCTGACGTTATGGCCGGTCTGCCGCGTGCCTTCGAAATCGATTTCATCAGCCAGGATACGGCAGAAGGTGGTCTTGCCGGCACCGTTCGAGCCGACGATCGCGATGCGGTCGCCCCGCATGATCTCAATGTCGATATTCTTCAGCACGGTCCTGTTGGTGCCGTCGGGCAGGCGGAACGACTTCGACACGCCGTCGAGCCTCAGTACCTCGCGTCCTGAAGGGCGGGCCTTGGGAAACGAGAAGGAGATCTGGGAAAGGTCCTCCTCGGGTGCCTGCAGTTCTCCTTCGAGCTTCTGCATCTGGCGCAGGCGGCTCTGTGCCTGACGGGCCTTGGTGGCCTTGTAGCGGAAGCGATCGACGAAGGCTTTCAGGTCGGCCATCTTCTTGATGTCGTTCTCGTAGCGCGACATCATCAGCGTGTAGCGCTCGGCCTTCTCCTTTTCGTAGTAGGAGTAGTTGCCCTTGTATTCGGTGATCTCCTGGAACGCGATTTCGAGCGTCTTGGTCGTGAGCTTGTCGAGGAAGAAGCGGTCGTGCGACACGATGAGGTAGCTGTGTTCGTAGTTCAGCAGGTACTGTTCGAGCCAGCGAAGCGAATCGATATCGAGATGGTTGGTCGGCTCGTCGAGCAGCAGCTGGGTAGGGTTCTGCAGAAGAAGTTTGGCAATCAGCAGCCGCATCTGCCAGCCGCCAGAGAACTCTTTGACCTTCTTCTGGAAATCGGCACCGCTGAAACCAAGGCCGACAAGGATTTTTTCCGCCTCCGACTGCATCCTGTACCCGCCGAGCCGTTCGAAGTCGTGTGCGGCGTCGCTGAACCGCTCGATCAGCTTATGGTATGCCTCACCCTCATGGTCCTGGTCCGGCAGGGCCAGTTCGAGCTCCATCCTCGAGATATCTGCGGCAAGCTCGTTCAGTGTCTGGTTTGCCAGCAGGGCATACTCCAGGGCGGTTTTTTCGAGGTCTCCTTCGAAGGAGATCTCCTGCGGCAGGTAACCGATGGTGGTCGTGGCGGACTTCAGGATCTGCCCCTCGCTCTGCGGCCCGTCTTCTTCCAACTGCCCGCTGAGCAGGCGCAAGAGGGTGGACTTGCCGGTGCCGTTCAGGCCGACAAGGGATGCGTGGTCCTTGTCGCCGATTCTGAACGAGGTGTCGCGCAGGAGCGCCTTGGTGCCTGCGGTAAGGGAGAGATTTCTTGCTTCGAGCATGGTATGACGGGTTCTTGTTTGCCCTGAAGATACGATATTTCACCGATGCACCATGAGTCGAGTGCGTTTACCTCCATCGCGCATGCAAACCTGATTCGGCGTATATTGCTGAGGGTGCGGGATTGAGCCCGTCACCCGTTACTCGTTACTTGCTGACTCGTTACCCATCACTTGTCACTATTTATACATGAAAACGGTTGTTATTACCGGAAGCACGCGCGGCCTGGGCTTCGGGCTTGCCCGGCGCTTTCTCGAGAAGGGGTGCAGCGTCGTCGTCAACGGCACCAGGCAGGGGAGCGTGGATCGTGCGCTCAGTGAGCTGTCGACATTTGCAGGCCGGGTCCACGGGGTGGTGGGCGACGCGGCTTCCGAACCCGACGTCGAACGTCTTTACCGGGAAGCCGGCCAGCGCTTCGGGCCGGTCGATATCTGGGTGAACAATGCCGGGATCGGCCAGCCGATGGCGAGGGCCTGGGAGATCGAATCAGGCAGGCTCGAACAGATTGTCGCGGTCAACCTCCTGGGGGTGGTGCATGGTACGATTGTACCGTTCCGGGCGATGAAGGCCCGAAGATCGGGAATGATCTTCACGATGGAAGGGCACGGCAGCAATGGGCGCATCGTCGACTGCATGGCCATCTACGGGACGACCAAGAGTGCGGCGACCTATTTCACGAAAGCCTTTGCGCACGAGGCACGGGGGAGCGGCGTCACGATCGGTCGCCTGCTTCCAGGCATAGTGGTGACCGACATGCTGTTCGAGACCGTCTCCGGGAACGATCCTGAAAACGCGAGGCGCAGGAAGTTCTACAACCTGCTGGCTGACGACGTCGATACGGTTTCGGCTTTCCTGGTCGACGGCATGCTTGCCGCACAAGGGCCATCGCCCCGCATCGAGTGGCTGACCCGTCGTAAGGCGATGCTCAGGATGCTGTTCGGTTCCTTCAGGAAACGGGACTTTTTCGCCGGGGCATGACCGGCTCTCCTGACTGATTTATTTTTTTTCGCTGGAAAATGCAGGTTCGTGCGTCAAATCTGTAATTGACTTTATCTATTGCCATTATTCACACCTATGTACGGATCATGAGACGATTGCCGATTCTTGGAGCCGTGCTGTGGGCGCTGCTTGTCCTGAGTCTTCCCTCATTCCGGCTGTTTGCTGCAGAGACGCTGACCTGGGAGCAGTGCCTCAGGGAGGCTTCCGAAAACCATCCCGATCTCCGCTCGGCCTCCGAGGCAGTCCGTCAGGCCGAAGCCCAGCGGGCGATCGACCGGGGCGGCATGCTGCCCTCCCTGAGCGTATCGGGCGGCGGCAGCCGTTACGGAAACTTTTCCGATGCCGGCGGGACGACTTCCGCCCTGACCAATACCAATACTGCTACCGGCGGCAACTCCAGAGGATCGTGGTCCGCAGCAGTCACCGCTACACAGCTCCTGTACGACGGAGGAAAGACTCGTAACACCGTCGAATCCCGCACTGAGACAATCAAGGCGACACAGCGTGCAGCCGATCTCATTTCGGCGACGACGAGGTACAATTTGAGGAACGCTTTTGTGCAATTGCTGACGGCGCAGCAGCAGGTGAAGCTGGCTTCGGAGATCGCCGAAATACGTCGGCACAGCCTCCGCCTGATCGGGCTGCTGTACCAGTCGGGATCCGAAAACAGCGGTTCGCTCAGCAAGGCAAGGGCCGATGTGTCGCAGGCGGAGTTCGAGATCGGCCAGGCAGGAAGGGGGCTCGAGATGTCGCAGGCCGTGCTCTGCACCCAGCTTGGCCGGCGAACCTCTTCGCCGCTGACCGTATCGGCACCGTTTACCGCCACGGAGTCCCCGAAAGGAATGCCCGATTTCGACCTGCTCGTCAGGAGTCATCCAACCTATCAGCAGCTTGTCGCGCAGAAAGCGGCATCCCGATACAGCCTCGATGCCGCCAGGGGCACCTACATGCCGAAGGTATCGCTCACCACTTCCGTGGGAAACAACTCGTTCGGCAGCCTGCCTCCCGACCGGGTCGACTGGCAGGTCGGAGTCAATCTTTCCGTACCGATCTACCAGGGTGGCACAGGGCGGGCGACCGTAGCCCAGGCGAGGGCCACGTTCAACAAGCTGAGCGCCGACGAGGAGAGTGCCTACTTTTCGGTCATGAGAACCCTGCAGCAGACATGGAAAGTGTTCAGGGACGCATCCGACAACGTCGAAGTCCAGAAACTGTATCTCAATGCGGCAACGGAGCGTTCGAGGATCGCCGAAGCCCAGTATTCCGCAGGTCTTGCCTCGTTCAACGAGTGGACCATCATCGAGGACAATCTTGTCACTGCTAAAAAATCATATCTCACTGCCAGGTCCACGCTTCTGACCGCAGAGGCTGCCTGGGTGCAGGCAAAAGGAGGAACCGTTGAAACCAGGTAAACCGATCGTGATCTTGGGCTCTGTCGTCGCTGTAGCCATTCTTGCGGGTGTGCTGTTTTTCACCCTTGGCAGGAAAGGAAAATCCGAAGTCACCTGGCGTGAATTCCGTGTGCAGTCCGGGAGCATTCGATCAGTGGTGTCGACCACGGCGACCATCAAGCCACAGAACCGGCTTGAGATCAAGTCACCGGTTAGCGGCAGGATCGACGAGATACTGGTGAAGGAGGGCGATTTCGTCAGGAAAGGGCGACCGCTTCTGCTGGTCAGCTCAACGGAGCGCGCTGCCCTGCTCGATGCGGCCACCCAGAAGGGGAAGGGTGAGACCGAATACTGGAAGAAGGTCTACAACCAGACTTCGCTCATCTCCCCGATCGACGGCCAGGTGATCGTCAGCAGCCTCAATCCCGGACAGACCATCACCACCAGCGATGCGGTCGTGGTGCTTTCGGACCGCCTCATCATCAAGGCCGACGTCGATGAAACCGACATCGGCAACGTCAAGCTCGGCCAGAGAGCGGACATCAGCCTCGATGCCTATCCAGACATCAATATTACCGGGATAGTCGATCACATCTATTACGAGTCGACGCTGGTCAACAACGTGAACATCTACCATGTCGACATCGTCCCGGAAAGGGTTCCCGATGTTTTCAGGTCGGGCATGAGCGCCAACGTCAACATCTTTGTCAAGGAGAAGCAGAACGTCCTGCTGCTTCCCCTGAACGCCGTCCGCTCAAGGAACGGTAATTCCTATGTATCGATCAGGGTCGCGTCTGCCGACAGCGTCAAAAAGGTGCAGGTACAGATCGGCCTGAAGGATGATAAGAATGTGGAGATCGTCCAGGGGCTCGCGGCCGGAGATGTCGTGGTGGTCAGGGACACCACCTTCGCGCTTCCGAAAAACAAGGCCGGCAACAACCCGTTCATGCCGCAACGCAGGCCTTCCCAGCAGGGACAGGGCAAATGATCGAAGTCGTCGACATCACCCGGACCTACCAGATCGGCGAGAGTTCGGTGAACGCCCTCAACGGCGTGAGCCTCAGGATCGAGCAGGGAGAATTCGTTGCCATCATGGGGGCGTCGGGTTCCGGCAAATCCTCGCTGATGCATATCCTCGGACTGCTTGACGTACCCGATACGGGCGAGTACCGCCTGATGGGGAAGCTGGTCAGCGGGATGAGTGAAGATGAGCTTGCGTCGATCCGGAACAACGTTGCCGGGTTCGTGTTCCAGCAGTTCCACCTGCTCACCAGGATGAGCACGATCGACAACGTCATGCTGCCCTGCATCTACAGCGGGGAGCGGGGCGATTTCCGCAAGGCTGCCCTGGATCGACTTGAAACGGTCGGTCTCGGCCACAGGTCGGGCCACCGCCCGAACCAGATGTCCGGCGGCGAGCAGCAGCGAGTGGCCATCGCACGTGCGCTCATCCGGGACCCGATGATCATTTTCGCCGACGAGCCGACCGGAAACCTCGATACGAAAAATTCACACGAGATCATGCGCATCCTCACGGATCTGCATGCGAAAGGCAAGACCATCATCATGGTGACCCATGAGCCGGATATCGCCGAATACGCGAGCAGGGTGATTACCATGAAAGACGGCAAGCTCCTCGAAGACCGTCGCAAATCGACTGCCGCAGCTCCGGTGAAGCTGCCGGAGGGCGATCTGCTGACTGTCGGCCCAACACTGCTCCAGCCCTCAAGAATGCTCGGGTTCGTAGTCCAGGCATTTCAATCGATCGTCTCGAACAAGATCAGGACGCTGCTTTCGGTGCTCGGCATCCTGGTCGGCGTCGCTTCGGTCATCGCCATGATGGCCCTAGGAAACGGGGCAAAAGCCTCGATGGAGGAGCAGCTCAAGTCGATGGGATCGAACCTGCTGTCGTTGCGGGGCGGTTCGGCGAAGATCGGCGGTGCTGCCCAGGGTACCGGTACGGTCACCCGATTCACTGAAAAGGATGCCGAAGCACTTGCGGAACTCGCGCCGCTGGTCAGGAGGGTTTCGGGCGACGTGACCGGATCGGGCCAGATGGTCTATATGGACAAGAACTGGAGCTCCGGCGTCGAGGGCGTGGACTTCGACTACGGCGACATGCGGGCGGCGGTGCCCTCGGTCGGAAGGTGGTTTACGCGTCAGGAGATCCTGGGGCGCGAAAAGGTGGCCATCCTCGGGACGACCGTCGTGACGAAGCTTTTCGGTGATGCGAATCCGCTCGACAGGATCGTCAAGATCAACCGGATCAATTTCAGGGTCATCGGCATCGCTCCCGCAAAGGGTTTCAACGGACCGAGGGACCAGGACGATATTGCACTGATCCCGGTGACGACCGCAATGTACCGTGTGCTTGGCAAGAATTATCTCGACGGCATCTTCGTGGAAGTCTCGAATGCCGAAAACATCGAGCCGGCCAAGAAGGCTATCGACGCCCTGATCAGGAAGCGTCACAAGGTCCAGCCGAAAGACGAGGATTCGTTCAACATCCGCGACATGACCCAGTTCCAGCAGATGCTGAGCTCCACGACCCAGACCATGAGCATGCTGCTCGGCTCGATCGCGGCGATATCCCTCGTGGTCGGCGGCATCGGCATCATGAACATCATGCTGGTTTCGGTGACCGAGCGGACCAAGGAGATCGGGTTGCGGAAGGCCATCGGCGCCCGCAAGGCGGACATCATGCTGCAGTTCCTGATCGAATCGGTCGGCATGACCCTCAGCGGCGGCATCATCGGCGTTCTTGTCGGAGTCGGAGTTTCGGTCATTCTTTCTACCTTTGCCGGATGGGCTGTCAAGACATCGGTTTTTTCGGTAGTGCTCGCCACCGGCTTTTCGGTGCTGATCGGCCTGTTTTTCGGACTCTGGCCTGCGCAGAAGGCTGCCGGGCTCAAGCCCGTTGAAGCCCTCCGCTACGAATGACGCTGTAACGATCGGAGTCCGGCGCATCATGTGTCTCCTCGCTCCGGTTTTCGTCCGGTCGGGATCAGGCGGCAGTTTCACGGCTTCTTCAACTCCTTTTTTTTTACTTGAAACGTTTAGCTGAAAAAAAATGTAGAAATAGTTGCAAGGTTTTCCGGCCAAGGGCGTCCTAATTAAGGAAGACGATGCATGTGTGATGATCTGGTTATGGTTACGAGTGTTGTGATGTGTTGTGACTGATTATTCAGCAGTGTGCCAGGTCTTCTCCATCGTTGATATGACTGAGAAAGATGAACGATGATGAAGATGAACTGGTGAGCGATGAATGGATGGCGGAGGCTGGCGGGTTGCTGAAACAAGGAGCGAGGCGGAAAGAGTGTGTGTCTTTCCGCCTCGCTTTTTTTTGGGGGAAAAAGAAAAGGCGGCTTTCACGATCAGTTGAAAGCCGCCTTTTCCGTCAAGGCTTACCGGAAGGTGTCAGGTCGTGGCCAGCGCATGCTGGACTTTCTGCGCGGCATCCCTGAGGCCGTTGGCCGAAATCAGGTTGAGGCCGGATTCGTCGAGCATCTTCTGTGCCGCTTCGGCATTGGTGCCTTCGAGGCGGACGATGACAGGAAGCCTGAGGTCGATGTTCTTCGCCGCCTGGATGATGCCGCCGGCAACGCGGTCGCAACGCACGATGCCACCGAAGACGTTGACCAGGATCGCCTTCACGTTCTTGTCGCTCAGGATGATCTTGAATCCCTCTTCAACGGTCTTCGGGCTGGCTCCTCCGCCTACGTCCAGGAAGTTGGCCGGTCTGCCGCCGGCAAGCTGGATCAGGTCCATGGTGCCCATGGCAAGTCCTGCGCCGTTGACCATGCAGCCTACGTTGCCGTCGAGGCGGACGTAGTTGAGGTTCGAATGCGAAGCCTCGACCTCCAGCGGATCCTCCTCGCTCTCATCCCTGAGTTCGAGAAACTCCTTGTGGCGGTAAAGGGCGTTGTCGTCGAAATTGATCTTCGCGTCAAGGGCGAGCACGCGGCCCTCCTTGGTGACGACCAGCGGATTGATCTCGGCCAGCGAGGCGTCGATGACGGTATATGCCGCGTAGAGGGCCTCGACGAACTTGACCGTGTTGCGGAACTGCTCTCCCTCGACTCCGAGGAAGAAGGCAGCTTCTCGCGCCTGAAATCCCTGCAGGCCGTAAAGCGGGTCCACCTGGATTTTGAGGAGCTTCTCGGGGGTCTCTTCGGCCACCTTCTCGATCTCCATGCCGCCTTCGGTCGAAATCATGAGTACGTTCCTCGACGTGCTTCGGTCGAGGGTGATGCCGACGTAGAACTCCTTGTCGATATTCATTCCCTCTTCGACCAGAAGCCTGCGAACCTCCTTCCCTTCAGGGCCGGTCTGGTGGGTGACGAGCCTGATGCCGATCATCTTCTGGGCGATATCGAAGGTCTCCTCGGGAGACTTTGCAAGCTTGACGCCGCCGGCCTTGCCCCTGCCGCCGGCATGGATCTGCGCCTTGACGACCACCACCGGGCTCGACTGCTCCGAGAAGAGCTGGATCGCAGCCTGTTTTGCTTCTTCGGCCGAAAATGCTACTATCCCTTTCGGGACGGCCACTCCGAATTTTTTCAGGATATCCTTTCCCTGATACTCATGAATGTTCATAGCGGATGTTCAATGGTTTTGTACAGCCTTACTGCGAGGGCAGCAAACGAGGAACGGAGAGAAAAATGACGAAGTCGTATTATAATAAAAATTAATCGTTTTGCTTGAACCCGGCGCAGTCGGTTGCGCACTTTTCTTCTGTTTGTTATGAACGATCTGAACTACATGATGGAGCAGGCCTTCAGGGAGGCAATCAAGGCATATGAGAAAAAAGAGGTGCCGGTCGGGGCGGTCGTGTTCGACCCCAACGGCAGCATCATCGGCAGGGGGTACAACCAGGTCGAGGAGCTTTCCGACGCCACGGCCCACGCCGAAATGATCGCCATGACTTCGGCCATGGCCACCATCGGAAGCAAGTATCTCGAGGGGTGCACGCTCGCCGTGACGCTCGAACCCTGCCCGATGTGCGCAGGCGCGATCGTGCTGGCGAAGGTGGGAAGGGTCGTGTTCGGCGCATGGGACCCCAAAATGGGCGCCGCGGGCACCGTACTCAACATCACCGGGTGCAGGACGCTCAACCATCAGCCCGAAGTCTACGGAGGCATCATGGAACACAAGGCCGAAAGCCTGCTCCAGGACTTCTTCAGGGGGCTGAGGAACCGGTGAATCAGGAACAGTGGACGGAAAAATGGACTAATGTAATGTAGGATTTGGACCAACTGGGCGATATGGACAATATGGGAGGACGACGCTCACGCGCTGCGTCTTGTATCTTTTTTACATTGTCCACCAAGTCCACAACGTCCACCTCTTACATTCGTCCACTTCGTCCATTTCCCCCCTACTCTTTCCCCGTCTCCCTGATGATATGCTTCAGCGAGCTTGCCAGGTGCGAGACTATGTCCTGCGCGACGCTGCTGCCCGTTGAGGGGATCGGCACGGTGTCGAGGCTTTCGATGCCCGCCTTCTTGACCGCGTTGCTGATGGTCACCGACAGGATGGGGTTGCACTCCTTCACGATCTCCTTGAGCATGAACGAGGCTTCGAACATGCTTTGCTGGACGATGCCCTGTTTGTCTTCGAGCGAGAGCATCTGGCAGTGCCTCGAAGTGATGATTCCGGCGAGGCAGGTCAGGTAGGTGTTGGTCGCACCCGCGAGAAACAGGTTGAGGAAAAACGGCGTCAGCAGGTTGCCGCCCGGCAGCAGCGACGAGAGCGTATTGCTGAACGAGCACTGGATGATCGGCTTGATGTGCGCAGGAAGCTCCTCCTTGTTGAAATCCGATAACGGCAGGCAGGCATAGACCGACCTGAGCAGGACGAGGAACTCCTTAAGCGAATGCTCCTGGTGGTGCATCGCATAGATCTTCCAGACAAGTTTCAGGTTGTTCAAGAGCGACGTCGTCGTGCCGTACGAGGTGTTCTGCGCGAAGGCGCCGATGAAGAAGTTCTTGATGGCCATCTGCTTGGTTGTGTTGAGGGCGTCGACCTCGAGGAACTTCATGTCGGTTCGCAACCAGCGCAGGTCGCGCTCCTTCCTGTCCGCATCCGGATGTGACGGATGCGCCCGCATCGCTTTCGAACGGTAGGAGACGTACACGTTGAAATGATTACCGGCATCGCTCTCGGGAAGAGGCGGGACTTTCGGCGCAGCCCACAACTTGTAGCCACGGAATGTCACGACGAGGAAAAAGAGGCCCCATGCAGCCAGGAACGCATAGCCGGCGACAGGGTGCAGGGTTCCGATCAGGAGGGAGAGGCTGTAGAGCTGGTTGACGGCAACGGCCGCTGCGAGCAGGATAATGAATGTGGCCGCGAGGGCCGACCACGAGATGAGTCTGTTTTTCATGTCGGCAAGAGCTTGGCTGGTTTCCGGCCGAAATATCCTGGTTTGTCCGGACGGACTTCATCCGGCAGCGGGGGCAGCTCTCAGTTCAGGCAGGTTCCCCCTTCCGGTCCATTCTATAACAGACAATGTAAGTTATACGGAGCCGAAAACCTGAATCACGATTGTTTTTCGGGGGCAGGGCGCCTGATGGAATGGCCTTCGCTCAGCAGGTAGTCGAGGAAGATCTCCTCTGCGGCCGGAATCTGCCACGTCCCGTCAGGAAGGCGGTTGGTGGTCTCCTTGAGCCGCGACACCGTCGATCCGCAGGTCCAGCAGTCGTAACGCGCCATGCCGGTGCAGAGGCAAGTGGGGCCATCTACGGTTACCCTGCCCTCTGCCGATCTCGATCCCTGCCCCTGGTAGAAGGCGTCGATGTAAGCGCATTTGCCATCGTTGTCGAGCAGATATCCGAGCCCTTCGCAGTTCGGCTTCATGCCGTACTTCAGGGTCGGTGACTGCCTGAGCATGCGCATGGCGTAGCCGGTCGGGGAGGCGGTGTTGACCACGACATCCTCGTCGCTGGCATTGATGTAGTGCTGTTTGACTTCGTATGGCAGTCCGGCCTCCCTTGCGATGGTGAACCTCGTGGCGACCTGGACTCCGCTGGAGCCCATCTGCATATACTCGACTGCGTCCGAGCCGGTGAAGATGCCTCCTGCCGCGATGACCGGGATGTCGAGGTTCTCCTTTTTCAGGAAATCTATGGTTTCCGTCACGATCGATTTGAGGCTGAAGCTCGCCCAGTCAGTCGGGCTGAAGCCGAGATGGCCGCCTGCAAGAGGCCCTTCGACGACGACGTAGTCGGGAAGGCGGTTCACCCTGACGGCACGCTTCAGGAAAATGGAGAGGGCCCTCACCGATGAAATGATGATGCCGAGCTTCACGTCGCGGAACCGTTCGTGTTCGCTGATGAGCTCCAGGGAGCGCAGGTTAAGGCCTGCAGCAAGGGTAATGCCGTCGATGCCTGCATCCATGGCGGCTTCCATCCGAACCTTCAGCGTCGCTGCGGAGTTGTTCATGGTGAGCTTCTCCATGCAGTTCATGAAGATCGCACCGTTGCCGCTTTTCTGGCTGATGGTATGCGTGACATAGCGCTTCTGCGCTTCGGCAACCTGCTCGAGGTCGAACTGGACGATGGACTTGTCGGAGTTGTTGACGTTGGCGGCGTACCTTTTACGTTTGTCGTTCGTATAGGTCGTGCCGAAAATCTGGTCGCAGACAAACATCCCCTCAGCGTCTGAAATATGGCCGATCCCTCCCAGCCGTTCGGCCGAAAGTGCAAGTTCCGTAGTCGAGATGTTCACCCCCATGCCGCCGATCATGATGGGCACGTACTCTTTTCCGCCGAGGTTTAATCTGAAATTGTTGAGATTCATGGTGTTCAGATCTGATGCGTCCTGGTTACTGATGGGCGGTGTTGATTCCGGCCCGGATTCCGAGCGAAAGACATAAAAGATAGGATATTTCGGCGTATAAAACCATAATGCTCATTCAAAAAATCGGAGCTTCGCAGCCGCCGGTCGGACGTTTCGCGAGCCTACAGAATGTTTGAGAATGGTTTTCGATAATATTAAATTGACAGGCCAAAATAACCGGGTGTATTCTCCCCTGCAACATAATCTTTGACAAGAACAACCAGGAGCGCCATATGAAGAAACTTGTCCTGCTCAGGCACGGCGAAAGCCAGTGGAACAGGGAAAACCGCTTTACCGGATGGGTCGATATCGATCTTTCGGACAAGGGCAGGGAAGAAGCCAAAGCCGCCGGCCAGCTTCTGAAGGCGGAGGGATTCGTGTTCGACGTTGCGTACACCTCGGTGCTCAAGCGTGCCATCCGGACGCTCTGGACGGTGCTTGACGCCATGGACCTCATGTGGATCCCGGTGACCAAGAGCTGGCGCCTCAACGAACGTCATTACGGCGCACTGCAGGGGCTGAACAAGTCTGAAACCGCTCAGCTTCATGGCGACGAACAGGTGCTGATCTGGAGGAGAAGCTACGACACCCCGCCGCCGGCGCTCGACAGGACCGATGAGCGCTATCCCGGCAAAGACCCACGTTACGCCGGGCTCGCCGAATCCGAGATTCCGGCTACCGAATGCCTGAAGGATACCGTCGAACGCTTCCTGCCTTACTGGCACGGAACCATCGCCCCGATGATCCTGGATGGCAAGAAGGTGATCGTCACGGCCCACGGCAACTCGCTCCGGGCGCTCGTGAAGTACCTCGACAACATTTCGGACGAGGATATCGTCGGCCTGAACATCCCGACCGGTATCCCGCTTGTCTACGAGCTCGACGACGACCTGAAACCGATTCGGAGCTACTATCTCGGAGACCAGGAGGCCTTGCAGCAGGCGGTCTCTGCAGTGGCCAGCCAGGGCAAGGCTTAAGCCATGTGAAAGGTGAGGCGGGCGGAGCGCAGAAACCGGAGTTTTTCAGGAGGATGTAAAACCTCCTGATTTCCGGCCTGACATTGTTATTATAGCTATGAATTCCCCCTGGTTGAAGCCGGGGGGTAAAAGGTCAGGATTTTTATGTCCAATACTTTATATTCTGGCCTTGGAACGAAGCATTACCTATTTTTTTGAAATTTTCTGAATTGATGTGCCTGAAAATATGAAAGCAAAGCATGAAGGGGGGCTCTACGATCCACAGTTCGAGCATGATGCCTGCGGTGTAGGGTTCGTCGCCCACATCAAGGGCGTCAAGTCCCATGAGATCATACAGCAGGGACTGCAGGTCCTGTTGAACATGACTCACCGCGGCGCAACCGGATACGAGAAGAATACCGGCGACGGCGCCGGCATCCTGTTGCAGATCCCCGACAAGTTCATGCGCAAGGTCTGTGCCGAGAGGAACATCGAACTCCCGGCACCCGGGCAGTACGGCGTCGGCATGTTGTTCCTGCCCCCCGACCTCTCGCAGCGCCGGGCCATAGAAGATATCTGCCGCCAGATGGTCCAGGCGGAAGGCCAGAAGTACCTCGGCCTCCGCAAGGTGCTGACCGACAGCTCCACCCTCGGCGAAACCGCCCGCTCCCAGGAGCCTGTGGTCAAGCAGATTTTCGTCGGCCGCGGCCACGAAGGCATGGGCGACGATGAGTTCGAGCGCAAGCTGTACATCATCCGCAGGCGCATCTACAAAAGGGTCCGCTACACGTCGGGCCTCCTTGGCAGCAGCTATTTCTATATTTCAAGCCTTTCGGCCCGCACGATCGTCTACAAAGGCATGCTCAACCCGGAACAGGTCGAGGAGTTCTATCCCGAGCTGAGCGATCCGGACATGGAGAGCGCCATCGCCATGGTGCACTCCCGTTTCAGCACCAACACCTTCCCGAGCTGGGACCGTGCCCATCCCTACCGCTTCCTGAGCCACAACGGCGAGATCAACACGCTCAGGGGCAACGTCAACTGGATGAAGGCCCGCGAGAAGAACATGTCTTCGACGCTCTTCGGAGAGGCGCTCGAGGAGATCAAGCCGGTCCTGCTGGTCGACGGCAGCGATTCGGCCACGCTCGACAACGCCTTCGAGCTGCTGGTGCTGACCGGCCGTTCGCTGGCTCACGCGGCCATGATGGTCATTCCGGAACCCTGGGCCGGCAACGAGTCCATGGACCCCGACAAGAAGGCGTTCTATGAATACCACAGCTGCCTCATGGAGCCCTGGGACGGCCCCGCTTCGGTCGTCTTCACCGACGGCATCCAGATCGGCGCCGTGCTCGACCGCAACGGCCTGCGCCCCTCCCGTTACTACATTACGGACGACGATCTGGTGGTCATGGCCTCCGAGGTCGGCGTGCTCGACATCGAACCGGAACGGATCATCAAGAAGGGACGGCTCCAGCCCGGCCGCATGTTCCTGGTCGACACCCGGGAAGGCCGGATCATTTCCGACGAGGAGATCAAGCGGAGCATCGCTGCCGAGAAGCCCTACAGGGAGTGGATCGAAAAGAACGTGATCGACCTGGCTTCGCTGCCGGACCACGAGAAGATGAAGAACCCGGACGAGGACAACTACAGCATCACGGCCCGCCAGAAAGCCTTCGGGTATACGCAGGAGGATATCACCATGCAGATCAGGCCGATGGCGCAGAACAGCATCGAACTGATCGGCTCGATGGGCAACGATACGCCGCTGGCCGTCCTCTCGAACCGTCCGAGGCTCCTGTATGACTATTTCAAGCAGCTCTTCGCACAGGTGACCAACCCCCCGATCGACTCGATCAGGGAGGAGATCGTCACCTCCACGACCGTCATGCTCGGCACCGAAGGCAACCTGCTCGAAGCTGCCGAAGTCAACTGCCGCCGTGTCAGGATTCCACACCCGATCCTGACCAACGAGGATCTCGAAAAGATCCGCGGCATCGACAAACCCGGTTTCAAGGCCGTCACCCTGCCGATTTTCTACGACGTGGCTTCCGGCGGCAAGGGGATCGAGAACACGATGCAGGACCTCTATCGCCAGGCAGAGAAAGCGGTGGCGCAGGGCGTCAACATCATCATCCTCTCCGACAAGGGCGAGCTCAAGAAGTCCCGTGCCCCGATCCCGGCCCTCCTGGCCCTTTCGGGATTCCACCACTTCCTGATCAACGCCGGCCTCCGCACCAAGGTGGGCCTCATCATCGAGTCGGGCGAGCCCAGGACGGTGCACCATTTCGCCATGCTGATCAGCTATGGCGCAGGCGCGATCAATCCATACCTCGCTTTCGAGACCGTCGCCCAGCAGGTGGCCGAAGGGCGCATCCAGCACGACGAGAAGAAGGCGATCAAGAACTATGTCAAGGCTGTCGTCAAGGGCGTGGTCAAGACCATGGCCAAGATGGGCATTTCGACCGTCCAGAGCTACCGCGGCGCACAGATTTTCGAGGCTGTCGGCCTGAACACGCAGCTTGTCGACACTTACTTCACCAGGACACCATCCAGGATCGAGGGCATCGGCATCGATACGGTGGCCGAAGAGGTGCGGAAGCGCCACGAGGCATCCTTCCCTCCGAGCGGCAACAAGGTCAACCGGGGCCTGGCGGCCGGCGGCGACCGCAAGTGGCGCCATGACGGCGAGTTCCACCTGTTCAGCCCGGAAGCCATCCACCTGCTGCAGCATTCGTGCCGCACGGGCAACTACGACCTGTTCAAGAACTACGAGAAGCTCATCGACGACCAGAGCGAGCACTACTGCACCATCAGGGGGCTGATGGAGATCCGGTTCCCCGAAAAGCCTTTGCCGATCGAGGAGGTCGAGCCGGTCGAAACCATCGTCAAGCGGTTCAAGACCGGAGCCATGTCCTACGGTTCCATCAGCAAGGAGTCACACGAGACGCTCGCCATCGCCATGAACCGCCTCGGCGGCAAGAGCAACACCGGCGAGGGCGGCGAGGACCCGGACCGGTTCAGGAGGGACGCCAACGGCGACTCGCGCATGTCGGCCATCAAGCAGGTCGCTTCCGGCCGCTTCGGTGTCAACAGCGAGTACCTGACCAACGCCGAGGAGATCCAGATCAAGATGGCCCAGGGCGCCAAGCCCGGCGAGGGTGGCCAGCTTCCCGGCACCAAGGTCTACCCTTGGGTGGCCAAGACCCGTCATTCGACTCCGGGCGTCGGACTCATGTCCCCGCCGCCGCACCATGACATCTATTCGATCGAGGATCTCGCACAGCTGATCTTCGACCTCAAGAACGCCAACCCGTCGGCCAGGATCAACGTGAAGCTGGTCTCCACGGTCGGCGTCGGCACCATCGCCGCAGGCGTCGCGAAAGCGCATGCCGATGTGGTGCTCATCAGCGGCCACGACGGCGGCACCGGCGCTTCGCCGATATCGAGCATCATGCACGCAGGCATGCCATGGGAGCTCGGCCTCGCCGAAGCGCACCAGACGCTCATGCTGAACAACCTGCGCAGCAGGATCGTGGTCGAGGCTGACGGCCAGCTCAAGACCGCTCGCGATATCGTCATCGCCGCCATGCTCGGCGCCGAGGAGTTCGGTTTCGCCACTACCGGCCTGGTCGTGATGGGCTGCATCATGATGCGCTGCTGCCAGGACGACTCCTGTCCGGTCGGCATCGCCACCCAGAACCCCGAGCTCCGCAGGAACTTCAAGGGCAAGCCGGAGCACGTCGAAAACTTCATGCGCTTCCTGGCAGAGGGCGTGCGGGAATTCATGGCCAAGCTGGGCATCCGCAAGCTGACCGACCTGGTCGGCCGCACCGACCTGCTCGTCATGTCGCGCACGGTCAACCACTGGAAGGCCAAGGGCGTTGATCTCTCCAAGATCCTGCACCAGGTCGACACCGGCGACAACGATACCCCGTACTGCACGATTTCGCAGGAGCACGGCATCGAGGAGAGCCTCGACATGACCACGCTGATGACCATCTGCGAACCGGCAATCAAGCGCGGTGAGAAGGTGAACACCACCCTGCCGATCAAGAACATCAACCGCGTCGCCGGCACCATCGTCGGCCATGCGGTCACCAAGGCCTACGGCAGCCAGGGGCTTCCGGACGACACCATCCACCTGAAATTCATCGGTTCGGCCGGCCAGAGCCTCGGCGCATTCATGCCCAGAGGCATGACCATCGAGCTCGTGGGCGACGCGAACGACTACATCGGCAAGGGGCTCTCGGGCGGCAGGATCATCGCCTATCCGCCGAAATCCGCGAAATTCGTGCCTGAAGAGAACATCATCGTCGGCAACGTCGCATTCTACGGCGCCACCCTGGGCGAGTCGTACATCCGCGGTATGGCCGGCGAACGCTTCTGCGTCCGCAACAGCGGCATGGAGGCGGTCGTCGAGGCGGTTGGCGACCACGGATGCGAGTACATGACCGGCGGCAAGGTGGTCATCCTCGGCAAGACCGGCAGGAACTTCGCTGCTGGCATGTCCGGCGGCGTGGCCTTCGTCTACGACGTTGACGGTGCGTTCGCCGGCCGCTGCAACCACGACATGGTCAGCCTCTCGCCCGTCGAAAGCGACGAGGACCTCGCATGGCTAAAGAGCAAGATCGAGAACCACGTTGCCGCTACAGGCAGCGACCTGGGAGAGCGCCTCATCGGCGAGTGGGCCAATGCGTCGCAGCGATTCGTGAAGGTGCTTCCGGTCGACTACAAGCGTGCGATGGACGCCATGAAGGAGGTTGAGGCGATGGGCTTGACCGGTGACGAGGCCGTGATGGCCGCCTTCGAGAAGAACGTGCACGATCCGGCCCGCGTATCGGGTAACTGAATAATAAAGGGACCCTCTTGTTTCCTTGAGGGCCCAAAAGAAAGGCAAAGCCTGAAACAGCATTACGTAGATCTATGGGTAAAATAAAAGGATTTATGGAGTTCCGGAGAACCATCCCCGAAGACAGGGAGCCTCTGGAAAGAATCACGGACTGGAATGAGTTCCACGAAGAGATGCCTGCGGAGAAGCTCTGCGAGCAGGGAGCGCGCTGCATGGACTGCGGCACGCCATTCTGCCACACGGGCATCATGCTCGGCGGCATGACTTCCGGATGCCCGATCCACAACCTCATTCCCGAGTGGAACGACAATGTGTACCGCGGCTTCTGGCACGAGGCATACGACCGCCTGATGAAGACCAACAACTTCCCGGAATTCACCGGCAGGGTCTGCCCGGCGCCGTGCGAAGGCTCCTGCGTGCTCGGCATCATCCAGCCCCCGGTCACCATCAAGAACATCGAGTGCTCGATCATCGAGCACGCCTTTTCCGAAGGGTGGGTCGAACCCAAGCATATCGCCGTCAGGACCGGCAGGAAGATTGCCGTCGTCGGTTCCGGGCCCTCCGGGCTCGCCTGTGCCGACCAGCTCAACAAAGCCGGCCATTCGGTGACCGTCTTCGAACGTGACGACCGCATCGGCGGCCTGCTCATGTACGGCATTCCCAACATGAAGCTCGACAAGCAGCAGGTGGTCCAGCGCCGCGTCGACATCATGAAGCAGGAGGGTGTGGAGTTCGTGGTCAACGCCGAGGTCGGGGTGAACACCCCTGCCGGGAA
>CAIYTH010000003.1 GCA_903929135.1 uncultured Chlorobiales bacterium
CGAAAATCATCGACCTCTGCATCGGACTCGGCGTCGAGGAATCGCACATCAGAACCCTCACCCCGCTGAGGTCGCACCTGCAGGAGACCATCGACGTTCTGCGTGCAGAGTTTGCGTACGACGGTGTTTCGGTCGTGATCGCCCAGCGCGAATGCATCGAGTCGGCAGCAAAGAAAAAACGCCGCGCCGCGGCAACAGGGCAGTAACCGCACATGCAGAAAAACATCATTCTCGCCGGCGTCGGCGGACAGGGAATTCTCAGCATCGCCGCCGTCATCGACTGGGCTGCCCTGCAGGAGGGGCTCGAAATACGGCAGGCCGAGGTGCACGGCATGAGCCAGCGGGGTGGCGCCGTGCAGTCGCATCTCCGGATAGCCGACCACGAGCTCTTCGCTGACCTGATCGCGCTCGGCACGGCAGACCTCATCCTCTCCGTCGAGCCACTTGAAGCTCTGCGCTATCTGCCATGGCTCGCACCGGGCGGCCGCGTGGTCACTTCGCTCGACCCATTCGTCAACATGCCCGGCTACCCGGAGATGGAGGAGATCGTTGCCGAACTCGGTAAAACCGACCGGCCGGTGCTGGTGAATGCCGCCGAACTGGCCCGCGAAGCCGGAACCGCACGGGCATCGAACATGGTGATGCTCGGAGCAGGAGCGCCCTTCACCGGTATCGCCCCGGAGCGGCTTGAAGCGGGCATCGAAGCCCTCTTCGGAGCAAAGGGCCAGGAGATCGTAGACATAAACATCAGGGCGTTCCGTTCGGGACTGCGCCTTTCAAACTCTTAACCTCACCATTCATGATCTGGAACGAGTATCACGAGTGCATGGAGCGCGAAAAGCTGGCATCGCTTCAGGGCGAACGGCTGCGGGACATGGTAGAACGGGTCTACTTCAACGTGCCTTTCTACCGCAACAAACTGCAGGAGCAGGGCATCGAGCCGGGCGACATCCGCACCATCGACGACCTGAAAAAGCTGCCATTCACCACCAAGCAGGATCTGCGCGACAACTACCCGTTCGGGCTTTTCGCCGTCCCGCAGGACAGCGTGGTGCGACTGCACGCATCGAGCGGCACCACCGGCAAATCGACCGTGGTCGGCTACACCCATAACGACATCATGATGTGGGCAGAGGTGGTCGCCCGATCGCTCACCATGGCCGGCATCACGAAAGACGACATCGTCCAGGTGGCTTACGGTTACGGGCTCTTCACCGGAGGACTCGGCGTGCACTACGGCGCTGAGAAGGTCGGCGCCTCGGTCATCCCGATCTCCGGCGGCAACACCAAAAAGCAGCTGCAGCTCATGGAGGACTTCGGCTCCACGGCCATCGCCTGCACCCCCTCATACGCGGCCTTTCTCGGCGAAGCGCTTGCCGAAGAGAAGATCGACCGCTCGAAGATCAAGCTCAAAGCGGGCGTCTTTGGCGCCGAACCCTGGACTGAGCAGATGCGCACGGAGATTCAGAACCTGCTCGGCATCAAGGCATATGACATCTACGGTCTCTCCGAGGTGATCGGCCCCGGCGTCTCGATGGAGTGCTCCTGCCAGAGCGGCATGCACGTCTTCGAAGACCACTTCATCCCTGAGATCATCGATCCCGAAACCGGCGAAGTGCTTCCGTACGGAGAGCTAGGTGAGTTGGTCTTCACCACGGTCACCAAGGAGGCGCTGCCGCTCATCCGCTACCGGACGCGCGACCTGACCCGCCTGCACGCCGGCCGCTGCGACTGCGGGCGCACGCTGGTCCGCATGGAGAAGTGCGTCGGCCGGTCGGACGACATGCTCATCATCCGCGGTGTGAACGTCTTCCCGTCGCAGGTCGAGTCGGTGCTGCTTGAAATAAGCGAAACCCGCCCGCACTACCTGCTCGTGGTCGATCGCGAAAACAACCTCGATACGCTTGAAGTCCAGGTCGAAATCGAAGAGCAGTTCTTCTCGGACGAAGTCAAGGAGCTCGAAGGGCTGCGCAAGCGCATCGGTTCGAACCTCACGAGCATGCTCGGCCTGCACGCCACGGTCCGGCTGGTCGAACCAGGCACGATCGAGCGCAGCATGGGCAAGGCACAGCGGGTCGTCGACAAACGTAAACTCAAGTAACTGGAGGAGAGCATCATGATCATCAGGCAACTATCGGTGTTTCTCGAAAACAGGGCGGGAAGGCTCACCGAACTGACAGGAATCCTCGCGGACGACGACATCAACATCTCGGCGTTCAGCATCGCCGACACGGCCGATTTCGGCATCCTGCGCTTGATCGCCGGCAAACCGGAACTGGCCGAAAAGGTGCTCAGGGAGAACGGCTTCGCCGTCAAGATGACCGACGTCATCTGCA
>CAIYTH010000004.1 GCA_903929135.1 uncultured Chlorobiales bacterium
GCCAGAAGAGATGCTGCGATGGCGAGGGTCCTGAGTGTCTTGCTGTTGAACATTGTCGTAGAATTTAGGGGTTTTGTTATTGCCTTCTACGATTAATGCTTCAAATGCCGTGCCAGAATTATTTATTTTGCTTTTGAAATATTCTGACAGTAGGTTAAGATCAAGTACAAGAAGCAATTGCGGTATAATCACGAGCGAATATGGATTATGCCGGATCTCCTTTTTTGATGCAAACGCCGTAAAATGATGCGGTGTGCCTCCATTAAAGTCTCAACATGAGACAGTAGCCGCGAAAAAATGAGACTGCAGCCCATGTGGCAAAATGAGACGACAACATCATGACTAAGGTCGTCTATGTAACCGGTGGAGCGAGAAGCGGGAAGAGCAGTTATGCGCTGCATCTTGCAGAACCTTACGAAAACAGGGTGTTTCTCGCGACTGCCGAGGCCTTCGACGACGAGATGCGGGATCGCATCGACCGGCACCGCGATGAGCGCGGAAGTGCGTTCACGACGGTAGAAGAGCACCTGTACATCGACCGGGTTTTCCGCAACCTGCCGGAAGGCACCGACGTGGTGGTGCTTGACTGCCTGACCGTCTGGCTCGGAAACCTGATGCACCATCTCGGTGACGCTGCTGCCATGGACGAACGAATCGACGCTCTGCTCGATGTGTTGCAGTCGCCCCCATGCGACCTGGTCATCGTGTCCAACGAGGTCGGCATGGGCATTGTGCCTGATAATGCCATGGCAAGGGCTTTTCGGGATCTTGCCGGTACCCTCAACCGCAGGGTAGCCGAACGTGCAACGCATGCATATCTGCTCTGCAGCGGACTTCCCGTACCCCTGAAACATCCATAACCCTTTATTATCCTTATGATACATCAGTTCCAGAGCCTGCTTCATTCGATCCGGCCCGTAGACATGTCGCTCGGGTCATCCGTCCAGGCGCGACTCGACGATCTGACAAAACCGCGGGGAAGTCTTGGTCGATTGGAGGAGATACTGATGAAATACGCAATTGCGACAGGTACTGCAGATCCGGTCCTTTTAAGGAAAAAGGTGTTCTGCTTCGCAGCCGACCACGGGGTGGCCGCCGAAGGGGTATCGGCGTTTCCTGCGGAGGTTACGCCGCAGATGGTATATAATATGCTGGGAGGCGGCGCTGCCATCAATGTGCTCTCGCGGCATGCAGGAGCAGATCTCGAGGTGGTCGATATGGGCGTCAACCATGATTTTGCCGCACACCCCATGCTTCGGATCTGCAAGGTGCGACATGGCTCGTCCAATATGGCTCTCGGTCCGGCAATGTCAGTCGAAGAAGCCCTCCTGGCCGTCATGACGGGGGCGTCAATCGCGATTGAGGCCCGGGAGCAGGGGTACCATCTGCTGGCGACAGGGGAGCTGGGTATCGCCAACACGACGCCGGCGACTGCACTATACTCCGCTCTCCTCGGGCTGCCCGTCGAGGAGATAACCGGACGCGGCACAGGGCTTGACGACAGGGGGCTCCGTCACAAGGTTGACGTCATCAAACGTGCAATCGTGGTGAACCGCGGTAATACCTCCACGCCGTTCGAGACGCTGGCAGCTCTCGGCGGGTTCGAGATTGCCGGAATCTGCGGTTTCATCCTCGGTGCGGCCTCGGTAGGCACGCCGGTGGTTGTCGACGGTTTCATCTCCTCTTCGGCTGCTGTAGCCGCCATGAAGCTCTCCGGCAGGGTGAGCGATTACCTCTTCTTCAGCCATCTCTCGAACGAGCAGGGGCATCGGGCGGTCATGAGAAGCCTCGGCGCGGTGCCGATTCTCGATCTCGACCTCAGGCTGGGCGAAGGTACTGGCGCCGCCCTTGCCATGCAGGTGGTAGAGGCCTCGGTGAAGATTTACCGTGAAATGGCCACATTCAGTTCGGCAAGCGTATCAGGAAAAAACAGTTGATGCCATGGAGAGCTTCGAACGGGAACAGCAGCTTCGCGCAGATGCCGAGAGCAGGTTCATCGACTGCAACGGTTTCAATGTGCACTACAAAATGTTCGGCAACGGAGAAGCGCCATACGTCGTGTTGCTTCACGGAAGCTTCCTGAGCATTCGATCATGGCTCGACATCATGTGTCCTCTCGCCGAGGGGGCTACGGTGGTCGCCTTCGATCGTCCGGCCTTCGGGCTCACTTCCCGGCCCGTTCCGTCAAAGCGCAACGAGGCCCGATACAGTCCCGAGGCCCAGAGCGACCTGGTCGCGTCGCTGATGACGAAGCTCGGAATGGATCGAGCCGTTCTGGTGGGAAATTCCACAGGCGGAACGCTCGCCCTGCTGACGGCCCTCCGACATCCTGCCAGGGTGCAGGGGGTCGTACTCGTGGGAGCCATGATCTACAGCGGCTATGCCACAAGCGAGGTGCCCTCGTTTATGAAACCCGTCATGAAGGCGATGACTCCGGTGTTTTCCAGGTTGATGAAGTTTGTCATCACGAAACTCTACGACCGCAACATCCGTGGGTTCTGGCATGTGAAAGAGCGTCTGTCAGAGCAGACCCTCGCCGCATTCAGGCAGGACCTGATGACAGGCGACTGGTCACGGGGGTTCTGGGAACTCTTCCTCGAGACCCACCACCTCCATCTCGACAGGCGCCTGAAAAGCATTTCGACTCCTTCGCTTGTGGTCACCGGCGAGCACGACCTGACGGTAAAGGTCGAGGAGAGCGTGCGCCTCGCGAAGGAGCTGCCCGGGGCGGAGCTCAAGGTAATTCCGGATTGCGCCCACCTTCCTCAGGAGGAGCAGCCAGAAGCCTTCGTCAGGGTCGTGCAGGAGTTCGTGAGGAGGATCTCCTGACATGCTGAGGGGCCTCGTGACGGCGTTCAGGACTCTTACCCTGCTGCCTGTTCCCGGGCGTGAGGCAGAGCATTTCAGCTCCTCGCTCTACTGGTTCACCTTTGTCGGACTTCTGCTCGGCGTTGCCGAGTCTGGTCTGGCCTGGCTGGGCATGTCGGCCGGGTGGCCTGAGCTCGCGGCGTTTCTTCCCGTCATCGGCGGCATCATGATCACACGCGGGCTTCATGCCGACGGACTTGCCGACCTGGCCGACGGATTTTTCGGAGGGCGCACCAGGGAGTCGATTCTACGCATCATGAAGGACCCGAATGTCGGTTCATTCGGGGCACTTGCCCTGATGCTGCTCCTTTTTCTCAAATGGGTCGCATTGCTGAGGCTTGTCCGAACCGGAGGGCTCGGGATCATCGTTTCGGGAGTGATGCTTGCCCGTATGGCACAGGTTGTGCTTGCGGCTCGTTTGCCTTACGCCCGCCCGGAAGGAGGGACGGCAACGGCTTTCGTGAACGGTGCCGGCCTCGGGCACCTCAGCGTCGCATTTGTTTCCGGTACCGGGATGCTCTTTTTGCTCATGAGGTTCGAACCGCTTCCTTCGCTAGTCCTGCTGCTTGCCGCCCTGATCCCGACCGGTGCTCTTGGACTCCTGTCCTTGCGCAGGATCGGTGGCGTGACCGGCGATGTGCTCGGCGCGGCAAGCGAGATCACCGAAGCCCTCGTCTGGACCGTCGGAGCCCTGCTTCTTCGTTGACCTGCTCTCACAGAACTCCCTTTTCTCTCCATATTGCCGGTACGCCGATCCGCGTCGCCAGGAATATGCTTGTTTAAAAATGAGCATATGCTTATAATACTCTCCTGCAGGGGCAGTTTCATCCACAAAACATCGAGCACTATGGGCAATGACATGATCGTCACCTTCGGCGGCGGCAAGAAAGTAAATGCGGAATTCAACGGCTTCACCATCAGGACTGATCAGGGTGTCTACGCCGGCGGAGAAGGGTCCGCTCCCGAGCCTTTTTCCCTTTTTCTTGCATCCATCGGCACCTGTGCGGGCATTTTCGTGCTCTCTTTCTGCCAGAGCCGCGGCATTTCAACCGAGGGCATCAGGATCGTACAGAGCCATGAGGCGAAGGCGTCCGGCCGCGGCGTGGGTAAGATCACGATCACCATTGAACTTCCTCCGGATTTTCCCGAAAAGTACCGCGACGCAGTTGTCAGCGCCGCCAACCTTTGCGCGGTGAAGCGTCATATCATGGAGCCCCCGGTGTTTGACGTCATAACTGCAACGACAGGGGCCTGACCGGCAAGGCAGTGATCTCCCGTTCCTGCTCACGCAAGTGCAGCAGACCTGCGCCTGCGTGAGAGGTTTCATTTTTGGGACGCGTTTGATTTATGTTAACAATTGATGATATTCTGAATGCTGGCCGGGCAGGGGGCAAGGTAATCTCCGAAACCGCCTGTTTTCTCGACGAGTCCTGATCCGCTTGCTGAATAATCTCCTGAAGTATTCCTATGAGAAAGAACCGAGCAGGCAGGCCGGTGCACTGCCGTTCCGTCGAAGGCATTCCGAAAGTCACCTGCTTCCTGCCCGAAGGCATACCGCCTTCGAAGCTCCAGAATGTCGTGCTTTCCGTAGACGAGGTCGAGGCCATGAGGCTCGCCGACAAGCTCGGCCTGTATCAGGCGGATGCGGCCGAAAAAATGAAGGTCTCCCGCCAGACGTTCGGACGAATCATCCAGTCGGCAAGAAGAAAGGTTGCCGAAGCCCTCGTGGATGGAAAAACCATCTGCATCGAAGGCGGACATATCAACCAGGAGTGTTTGAATCGCCAGACCGAAGGGGAGAATGTCTGCGTCTGCCTCTACTGCGGTTTCGAAAAACCTCACGTCGACGGCGTTCCCTGCCGGACTGAACTCTGTCCCGACTGCCGCAAGGCGCTCATCCGGAAAGGGAGGTTCAGCAGTGTCGAGTGATCCCGCTCCCGGCTTTTCCCTTCTTCCGCTTCCTCAAATCCATTTCGGGCCTGGCCGGTTTTCGATGTTTCCCGGGTTGTGCTCCTCCTTCGGCAAAAATCTCCTGCTGGTTACCGGCAAGGAGACGCTTCAACGTTCCGGCCGCATGGCGGCTCTTTTCGAGACTCTCGCTGCTGAGGGGGTCGTCGTCAACCATATCATTGTCGACCGGGAACCATCTCCGGAACTCATCGACCGGACGGTATCCGCCCACAGGGTACGCCTGGTTGACGTCGTGGCTTCGATAGGCGGGGGGAGTGTGCTCGATGCAGGCAAGGCGATTTCGGCCATGCTCAGGCAACATCACCCTGTCGAGCGCTTCATCGAAGGAAGGGAAGGTTTCATGCCGCACGACGGACGCAAGGTGCCTTTCATCGCTGTCCCGACCACATCCGGTACCGGGAGCGAAGTCACCAGCAACGCCGTCATCAGCATGGTCGGACCCGGAGGGTACAAGCGATCGTTACGGCATACTTCCTTTGTGCCGGACGTTGCTCTTGTCGATCCCGAGCTCATGACGACAGTTCCTCCACGGTTGACCTCAGCCTCGGGTATGGATGCCTGCACGCAGCTCCTTGAGGCCTACCTTTCCCCGTTTGCCAATTCCTATACCGATGCCGTCGCGTTCAGCGGACTTGAGCGGTTCAGCCGCTCCTTCCTCGATGCCTGCACGACAGGTTCGGAGAAAGCTTCAGTGCGGGGCGACATCGCCTATGCTGCCCTGATGTCGGGTATCGCGCTCGCCAATGCCGGCCTGGGCATTGTCCACGGTTTTGCGTCGTCAATAGGCGGCCTGTATGATATTCCGCACGGCACCCTTTGCGCTACCCTGCTTGCAGAGGCGACGAAGGAGAACATTCGCCAAGTGCGTCTGGTCGACGAGGGACATCCCGCACTGGTCAAGTTCGCGAAGGCTGGCAGGATACTGTCGGGCGCGCGGTCAGCGGAGCTGAGCGAAGGTTGCGACCTCCTTGTCGGACAGTTGACGGAGTGGCAGGAGCAGCTCGGGTTTCCGAGGCTCGGGGAGTTCGGTGTCAGGGAGGAGGAGTTGGACAGGATTGTGGCCGTTACACGCAGCAAGAGCAACGCTGTTGCCCTCGACAGTGACGGTATGCGCAGAATTCTCGCCGCAAGGCTTTGATCACGATCGTTTCAGGAGAGGTTCTTTCCTGAAACACCATGCTCGGGAGTTATCAAGCGTTTTCATGAGATCAACCCCGGGTGGTCCACCAATCTTCGCCGTAGTTATAGAAGAGCTCTTCGCCTTTGCGGATGTCGCGTAGCGCATAGAGCACCAGTTCGGCGCCGAGCTGGGAGTCATCCCGGTAATAGGCTACGTTCGGCTGCGGTGAGTGGTTGAAAAGCATGCCGTACCCCATCGCCACCAGCCTCAGGTTTTCAGCACTGCCGTAAAATACGTAGTTCAACAGTTCTCCCCCCACGTCCCTGTCGCTGACCTCGATGGCGGGGCACCGTTCGATGATCTCGCTTTCGCTGATCGACCTCGATGCGAAGGCGCCTCTACCGCTGACGGTGGAGCTGCCGATGCTGACCGCACCTCTGCCGATTGAGCGATTTTTCCTGCGCAGCAGCATTCCCGCAGGGATTCCGAGCGCGATTCCGGATGCTGCGGCAATGATGACGAAGATGGAGAGGTTCGATAACATGCGGTGCTGCTTCTGGCGGTGTGGTTGTCGTTTTGCGGAAAATACGAATAAAGATGGCAGAATTGCACGATGCCGGCAGGATGCGGCCCGGTCAACGACCTTTGCGGCGCGGGAGCCTGCGCCGGGATATTTTCGGGATGTGATGGTTCATGGCAGCCCATGCCGAGCCGATTGCAATTGCGGCAGCTGCCGCGATGATCATGTAGACCCAGGTTGGAATGTTCGTGCCAGCCGCTGCTATGTAGATGTATGCCGCCGTCCAGAAAAGGACCGAAAGCGCCGCAGGCAGGAGGATCGGCTTTTTTTCTCGGACGTTCCTGACAAACCAGGCGGTTGAGGCTATGAAAAGCGGTATGCTGCCGAAATACAGCAAGCCGAATACCAGCGGATCAATGCCGTACTGTTGCTGGGCGTTTGCGAGAAACACCCCGATGATGTCGGTGATTTTTTTCATGTATCGGATATATACTGAAAACAAATTTACATCCCTGTACGGCACATTGTCAACAAACACTTTTGCTGAAGGGGGTTGCAGGTCGTTTGTGAAAGGAAAAGGAGCCTTGAAAAGATATGCGGCAGGAGAGAGGACTTCGCGTTTGCTGTCGTCAAACACCCTGATATACCGTATTGCGACGAACCGACCGTGGCGCGCAACTACCAGAGCGGCAGTTTTTACGAAGGTTTCTGCGCTTGGAAACGAGGAGAAACGGGTTGATATTATCGTGCTTTTCGAAAGGTCCGAACCGGTTCTCGGTGCAGGTCAGGTAACAATGGAAGAAATGGAAGTATATGAAAAGCGGTAAGACGGCGGCAGGAAAAAAACATGACGCCTCTCAGGGCGCAAAAATCATCCTTATCGTCGGAGCGGGGGCTTCCGGCATGCTGGCCGCCATGTCTGCGAGGTATGCCGCTCGTGATCTCGGCGTCGGCGACGACCGTTTACGCATCGTGTTGCTCGAACGGAACCGGAATCCGGGGGCGAAGATCGCCATATCCGGAGGAGGCCACTGCAACGTGACTCACGAGGGGCCGGTCGACAGGCTGCTCGAAAGGGGTTTTCTCAGGAAGAACGAACAGCGCTTCGTCAGGCCGGCCATCTATGGTTTCACGAACGAAGATATGGTCGCCTTGCTCGACAGGTACGGTGTTCCGACGGCTTCCCGCGAGGACGGCCGGGTTTTTCCTGTTTCAGGAATGGCCGGGGATGTTCTGGCCGCCATGCAGCGCATGCTCCGGGACGCTGCTGTCGAACTGGTAACCGACGCCAGGGTCGAGACTCTTGTTGCAGACGGCTCGGGGTTCACTGTTCGTGCAGGGAGTTCGACCAGGAACGCCGACGCCGTGATCCTTGCTGCCGGCGGGAGCGCCTGGGGCTCTTCAGGCACGACCGGCGACGGCGTCCGGCTCGCCGCTTCGGCAGGCCATGCCATCGTGCACGTCCTGCCGGCTCTCGCCCCGGTATTCTTCACTGAGCCTCCGGACCAGGAGCTCGTCGGGGTTACGCTTCGCGGTGTCGGGCTGCTCGTCGAGACGGACAGGGGCAGTGATTTCAGGAGAGGGGATCTTCTGGTCAGCCATCGGGGAATTTCCGGTCCGGCCTGCCTTTCCCTGTCGCGAACCGTTGCGTCGATGATGGCTGACGCCGGGTCGGCTCCCAGGCTCGCTGTCGATTTTTTCCCGGGGCATGATGAAGGGGCGGTGTCGGCGTTCGTGCTCGAGTATGTAT
Organism: uncultured Chlorobiales bacterium; assembly: GCA_903929135.1. Classification (GTDB taxonomy): domain Bacteria; phylum Bacteroidota; class Chlorobiia; order Chlorobiales; family Chlorobiaceae; genus Chlorobaculum. The sequence goes on from CAIYTH010000004.1 coordinate 8,230, forward strand.
CGAAGCATGGCTCGCAACTGGTTCGGACATTTCTTCAGCGCTGCCCGATTGCGCCGGCGCTTCTCGTGGATCGACCTGAGGGCGTCGAGACCGAAACGGTCACCATTCCGAACGCCTTTGTTCCCGAAATCATGCGGCGAGCCGGGATATGCCCGGATCAGGTGATGAGCGTCCTGACAAAACAGCAACGGAGGAAGCTTGCTGCTGTTCTGAAACGCTACGTCCTGGGTACGGCGAAGAAGGTACCGCTCGACAGGGCGGAAGTGTCGGCCGGCGGCGTATCGCTCGTCGAAATCGATCCGAAAACCATGGAATCGAGGCTGCAAAGAAGGCTCTTCTGCTGCGGAGAACTGCTGGACTACGCCGGGGAGGTCGGCGGTTTCAACCTTCAGGCGGCTTTCTCGACCGGATGGATGGCCGGACGTCAAGCCGCCCTTTCTCTTTTCGGTAAAGAACCTTCAGCTCGCGCATGAATAGGATGGGTCAGAGGCCTTCCGGTCGAAGGGCCGTACCTCGACTCTGCACTGCTCAAGGTTGAACGATTGCTGGTGGTCGTCGAAAACGATCCTTCCTCCGCTGAAACGCACCTTCAAAGGAACCACTACCTTGCGTTCGGCTCCGCAGACGTTGTCCTTCAGCCCGGGGAAGAAGCGGTGTTCGGAACCGAGCTGGTCGACGACCAGCAATTCGTCTGCGGTCGTCTTGAGCGCACGGACCGAGCCATCGGAACCGAACTGCAGCGAGTTCAGGTCGCCGTGGATGCCCTGTGGCTCGTTGTCGTAGGCAGTCATGAGCCCGACCGGGGTTTCGACCTTCACGATGCCTGCCGGTTCGATCGAACGCAATTTTCCGTCTTCATGGAATGCGATGCCTGTCCTGCCCCTGATTTCTCCTGCAGGCGTCGTCACGGTGAGGAATTCCCCCGGCCAGAGCGTCAGGCTTTTCAGTGCTCCGCTTTCATAGAATTGCAGGCCGATGAATTTCGCGCTCAGCTTGCCGAGCGGAGCGTCGATCGTGATGGTTCCGGCAAGCTCGAATTCGTTCTTCGAGGTCCAGAATCCCGTAAGCTTTCCGTCGAGGGGGAATATCCGCTTGATGCTGCCGGACTCATGGAAGGTTGCCAGTTCAGCAGGTACGGCCCCTACCGGGGTCTGCAACAGGGTCTGCCCCTGAAGTGCAACCGATTTGATGGCGCCGCTCTTGTAAAAGTAGAGGGGTTTGACCGTGCGCCTGCCCATATCTTCAGCCTCGAATTGCGGGACGATCTCCCCGTATGGTGTTTTCAGCACGTTTTCTTTGGTGACGAGGCAGCCGTCGGTTTTGCCGTTCGAAAAGAGCGTCCTGAACTCGATGCCTTCAAGATTCCCGTATGGGGTGGTAAAACTGGTCATAATTTGTCCTTTTTTGTTAGGGTCAAACGGGTTTGTTGACGAATCACTCATGTTAGATCAATTATCATGCCATGAATGGCACTGTGATCTAAGTGCATGTGATTAAACAAATTATGATCTTGATGGAGTACTTCCTGAACAGAAAGACAGCTACGCTCAGGTAGGAACCTGTGTTGAATCTACATTATTGTAGAGAGGAGGGGGCTCCCCGGTCTGTTGGAGAGGTACAACCGGGGCCGATCCCCGGGTGGCGATCATTTGAACCTGGAGCGCGCCCTTCTGAGGGCCTTTCTGAAGTCGTGGAAGGCCTCTTCGGCACCCTCCTTCAGTTCGCCCCAGGCCTCTTCACTGCTGTGCAGCAGTTTTTCTGTCTGTTTCATGGCGGCATCTTTCCTTTGCTTGAGTTCATCAACCCGATCGTGCAGGTCCCGGGTCGCTTTGTGCACCCTTTTTTCTATCTGGACGATCTCGGTATCCCAGGTTTTCAACTGCCTGTGCAGTTTGGCGATGGTTGCCTTGCGTTCCATGTCGTCCTCCTGACGTGTGGGAAATGGTAATGATACAATGACCCTCTATCAATATGAACAAGAAAAGCAGTCCGGAGTTCACCTGAAGCAACGCGATCAGGTGGCGACGCAGCGATCATCACCTCTTTTTTCGATTCTGGAGGGCTTTCTCCGTGATCGCCTGCTCGATGCCGGAAGAGATGGAGAGGCTGCGGAACAGGTCGAGCAGGTTCTGATCGATATTCAGGTTGAGGTTTACCTGACGGCCGTTCTGGAAATCCGGATTGTATCCCCTGAGTTTCAGGGTGATTCGCGAATCTCCCTCCGGAGACATGACGATCGATGAGATGAGTTCCGAATAGAGGAAGTTGCCGAGCGCCTCATAGGTGAGTTTCATGCCGGGATTGGCCGAAGCCCTTTCCTCAGGCGTGCTGGAGTAAATGATCTGGCCGGACTTTTCAGCGTCCAGGCCGCCTTCCGGAATGCTGAATGACTCGCCATTGAGCAGGACCGGGATGCGTCCGCGGATCGTACCGGTAGCGAAGATATTCTTTGTGCCCTGGAGGTCGAGCAGTTTCTGCAGCGGAATGCCGTTGATCTCCACCATGGTTTCTGCGTGTCTGGACTGAAGGTCGTAGTCGACATTGCTTATCGATACCGTTCCGTCAAACAGGCCTGCCGAAAAACCTGAAAGGGTGAGTGTCGAAGGTTTCCCTGCATTCTGGAAAAGGCCGAGGGTGCCTTTCGGTCCTGCCAGCAGCATCTCTCCACCGCCGGACCTGCGAAGGAGGCTTTTCAGGGAGAATCCGACTGTTGTCCTGCCGGCTGGGTCACGGTTCAGCACGACGGATGGCTCACTGAATTCCCAGATGACCTCTGCTCCGGTTTGCGCAAAGGGGGCAGTCGAAGGTTTTTGTGTTGCAGGGGGAATCTGATGCAGCGTACCGCCGCCAGTCGAGGAGAGCCTGGCGTTGCGCACGGAAAATCTTCCCCGGCTCACTGAAACGGGGAGCGTTCCGCTGACAGAGCCTTTCAGGTTTCCGGTGAATTGCCCCTGAAGGCGGATGCGGTCAAGGATCGGCACTTTTTCGAGTTTGACGACACATTCGGCTGAACCTGTTTTCATGTCGTACACGGCAGGCGATACCGAGAGTGAACCGCCGAACACCTTCGACGAAAGACCGCCCAGCCTGATTCCCGAAAGTTTCTCGTCTTTCGCATCAATCGTCACCTCGGCGTTGAGCCGGGCGATCAGCGGAGGCCCGCCCTTTCGCCGGCCGACATCGAAGGAGAGCAGAGGTTTTCCTCCTGCGTCCCTGAAGTCGAGGCGGCTTCCTGCTTCAGTGTCCACCAGGCCATCCTTCACTCGAACGGTGGTATCGAGGTATTCCACAGGGATCGAGCCGTTCAGGCTCCCGGTGATTTCAGGATTTGCGCCATGTGGAGAGGCCAGCTTTGCAAGGCTTTCGAATGGAACGCTGTCGAGATGGAGAACGAAGTTTGTCTGCTTCTTTCTGAGGCTGTATTCGATCAACGGGGTCGATGCCCTGATGCCGAACAGGTCGACTGAGCAGTTGCTGAAGGTCAGTGTGCAGGGCTTTTCAGGACTTCTGGCCATGCCGAAGGTGGCTACGAACCCGGTAAGGGGGATTCTGACTTCGCCCGAGAAGAGGGATTCGGCACTGAACCGTGAAGGTTGCTGAACCCAGTTGTTCGATCTTGTCAGCAATGCCCTGTAGCTGATCCCGCCAAGCCTGAGCTTGCCGGTTTCGATCCTTCCGTTGTTGACGGCGTACGCCACTGAATCCGGTGTTGCGCCCAGGGTGCGGTCATTGTTCCGGGAAATATCCAGGCGTGCAGTGATGTGCGGATTGATATTCCTGAACCGTATTTTCGCCGGTTTCTGCAGCACGTCGATAGAGTCGGCGACAAGGGAGATGCCGAATGCAGGCATCTTGCCGGAAGCGAGGCGACGCCAGGTAATCCGGCCGTTGAAGATGGACGCGGTGTAGGTCGATGTGATGCCTGTGCAGCTGTCGGGACTGGTGGTGACAACGGCATCAATCCTGCCGAACCTCATGCCTGAGAGCGTTGGTCGGCCAGGATCTTTCAGTTTGAGGGTGAACCCTTGTCCGGCAGCATGGTCGAGAATCCCTTGCGCATACCAGGGAAAAAACAGCCATGCCCCCATGATCCCGAGGGTTGCGAGCAGGAGCAGCACCCCCAGGATGCGCAGGGCCCATTTCACGTCCGAAGCAGTTGTCCTATGGGTGGAAAGAGGTTATTTCCTTGACCACTTGCCCTGAACCTGAACCCAGGTTCCGGCCGGGAAACCGGGAAACCGTTTTTCAAAGGTGCGCTGTCCTGCGACCTCGAGGGAAACCCCGTTTTTTGTCGCAATATCCGCATAGGCTGCGCGACGTTCCTGATTCACGGTTCCGACCAGCGGCTGTGCTTCGGCGCCGGCGCCGGGTGGAATGGCGATATAGCCGCTATCAACCTCGCCGACAAGCCCCTTGCTCCGGGCTGTTTCAAGGTCGATCGCGTATGCCGATGCCGTCGATGCCATCAGCAAGGTGAAGAGGAGTGCCGCTGTTCTGAAAAAAACGTTTGCCCTCAGTGGAGTAGTGATATGCATGATTGGCCTTCCTTGATTTAAAAGATGTCCTTTCTTTTTTCGACAAGCGTGTCGATGTCCTTGTCGACCCTTACCCTGATTTCATGGTCGATCTTGATGTTCATGTTGATCGTGATCGGCTTGTCCGGGGCCTCGAGCTTGACGGTAGGGCTGCATCCTGCCGCAAGCAGGCCGGCCAACAGGATCAGCGCTGCATGAATGGATGTTGAGTGGTTTTTGCTCATGTGGTTCTCGAATGGTTTGTCTTGTCTTTTTCATGCTCGTCCCTGAACAGAAAGATACTTCATGGTGACCTCAGGGGCAACCTTCGGGTATCCGGTTTCTGGCATCGGGTCTCGATTTTCAGGGGCCGGCACTCCCCGTTGCGTTATACGTGCATTCTTCGTTACATTTACACTTGTCAACGGCTGACCCTCAACCACCCTGAAACCGGGAGATGCCATGTCTTCAGCACTGTCAGCGCTTCAACTAGCCACTGATGCCGTGCAGGATGCCCGCAAGCGTCTTGAAAGGGCAAAGGTCGATGTGGATGACGATTATGAGATCCGCCAGGCCCTCAAGCATCTCGATGATGCCACGGACTATATCCGCAAAGCATCGGCTGAAATCCGCCAGCAGCAGCCCTGACGCCTTCTTACGGCGACAGGATCACCTACTGACCCGAAACCGGCACCGCACACGATCCGGTACCGGTTTCGGCGGCATTCATGCACAGCTGACAGACACCATGACCCGGAAGTGTTTCGTTGCCAGGTCTCTGCCATATCCCGAAAGGCACCTCGTATCGATTGAACGGGCTTTCTGATCCCTAACGACAACATCAAACAGGAATAGATCATGGCCGACCGGAGCGACATCGTCATTGGAGTGGATCTGGATGGGGTCTGCGCGGACTTCTACGGACGTATGCGCTCCATTGCCGCGGAATGGTTCGAGCGGCCGATCGGGGATCTGCCGCTCGAGGTCTCGTATGGCCTTTCGGAGTGGGGCATTACGGACAGGAGCCAGTATGACAGCCTGCACCGTTTCGCCGTAACGCAACGGGCTCTTTTCAGCAGCATGGAGATGGTGCCCGGGGCGCGGAAATACCTCCGCCTCCTTTCCGACGAGGGATACCGGATCCGGATCATCACCCATCGGCTCTTCATCCACTACTTCCATGCCACGGCCGTCGAGCAGACGGTCAACTGGCTCGACAGCCATGGCATACCGTTCTGGGACCTCTGCTTCATGAAGGAGAAGTCCCAGGTCGGGGCTGACATCTACGTCGAGGACACTCCGGACAACATCCTCAGCCTGCGCTCGAAAGGGCTCTACACCATCTGCTTCGGCAACAGCACCAATACCTTCATCGAAGAGCCGCGAGCATCCTCATGGCATGAGGTGTACGACTTCGTGCACGCCTGGAGGGCATGAGCCATGCGGAAGCTCCTGATCGTCATCGCGTCGATGCTGCTGTTTTCGGGAGCTGGTGCCGAAGACCGGGAAATTGCCGGAATTTTCTTGCGGCACGGGGTGGCCGGCACCATGGTGATCTCATCCCTGCACGACGGAACAACCTTTATCCACGACGATGTACGTGCATTCCGGCGTTTGCCTGCCGCATCGACGTTCAAAATCCTCAATACGCTCATCGCCCTCGAAGAGCGGGCCGTTGCCGGAAAGGACGAAGTGATCAGGTGGGATGGGCACCGGTACGATTTTCCCGACTGGAACCGTGACCAGACGCTCGAAAGCGCCTTCAGGGTATCCTGCGTCTGGTGCTATCAGGAGCTGGCGCGCAGGGTCGGGGCCGGTACATACCGGGAGTACATCGGGAAATGCTCTTATGGAGAGCTGGTAGAGCCGTTCGACGGCACAAGGTTCTGGCTGGATGGTTCCCTCCGGATCAGCGCGATCGAACAGGTGGAGTTTCTACGGAAGGTCTACAAACAGGAGTTGCCCTTCAGCCCGGCATCCTTCGAGACGCTCCGGGAGATCATGGTCGTCGGGAAAACCTCCGCATATACCCTGAGGGCCAAGACAGGCTGGGATGCAGGGAGCATCCGGCAGACAGGATGGTACGTCGGTTATGTCGAAACGGTGGACAACGTGTGGTTCTTCGCGACGAACCTGGATATCCGGAACGCAACGGAACTTCCCCTGCGTCAGGAGCTGACCCGGGAGGCGTTGCAGGCAAAAGGAATCATCGACTGACCGTTGTTGGTGCGTGGGGTCAGTTGATCTTGTACCTGCGTTCACATTCACGGAAGACAGACGCCTTCCCGTATCTGGCACCTGCGGAGAACCCTTCGGTGAAAATCATCTTGCAGGCCTCATCGAAGGAGATGTCGTCGTTCACCGTCTTTTTCATGAAATCAGTCATATCCCCGACATCGCGATTCCATTTCAGTTTCATCATGTAGGAGTTCCAGGCGCCGGTCACCACCTGCATCAATCTTGATTCTGCCATGTCCGCTGGGCTGGTTGTCGATTTGCGCCGTCTGGCGCTTCCAATCTGTCAAGATATGGAGCAACAGCATCTGTTCCTAAACGCTGCCCGGGCTTAACTTCGGCTCTCCCGGATGAGGAGGGCTCTGACAGCCTCTTTTTCGGATTTTCCTATGGCCCCCTTTGATTCGGCATGTTTTTTCATGGCGCCGAGCACCATCGGAAGGTCCTTCTTCTGGACGTTCCTGACGAAAAAGGATGGTGCGAAAAAGCCGGGTTTGATTTCTGCCCTGAAGGTGAGCATCGACCCTCTGCCGTTCGGGGCATTCTCGATCAGCCATTCTCCCTGGTAGACTTTGAAGTCGCCTTCGAGCTGCTGGAAACTCAGGCGTCTGAGGCGTTCCCCCCTGACCTTGAGCTTTATATAGACGGTTTTTCTGAAAAAGAGCACGCCGGTCCTCCCGGTCTCGAACATCACCTGTTCGTTCCCATTGTCCGAGATCATGCCGCTGTCGATCACTTTGGGCACGAAATGCTTCTGGTTGTCGTAATCGGTGATCGTCTGCCAGATATACTCCGGAGGCGCATCGATGAAGATCTTTCCGATCACTCCGGTAACGCCGTCTTCGAGAGCGGTGGTGTTCACGATGACCTCGCCGTTCAGCAGCCGTGACTGTTCGACTGTCGGGAAATCGCCTGCTGATGCAGTGATCGAGAAGGCTTTCGCCGGGCTGAAGAGCATCGAAATGGCTGTCATGACGATGCAGGCGAATGCCGGTAAGCTCCTTGAAATTCCTGTCGTTCCTTTGGTGGCCATGTTTTTGTCCTGTGTTTGTCAATCGGTTCAGATGTACTGCTCCCATGGAGATCAATTCGATCTGTTCGAAAGGCATCCATGTTCGGATGCCCGGTCGCAGCATGGTGTCGCGGTGTTCGAGAAGCCCCCCGTGTGGCTAGGGCGCCGTCGGCTGCTATTACTGATACGGTACAACTGGCCTTGGCGGCTGTTCAGGTGGTTGAGATGAGCCCGGGCCTGGAAGAAGGTTGGTCGGAGATATCCTGCCTGATCCCCGATTGGACAGGTGTTCAATGAAATATAGATAATATTTCAAAACTTCATTCCTCCGGTCTCTGTATGATAAAGAGCGGGTTACCGGTTTTGAACGTTATCTGTATTCGGCGGAGCCAAGAGAATTCATGCCTGTCGCTGAGCGGGGCAGGCATGACTGGTGCTTTTTCAGAAGCTTGTAACGTAGAAGCAGGCGAACTTGAGGTAACCGGTTTCGGGCATCGACAGCAGCATCGGGTGGTCCGGCGGCTGGGCGTTGCGGCAGATGAGCCGGAGGTGTTTGCCGGCCTGCATGGCGCCGAGGTGCACTGCGGCGAGGAAGTCCTCTTCGGAGACATGGTGAGAGCACGATGCGGTCGCGAGAAACCCTTCGTCCCTGACGAGCTGCAGGCCGAGCCGGTTGAGCTTGGCGTATGCCTTGAGTGCCGTGGGTACCGTTTTTCTGCTCTTGGTGAAACTCGGCGGGTCGAGGACAACGAGGTCGAAGGATCGCTCCTCCTGTTTGAACCTTGAGAGCGCTTCGAAGGCGTCGGAGGCGACGATGGAGAAATCCTTCATGCCGTTCATGCGGGCGTTCTGCTCAGCCCGCTGCAGGGCTTCCTGGGAGATGTCGACCATCGTGGTCGAACGGGCTCCTGCGTGCATGGAGTTGAGCGCGAATCCGCCGTCGTTGGTGTAGATGTCGAGCACGTCTGCCCCGGCCGAGTATTTCCTGACCATCCGGCGGTTTTCACGCTGATCAAGAAAAAACCCTGTTTTCTGGCCTTCGAGGATGTTCACCCGGTATCTGATTCCGTCGTCGACGATCACCTGATGCACGTCATCCGGTCCGCCCAGGATCATCTCCTTGTAGAGGGAGAGACCCTCAAGCTCACGAATGGGGGATTCGTTACGCAGCACGATGGCTTTCGGATCGAAGATCTCCTTGAGCACTTCGGTGATGAGCGGCAGGTGGAGGTCCATACCGGCGGAGAAGGACTGCAGCACCAGAGCCCGGTCGAAGCGATCGATCACCAGTCCCGGCAGTCCATCGGATTCTCCGTGCACGAGCCTCAAGGCGTTGGTCTCAGCCGCAGGGTAGATCTTTTCGCGCAGCTTGAGGGCCTCGAGGATCTTTTTGCGGAAGAATTCGCGGTCTGGCTGCTCTTCGCTCCTGGTCAGGAGTCGGAAAGCGATGAGCGACTGGGGGTTGAAAAAGCCTGTACCCATGAGCCGGCCGTCGTGGGTGAAGAGCTGCACGGTCTCGCCTGCGGCTATATCGCGAGGGACTTCCCGGAGCTCGTTGCTGAAGACCCACAGATGGCCGCTGAGCAGCCTCCGGTGTTCCTTTGGTTTGAGGTACAGAGCGTGCATGGATGTGAAACTCCCGGATTCGTGTTTTGATGGCGGCGCGATTTGGTGTAAAATAACATTTCAGCGTTGCCTTTCAGTTGCAATCAACCCATTCGGCAAAAAGATTGAATGACGGAAGCCTTTTCGGCATCAGATGGCGACAGACTCGATGATGAACGGCTAAGGAGATGATGATGAGAACGATAAGACGGTTGTGTTGCATGCTGGCGCTCGTCGCAGTTGCCGGATGCTCCGGAATGGAGAGTGTTACCCGGGGGCCGGAACTGCCCGGGGAAAAGGTTTTGCTCACGGCCGAGCTGAAGCAGCTCTACCGTGATGTGGCGGCCGGTTCGGGCATGGTGAACTCGATTGACGGATATGCGGACCTGTTCATGAAGACCCCGAAGCGCAAGGCGAAAGCATATTGCACGGTGCAGCTCAGGAAGTCGCATGACGCGCGGCTCATCGTGACCGCAGGTCTTCTCGGCTGGCCTGTCGCGGATATGCTGATCAGGCCGGATTCGCTCTTTGTGCATGATATGCTGAACAACAGGATGCTTGTCGGCAGAAATAACCCCGCGAACCTTGAAAAGATACTCGGGGTTCAGGCCGGGTTCGGGCAGTTGACAGAGACGCTCTTCGGGATTCCCGGGATGCCGGAACCCGAAAGCGCCATCGAATCGGTCCGGCAGGGATCCGGCAAGGTCAGCTTTACGGTCAGGGCAGTCGGTGGCCGGAAGCTGCTTGTGGTCGATGCGGCCTCGAAAGCGCTTGAAGGGATGACGCTGTTCGATTCGTCCGGCAGGAAGAGTGTCGAATTCCGGTTTCTCGATTTCCAGATGCAACCGTCCGGCACTGGCCAGGTTCGCGTGCCGAAGGAGATCGATATGGATCTGTTCAAGCCTGACGAAGTTGACAGTTCCCACAGCCTCAGGGTGGTCTATGACGAACGGGTCATCAACCCGGAAAGCCTTAAAATCAGCTTCAGGAGGCCGTCAAAGGCCCGTGTGGTGAATCTGGATGAGGTTGAGCGCATGCCGTGGCTTTGAGACGCGAGACGGGTCGGGAGGGGGACGCGTGAAGACGGACTGTGGAGTGTAACGACTTTCATGTCCCGCGTCACGTGTCTCCTGTTACGCAAAAGGCCCCGGATCGGGGCCTTTCGACATGTCAGTTGGCGGCAAGGATCATTTCGCGGCGAGGTAGTTGTCGGTGGCGAACTTCCAGTTCAGGAGGTGGTCGATGACCGCGGCGACGTGGTCCGGACGCCTGTTCTGGTAATCGAGATAGTAGGCGTGCTCCCAGACATCGATGCAGAGCAGGGGGGTCTGGCCGCTGGTAAGAGGGGTCTGTGCGTTGCCGGTCTTGACGACCTTCAGGGTGCCATTGTCGAGAACGAGCCAGGCCCAGCCGCTGCCGAACTGCGTTGCAGCAGCGTTCTTCAGTTCATCCTTGAACTTGTCGAAGCTGCCGAAATCGGCGTCGATCTTCGCAGCCAGTTCACCGGTCGGCGTGCCGCCGCCATTCGGTGTGAGGCAGTTCCAGTAGAAGGAGTGGTTCAGTGCCTGCGCTGCATTGTTGAATACGCCGACCTTGGCTGCGTCGGCTGCGGTAGCGAGGATGACCTCCTCGATCGGCTTGGCGTCGAAAGGGGTGCCTTCGACGAGGCCGTTATAGTTCTTGATGTACGTGGCGTGGTGTTTGCCGTAGTGGAACCCGATGGTATTGGCAGAAATGTAAGGCTCGAGCGAGTTGTCGGCGTAAGGGAGAGCTGGTTGCTGGTATGCCATGTGAAGTATTGATTTAAAGGTTGAAACCGATTACTGGGAAGAGTCTGTTTTCAACTTACCATTTTCCGTTTAAGTTTCAGGATGTGAAAAATAATGCAACATATTCGTAATACTTGAGTTCCATCATCAAAAGAGCAACCATGGGGATTTCCGGGATCGTGAAGCGCATCTTCTTTTTTCTCGCCTGCACAGGCGTGCTGGCCGGCTGCGGCCTGCAGACCGGCCCGAGGCTCGACGCCACGGACATGAAGTTCGCCGAGTTCTATAGCGACTATCTTGTGCAATCGGGCACGATCGCCACCGACAGCACGGCGCCAGGAGAGCCGGCCTTGACCTCGCGTGAACTGGACACCCTCTTTTCACGCCACAAGATCGACCAGAAAACCTTCGACGCGAGGCTCGCCAGGTATTCAAAGGATCCGACGCTCTGGCGTGAGGTGCTGTTGCAGGTCAGGAAGAACCTTCGCAGGAACCCCTAGCGTCCATGTGCAGGAAACCTTTACTTGTCGGCGTGACCGGCGGAATAGGGAGCGGCAAGAGCACGGTCTGCAAGATCCTCGCAGATCTTGGCTGCGAACTGTTCGAGGCGGATCGCGTCGCCCGTGACCTTCAGGTGGTCGACCCGGAAGTCATTCGCGGCATCGGAGAGCTTTTCGGAAGCGGCGTCTACTCAAGGGATCCCGACGGAGGGTTGTCGATCGATCGGAAGGCGATCGCTGCCGCCGTCTTTTCAGACAGGGAGAAGCTGGACGCCCTGAACGCGCTCATCCATCCGAAAGTGTTCGAGGCGTTTGACCGGGAAGTCGAACGGTGTCGGCGGGAGGGGCGGAAGATACTCTGCAAGGAGGCTGCGATAATGTTCGAGTCGGGACGTGCAGGTGATCTTGACCGTATCGTCGTGGTCGCAGCTGACCGCGGGCTTCGGGTCGATCGTGCCGTTTTGCGTGGGCTGGGGAGCAGGGAGGATGTGATGCGGCGCATGCAGGCCCAGTGGCCACAGGAAAGGCTGATCGAACTGGCGGATTACGTGATCTGGAACAACGGTTCGGTCGATGAGCTCAGAAGTCTTACCGGGGAGGTGTTCAGGAGCCTCATGGCCGACGCGGATTCAGGAGGCGATGGCTGCCGCCAGGATCGGGAATGAGACCCGGTAGCGATAGGAGGTGTCGGTGTGCGAGTCGGGGAACTCCTCGTACCTGTGGCTGATGCCCGAGGAGAGAGCCAGATCCGAGAACTTCCGGTGTCCGAACTGCAGGTTGTACTCGTCCTGTGAACCGCAGTCGAGGTAGAGCTTCGAGAGCGATCCAAGGGCTTCGAGGTAGCGAGCCTGTCCGATCATGACCAACGGGTCGAATTCGAGCCAGCGATCCCATACCCCCGGCACCAGTTCACAGGTCCTCGGGTTGAACGGAAGGGTCATGTTCTCGGGGACAGGCCTCGAAATATCGGGTGAGTAGGCAGCGGCCATGGCCATGACGTCGAGCATGGCGAATTCTCCCCCTGGCTTCTTGTCGAGAGATTCCCAGTTGGCGAAGAATGCAGAAATGCTGCCCCCGTATTTTTCGAGCGTTCGGGCTGCTTTGGGGAAATTGGGCCGGTAACAGAGCTCGAATCCGATGTCCCCGCTGTGGCAGGCTACGGCCGAAAAGAGGTCGGGATGCCTCATGCCGAGCCTGAGCGCGCCGAATCCCCCTGAAGATTTGCCGGCTATTGCCCGATGGCGCCTATCTGCAAGCGTCATGAACCTGCTGTCGACGAAGGGAACCAGCTCCCCGGTCAGATAGGTCTCATAAAGCCCGGTGGCGGCCGAATCGACATACTGCGAACCTCCATAGCGGGTCATGCAGTCAGGCATGACCACGATCGTCTCCGGCATCTCACCTTTGCAGATCATCGCCTCGACCATCTCCGGCAGGGTTCTCCGCCCGAAGCTGTAGTTCAGGAAGCTTACCCCGGTGGAAGCGAACCCTGCCAGGAGATAGATCACCGGGAAGCGCCTGATGCCGTCATAGGATGGCGGCAGGTAGACCGGTACCGTCCTGACGGAGGGATCCTTCAGCGCATTGCCCTCGAGCGTAAGGCCGGGCGCGTTTTCCAGAACGAGGTTCGGGCGCCGGTTCGATGCGGCGGTCATGCGTTCGCCTCGATCTCCTTCCGGTTCCGTTTGCGCTGTACGCCGGCCGATATGAAGATGCTGATCTCATAGAGGATGATCATCGGGATAGCGATGACCATCTGCGTGACGAGGTCCGTCGACGGAGTGACGACGGCGGCGATGACCAGCATGGCGACGACCGAGTGCTTGCGATAGAATCTCATGAATGCCGGCGTCAGGAGCCCGACCTTCGAAAGCACGTAGGAGATGAAGGGGAGCTCGAACACCAGTCCTGCCGTCAGCAGCGTGCCGAGGAAAAAGCTGACGTAGTCCTGTATGCCTATGTTGTTCTTGATGAGCGGAGATCCGAATCCGGAAAAGAATTTGAGCGATATCGGCAGGAAGACGAAATAGCCGAAGGCGATGCCGGTGAAAAAGCAGGCCGAGATGAAGAGGGTGACGAACCGGCTTGCCTTGCGTTCCCGTTCATGCAGGCCCGGTTCAATGAATTTCCAGATCTGCCAGGCAAGCGCGGGAAAGGAGAGAATGAAGGCCGAGAAGATGACGACCTGCAGGTAGAGGGAGATCTGTCCGTAGGGTATGAGGTTCTGCAGCACGATGTTCGGGCCGCTCTGTTTCAGTGGGCCGATAAGCACCTGGTTCACCAGGAAATCAGCGTAGACGCCGGAAATGATCGTCGCGATGAAGAAGAAGATGCCGGCCCTGAAGAGGCGCCAGCGGAACTCGTCGAGGTGCTCGAAGAACGACATGCCGCCTTCGTCCTGCGTATGGGGTTCCTCCTCTTCGTCCTGCCCGGCAGAAGGTGCGTCAGTTTGCGTCGTGGCGAGCAGCATGGCTTCCGCATCGCCGGATTCAGCCTGGTTTTCGGGTCCGGCACCGGTTTCATGATCCGGTTTCTGCTGTGCGCTTTCGGGAGTCAGTTCCCGGTCGGCGCCAGTGTCCGGTCCGTTACCGTCCGACGACGGTTTTGTCGATTCGTTTTCGTTGCTCATGGAGAATTACGGGGCCGTTGCCGTGACGGCAGTCATGGTTTCGGAAAAATTCGGGAGGATATGGGCGGGGAGCCGCAAATTATGCGGAATTAACCCGTAATCCGCTTTATAGTACTAAAAGAACCGCATAGGGAGCAAATGGTTTTTTGTCCACTGTGCGGTTCTTTCTGCATGCAGGGAACTACAGACGGCGGGTCGTGATTTTTATAATCATCTAATTATCGATAACTTCTCACGATTTTGACTGCAAATCGTCCGTTCCCGGCTCAAGCATTTAAGCAACAGGATTCAGTGGATATCAAAGAGGTTACCTCGTCTGTTTCGGAAGAACTGAAAATATTTCAGGAGCGTTACAAGACCGTTCTGCATTCCAGTAACAGCCTGGTTGACAAAGTCACCCGTTATGTCCTGAAGCAGCAGGGAAAGCAGATCCGCCCCCTGCTCGTGCTCCTTTCCGCGAAAGTGTTCGGCGAGGTGGGGGATTCAGCCTATCGGGGAGCCATCATGATCGAACTGCTGCACTCGGCAACCCTCATTCATGACGATGTCGTGGATGGTGCCGAAATGAGGAGGGGCATACCCTCGATCAATGCCCTCTGGAAAAACAAGATTTCGGTGCTCATCGGTGACTACCTGCTCTCGAAGGGCCTGCTCTACTCGCTTGAAAACAACGATTTTCGATCGCTCCACCTTGTTTCCGAAGCGGTGAGGCGGATGAGCGAGGGTGAAATCCTGCAGATCCAGAAGACGCGCAGCCTGGATATCACGGAAGAGGACTACGTCAACGTCATTGCCGACAAGACCGGTTCGCTGATCGCCACATCATGCGCCATCGGGGCGGCCAGCGGGACCTCCTCCGAGGAAGACATTGCCAGCCTGAAGAGTTACGGCGAGTTTCTCGGACTTGCCTTCCAGATACGCGACGACCTGCTGGACTACACCGGTGACTCGAAAAAGACCGGCAAACAGCTCGGCATCGACATCAAGGACCGCAAGATCACCCTGCCGCTCATCCATGCCCTCCTCCATTCCGGAAAGGGGGAGCAGAACATGATCAAGTCCATTCTGAAAAGCTCGAAAAAGCGTGCCGTGAAAAGCAGCGAGGTGATCGATTTCGTCCGCGAAAAGGGCGGTCTCGATTACGCTGCGGAGGTTGCCGAAGGTTTCGCAACCAAGGCGCTGGACGCCATCGCCCATTTTCCCGAGACCGATGCCAAGCATTCGCTGCGGTTGCTGGTCGATTTCGTCATGAAACGACAGCATTGAACCCACGGAAACCCATGTATTACCTCACCATTCGAGCATGAAAAAAGTCTGGATACCGGTTCTGCTGCTGTTGAGCGCGTTTCTTGTTTTCGACAGGCTCATGCTTCCGTTCTACACGTCGAGCGGCAGGGAGACCACGGTGCCCGACGTGAAGAATATGACCTATGCCGATGCGTCGCGTTTGCTGCAGCGCAATGGCCTCGAGGCGAAAAAAAGCTACAACTTCCGATACCTTCCCGATGTGGCATCCGATGTCGTGCTCGACCAGGTGCCGGCGGCAAACTCGTCGGTCAAGCCGGGGCGCAATGTCTACCTTGTCCTCAACCGGCAGGAAAAACCGAGCTATGCCATGCCCGAGCTGACTGGTCGTCCGGAGGGCGAAGCCCGACAGGTGCTGGCCAGGATCGGCATGATCGTCGATGATGTTCAGTTCCGTGCTGTTGCAACCCAGGATGAGGACGGCAGGGTTCTGAACCAGTCGGTGCCCCCGAACGTGATGGTCAAGACGGGCACGGCAGTTTCGATCATCGTCGGCAAGCTCGAGGTCGAACCTGAAGGTATGAAGCGGGTCGTCATTCCCGAGGTTCTCGGTATGTCGTTCGATCAGGCGAAGAGTACCCTCATCCAGAGAGGCCTCACGGTCGGGAAGATCACGTACGAGTATTCGGCCATCCTCGTCCCGAACACGGTCATCAGCCAGAAACCTTCTGCGAACAGCTTCGCGCCTGCAGGCCAGTCCATCGAGATGACCGTGGTGACGAGCGAGCGAAAGTAAGGCAGGGTCGGGGCGGGTCGGTTGGGAGGGGTGGGAGCCTCCTGCTGCTCAGCGGTAGTTCGACTTGCGGTACTCCTCCCGCATATCCTTGATTCCCGTGGTGCGGTCGTTACCATCGGAGATAAACCCGAAATATTCCAGGATGATCCTCACGACGAGCCAGAGGCCGGCAATCATGATTCTGATGCTTCCTGCGATCGTACTGATCCACTTCATTTCCGTAAGGCGGTAAGGCGTTGAGCTGAAAGTCTGAATATAAAAAAAGCCATTCGTCGAATGGCTTTTTTTCATCGGTGGGCGGTGCAGCCGCTATTTCCTGAATCTTTTCTCCGCTTCCAGCCAGTCGTCATCGTGCTGACCCTCGGTTCGTCCCCTCTCTTCCCAGCGGAAATAAGCGGCTATCCTGATATGCTCTTCGACCTGTTCGGGCGCGGCAGCTGATTTTTTCTGCTTTCCCGAAGCAGCACCCTTTTTTGGCGCTTTCGCTTTGGGTTCGTCAACTGCCTTTGCGGCAGCTGCTTTCCCGGGCTTTTCAGCAGCCTTTCCGGAGGCTTTCATTTCAGGTGCGGCAATTGCAACGGATTTTGCGGTTTTCTTTGCGGATTTCAGCTCGGCTTCGGTGTACTTCTTCGTTGCCTTCTTTACCGTGCTCTTTTCCGGGACCGGTTTGTCTGCTGATTTTTTAGGCATGGTATCAGGGTCTTCAGGTCTTGATAATTGGAGATGCTGTCACGTTGACTTTCATAAGACAAGATAAGCATTCCCGGCATATGTGTAAAGAATATGCAGTGTTTTCACCGTCATTTGACATACGAGAACCGAACGAGGGGCCTTGTGAGCTGATCATTGACGCAGGCGCTTTCTGAACATCGCCGGAAAGGAGATGATGGCCAGGATGGTCATCGCCTGGACGATCATGAAGAGCTCTTTCGGCACCATGGTGTTGACCGTGAGGCCACCGTAATCGAGCCAGCCGAAGAGCAGTGCCGAAAGCAGGATCCCGAGCGGGTGAGCACCTGCGAGGAGCGCTACCGCGATACCCATGAATCCGGCCCCTGAAGTGAGGCCTGCTTCGAACCAGTGCCTGTAGCCAAGCACGAGGTTCCCGGCTCCGAGTCCCGCAAGTGCTCCGCCCATGGCCATTGTCCCGAGAATCCTGGCGTCGGTGTCGATGCCGGCGTGCCTGGCCGCCTGCGGGTTCAGACCGGCAGCAATCATGGTATATCCGTATCTCGTCCGATAGAGCAGAAGTGCCGATGCCCCGGACATGCCGATGGCGATGATCGTCGACAGGTTTGCCGGGGAGTGCCAGTCAAGTCCGAACAGGCTGTCAAGCCCCGGAAGGAGAGTGCCCGGAACCATGGTCGGGGTATGAACCGTCGAATGAACCGCGAACAGGTTGGTTAGCAGATAGCCGGTGATGCCCTGTGCGATGAAATTCAGCATGATGGTGGAGATGACTTCGTTGACGCCGTAACGAACCTTGAGCCAGCCCGCAGAGAGGGCCCAGAGGCTTCCGGCAGCCATGGCTGCAACAAGTGCCGATGAGGTCCCGAGCACCGGGTGGATGTCGGTTGGCAGGGCTATGCCGCATATCGCGGCAGCGAACGAACCCATGAGCAGCTGGCCCTCAGCGCCGACGTTGAACAACCTGAGCTTGAATGGAAGTGCCACGGCGAGTCCCGTCAGCACCAGGGTCGTCGACCTGAAGAGCACCTGTCCGAAGCCGTAGCCTGAGCCGAACGTCGATCGGAACATGCGAAGGTAGACCTCGGCCGGGCTGTTTCCCGTTGCTGCGATGATCACGCTGCCCGCCCCCAGGGCGAACAGCACCGAAAAGAGGGGTATGAAGGGCTGCAGGTTCTTTCGCGACATGGAACAGCGGAGTTTCAGGTGATATGGAGTCCGATCTCTTTTTCGAAGCCCGATTCCTCAAGACGTCCTGAACGAACCTCCTCTTCGGAAAATTCACGGCGAATGCCCCCCTCGAACAGGCAGCCGATACGGGTCGACAGGGCGATGATCTCCTCGAGTTCGGAGGAGATCAGAATGATCGCCGTGCCCCTTTTCCGTGATTCGACGATTCTCCTGTGGATCAGCTCGATCGCTCCGATATCGACGCCGCGCGTCGGTTGTGCGAGTACCAGGAGTTGCATGGCCGGTCGTTCCATCTCGCGTGCGAGCACGAGCTTCTGCTGGTTACCGCCTGAGAGCGATGCAAGTGAGGGATTCCTTGCTCCGCTGTACCGGATATCGTACTCACCGGTCAATCGTTCGGCATCGCGGCGGAGCTTTTCCCGGTCGAAACCGATACCCCGGTGGTAGCCGGTTTCGCGGTGACGCCCGAAAAGGAGGTTCTCCTCGATGCCGAACTCCTTGACGACTGCGGATTTGAGGCGGTCTTCAGGGATCATCGAAACCCCCATCGATGCGATTTCGGAGGGGTGGAGGCCCAGGATCGGCCGGCCGGCAAGCTCGATGCTTCCCGAGACTCGTGCATGCCGGTCCCAGGTTCCCCAGAGAAGCGAGAGCAGTTCACTCTGGCCGTTGCCTTCCACTCCGGCGATGCCGTAGACTTCACCGGCGCGCACCGCCAGGGTGAGATCCTGCAGGCGCTTCCTTCCGTCTGGCCCGGCATAGTCGAGATGTTTAACGGAGAGCACCGCTATTCCCGGCTGCTGGGGCGGGTTGTCGATCCTCAGAAGCACCTCGCGTCCGACCATCATCCGTGCGAGCTTCTCTTTAGTGGCGAAGGAGGTCGGCATCGATCCGACCAGCCGGCCCCTGCGCATGACGCTGACGCTGTCCGAAACGCCAAGCACCTCGTCGAGCTTGTGGGTGATGAGCAGGATCGACCTGCCCTCGGCCGCAAGGGAGCGCAGCGTTGCGAAAAGCTTTTCGGTCTCGGGTGGCGAGAGGACGGCGGTCGGTTCGTCAAGGATCAGGATTTTCGCCTTTCGGTAGAGCAGTTTCAGGATCTCGACGCGTTGCTGCTCCCCGACTGACAGGCCGGAGACTCTGGCCCGGGGATCGATGCCGAGTCCGTGACGATGCGACAGTTCAGCGATTTCCCTTTCGAGCCGCGTTATCGGCAGGGGAGCGAAGAGCCCTGCCTGTTCGCTGCCGAGGATGATGTTTTCAGCTGCCGTGAGGGTCGGCACAAGCATGAAGTGCTGGTGGACCATGCCGATGCCGGCGCGGATCGCCTGACGGGGAGAACTGAACGAAACTGGCCGGCCTTCTATCTCGATCGAACCGGCGTCGGGCCGGAGAAGGCCGTAGAGGATATTGGAGAGGGTGCTCTTACCGGCGCCGTTCTCGCCGACCACTGCGTGGATCTCACCTTGTGCGATCGACAGGCTGACGTCGTCGTTGGCCTTGAATGCACCGAATGACTTCGAGACACCCGAGAGTCCTATTGCCGGTTTGCTGGTTCCCATCAGCTAAATCCAGCTGAAAACCGTCTTGATCGCCTCCTTGCTGTCGAGGGCAATCCTGTACGCGAGCTCGAACTGGTTGACCGGGAAGACGTTGGTGAAGAATTTCCCGGTGTCGATCGCCTCCTCTGCAAGAAGTGCGGATGCGGTCTCCAGGTGCCGGAGGGTCGTGACGCTCGAGCTGATGATCACCGGTTCCTTGTGCTGGATCAGCCGATAGTCGTAGCCGAGGAGATCGTAGCTGCCCATGAGGAGCACTTTTGCCCGGGGTTTCATGAGCCTGATGGCCTTTTCGACCATCAGGATGCGCCCGGTAGCTTCAATCACCAGGTCGTAGCTGTCGTTGAAGTCGCTGGTGAAGTCGACGATGTCGATGGCAATGTTCCGGGAATGCGAAAGCTGGCCCCTCAGCGGAAAGGTTTCGAGGGCGTCGACGTTCCTGATGTTCCTGAGATGAAGTATCTCCGATACCATCTGCCCGACAGAGCCGAGTCCGAGAAGCAGCACGCGCATCGACGGGTCGAGCTCGACCTTTTCGAGTGCGCTGATCACATATGCGACGAGCCCGGTGAGCAGGTCCCTGTGCAGCGGTTCTCGCCTGAGCGGAAGCAGGTTCGAACGGGAGGTCGGCACCACTTCGGCATGGCAGCCGTAATACGAATCGATCCCTGTCCAGCGATCTCCCTTGAAGGCGTAGACGAAATCCCCCACTTTCAGGTCATCCACCCCGGGGCCCACCTGCATCACCTGGCCGATGGTCTCGCTTCCCGGCATGACGGGGTACGAGAGCACCTTGTTCGATACGGGTTTGTTGGTCAGGAGAAGGCGGTCGAGTCCGGGTGTTATGGTGCTGGCGATCGTCCGGACCAGCACGTCACCAGGCTGGTCGGCCAGCCAGGGTACGGACTGGAGCTTGAGTTTGTTTGCCTTGAGGAGTATGAGTGCCTGTGCTTCTCCCTGCATGGTCGGTTACTGTCT
Organism: uncultured Chlorobiales bacterium; assembly: GCA_903929135.1. GTDB lineage: Bacteria > Bacteroidota > Chlorobiia > Chlorobiales > Chlorobiaceae > Chlorobaculum. The sequence continues at coordinate 28,950 of CAIYTH010000004.1, forward strand.
TGGATGGTTTTACACATTGAGGACTGCTTCGAGGATCCAGGCCACGAAGCTGATGCAGAGCGAGCCGAGCATGGCCCACCAGAAACTCGACACCGAGAAGCCCTGGACGAAAAAGGCCGACATTTGCAGCATCAGTGCGTTGATGACCAGCATGAACAAACCCAGCGTCAGCACGATGAAGGGAATCGAAAAGAAGACGAGTACCGGTTTTATCAGGGTGTTGATCAGGCCGAGCGCCAGCGCGACGATGAGCGCTGCGCCGAAGTTCCTGATCGATATTCCCGGAAGGATATGGGCGGTCGCATAGACGGCCGTCGCATTGATGAGCCAGGTGATGATCAATCGTATCATGGTAGCTGCCTTCGTGTTTGTTCTTGCCTGAATGCAATGTAAGACATTTCGGCAAAAAGGAGATACCCCGAGTTCGACGGTTGAGGAGGTGCGGAGTTCGTTCGCGGTTTGGCGGTTACCTGTCGAACGCTGCAGCTGCGAATCTGCCGTTGAAATCGATGACTGCCCAGACGCTTCTTTTCTTGATGTCGACGCCGTATGTGCCAAGCGCATAACCTTTTTTCCAGGGGCCGGCGACAAATTTCGGCAGGCCTCCCGAATTTTTCTCCACCGCATTGGTCAAATGCCCCTCATCGTCTGTTGCCGCAAGGCCGAATCCTCCGTTCCTGACTGTTTCAGGAGCTACCCTCGAAGGATCGTACGTCAGGGAGAGCGTGAACGGATCAGCCTTGCTGCTGCAGGGATCTCCCATGCCGGTAAGGATCAGGATGTCGCTGGCCAGCCTTGATGCGATTTGATCTTTCAGGGGCGTATTCCCCCTGTCGATCCATCCGGTGTCGACCGTCTTGGAGAACGGGCGAGCGGGAGCTCCTGCGGTTTGCCGGCTGCCGTCTGGAGCGTCACCCTGGTTGACTCCGTCAAGGATGCCGGCTGTGGTGCCTTTGAAGCGATCGTGGACCCTGTTATAGGTTGCTCCCTGGGCTATGAGGAACTCCCTGCCGTTGAGGCTGTAGCTCCAGGTCTCCTTTTTGACGAAATGCAAGACGGGCGTCACACCCGTATCGGGGCGGCCGACCCCGTTCGGGAATGCACCATCCGACTTCCAGTTGCCGTGGTCGTCCGAATAATAGTCAACCGTGACCAATGGTCCGTCGATCGTGTAGATCGAGTAGCCGACGGTGTTTCTTTCCTGGGAGATCGGGGTTTCACGGATCTTCTGGCCGAACCATTTCGGATCGTCGACGGGCGTCGGGTTGTAGAATTTACTGCTGTTGGATGCGGCAATGATCTCTTCGACTTGCGACTTGCCGTCAGGGCTCGCCACGATCGATCGCTGGTGGATATGGTCGTGGCCGCAGATGAAGAATCGTGCTCCGTTCTTCTGCATGCTGGCGAAGAACGTGTTCTGCCAGTCGGGATGGGCATTCGCATAGCCGCTGAACATCGTATCCTGGTGGCCCTCGGCGATCAGCGGCTGGTGTGAAAAGACGAAGACATGTTCGGTATTCCGGGTCGATCTGTCGAGCCTGTTGCTGATCCATGGCTGTTGCTCGTTGATGGTGTAGCCATAGGAGTACCCGTTCGCGTTTTTGTCGACTTTGCCGGCAACGGCCCATGGATCGATGATCACGAAACGTGCGCGATCACCCGGGTCGCCATAGTCGAACGAGTAACTGATTCCGTTCAGTTCAGCGCTTACTTTGACAGGGCTGCTGAAATGGTACCCGATCCTGAAATGGTGGTTGTCGGTTGAGGTGAATTCACCGGTTCGAGTCTGCGGGTAGTTTGAGCGGAACCCCGGGATGCCGTAGTCATTGTCCCCGGCGTAGGTTTCATGGTTGCCCCGGAACGGGAAAAAACCGATTCCTGCATCGATGAGCGGCTGTGCGGCCATTGAGCGTACATGTTCTGAAATGTCCCTGCCGTCATTGGAAAGGTCTCCGACCGCAATGACGAATTTCACACCTTCGCTGATGAACTGGCGGTTGATCTGATCGATGATCGAGACGGGTACGGTGTTCGGGTTGCCACCGGAAGGATCGGCAGCGGTCCACTGGGTGTCGCCCATCACCCCGAACTTCCAGGGTTTGGCTGATGCCGTCTCGTTTGCAATGAGCAGGAGCAACCCCAGGAGCGTCGACACCCCTTTTTTCAGTGCCTTGATGCTTTTCATGGCCGGATCATCGTTTGGTGTTTTGTTTGCCGGTTCCCCTGACTGTATGCATGCAACCCGATGCAGGAGATCACGGATTCCGTCAATTCTCAATTGGAGCTGAAACTCAACGACCGGGCGGAGGGTTTGAATACGAACGTATCCTCGTGTTTCCCGAGCACTTCGTTCGATGGAAAACGGGGCGTTCGGGCGATGACGGATGCTTGATCGGCAATGCGCCCCAGATGCCTCGAAATACTCAATGAAGCCAGGAGCTGGTCAGGATTGATCGTTGTGGCGCGCATCAATGCGGTTGTCGTGTCGATGACTTTCTGAAGCATGGCATGGATCTGTTCATCAAGGGCGTGAACCTGCTCACCGATTGCGGGATCTTTGGCGGCAAAGGCTGCGACCGCCATTTCAGTCATCGTGATGGTGAGGCCGCCGATCTCCCTGAATTCGAACGACTCGAAGATTTCCGGTCTCATGTCGATGATCCGTTCGATGAGATGAAGTGTCATGTCGTTGATGCGTTCCAGTTCCTCTTTGGCTTTCATGATCGAGGCAACGGATCGCAAATCGGTCGCCGTCGGATGATCCGTGGCGATGAAATTCAGGCATTGCTGCTCAAGGTCGATCTCCTTCAGCGTGATTTCGTGGTCCCTCCGCTTGAACATCCGGATACTGCTTTCGAGTCCGAATCCGGCGCAGTCGAATGCATGGGACAGCACCTCAAGTATGTCATTGGCCAAATTCACGAGACGCCGAGTCAAATCCTCGAGCCGGTAAGGTACGATACGTTCTGACATTGCAGTTGATTTTGATGGTTGGCTTGCTTCTGGAAAATAGAGCAACCGGCGTCAAGTATGTGTTACGGTACTGAAAATAAACATGCATGACAGGGGAAAGGGCCGCAGGCCGCGCCATGGTGGGAAATTATGTCAGATCGAGCGGTCCTGCCTACGGCGGAAGTTGTCGCCGATGCCGGGTTTTCCTTGCATCGCGAAGGTTCCTTCGGTCGTCGTCAGCTTTTTGTCGGGCTCAACTCATGAAGAGGTAGGGTTTCCATGCCTCCAGGACCGGCGCGTAGAGCTCGCGAATCAGCGTGATGTGGCTTGGCCTGGTCGGTTTCTGCAGAAGGGTCATGCCGGCTTCCTGCAGGGTCCTGTCCCCCTTGAAGCTGTTGCAGGGCCTGCAGGCGGTAATGAGGTTTTCCCAGGTATCTTCACCTCCCCTGGATCTGGGGATCATGTGGTCGATGGTCAGCGGTTCGTCTTTGCGGCCGCAGTACTGGCATCTGAATCCGTCCCTGCGAAGCAGGTTTTTTCTGTTCAGTGCGGCTGTCCGGTAGCGGAGGTGGACGAAAACGGTCAGTCTGACGACGCTGGGAAGGGGGTATGTGCTGGAGATGGTCCGGATGAGGTGTTCAGGATGGTTTGCAACGCTTACGGCCTTGCCTCCGAACAGCAGGAGTATCGCATTTTTCGCATCGCAGATGCTCAGCGGTTCATAGCTGGCATTGAGAACCAGCACTTTCGATTTCCTCAGCGGCATGTGGTATCGGGTTTACATCAGTATAGCACCGAAAGAGGAAAAAATAGAGGGAGGGATCGACAATTCTTTGTTACTTCAGGCCGGGGCAATTCTAAAGATCCATCGCTTCGAGCGCCTCATGCAGGGTTCGGCAGCCGGAGATGCGTATGGGGAGCTTCGTAATCGCCGGTTTGAGCTCGCGGGTATTGGCCGCGGGAAGTACGATCGATTTGAATCCGAGGTGCACTGCTTCACGGATCCGGCGTTCCCCGTCGCTTATGGCTCTCAGTTCGCCTGAAAGGCCGATTTCGCCACAGCAGGCGGCGGTGGGGCTGCATGGGCGGTTCTGGAGCCCGGAAGCGATGGCTGCGGCCACGGCCAGGTCGGCCGCTGGTTCAACCAGCCTGAGCCCGCCGGCTATCTTGACGAACACGTCCTGTCCCGTCGTCTGGAACTGGAGCCTCTTCTCGAGAACGGCAAGGATGATGGCGATGCGTTTCAGGTCGAGTCCGGTGCTGATTCGCTGCGGCATCGAGTAGCCGCTTTTCGAGACCAGCGCCTGTACTTCGACAAGGAGCGCACGCGATCCCTCGATGCCTGCGAGCACGGCGGTGCCCGGCACATCGGCCGTCCGGTCGGAGATGAAGAACTCCGACGGGTTCGACACCTCCTCGAGTCCGCTCTCCTCCATACGGAATACGCCGATTTCATTGGTCGGGCCGAACCGGTTTTTCACCGAACGGACGATCCTGTATCGCTGGTACCCTTCACCTTCGAACTGGAGTACGGTGTCGACCATGTGCTCGAGGGCCTTCGGGCCGGCCAGGGCTCCCTCCTTGGTGATGTGGCCGATGACGGCGAGGATGAAGTTCTGCTCCTTGGCGGCGCGGATGAGTGCGGCGGCGCACTCCCTGATCTGGGTGATGGTGCCTGCCGAGCTCTGGTATTCAGAAGAGTAGACGGTCTGGATGGAATCGACGATCACGAGGAAAGGCTGTTCGGAGGAGATCGAATCGAGGATGCGTTCAAGGGAGACTTCGGAGACCATCCGGAGGTTCGGTGCCTTGATGCCGAGGCGCCTGGCGCGTTCCCGGATCTGGTTCGGCGACTCCTCGCCGGCCACGTAGAGCACCTTCCTGCCGGCAAGCCTCGGGACGATCTGGAGCATGAGGGTCGATTTGCCGATGCCCGGCTCGCCGCCGACAAGGATGGCGGAGGCCTCCATGAATCCTCCACCGAGCACACGGTCCAGCTCGCCGATACCGGTCATGATTCTGTTGAACCCTGCCGGGACGTCGTCGTCGAGGTTCTGAACAGCCGGCGGCGCCCCGGAGGAGCGCTGCTTGCGTGATTTCGGTTCCTCCCGGTCATCGTGGGTTTCGACAAGGGTGCCCCAGCTCTGGCATTCGAAGCACCTGCCCTGATATTTCAGGGAGACGGCCCCGCAGGAGGAACAGACATAGCGAGTCAAGGCTTTGGCCATCTTCAGAGCCCGTTGACGCGGCGGAACGACTGCAGGGTATTCTTGAGCAGCATGGCGATGGTCATCGGGCCCACGCCGCCGGGTACAGGGGTAATCGCCGATGCGATCGGGGATACCTGTTCGAAATCGACGTCGCCCACGAGGCGGAAACCGCTTTTGGTCGATGCGTCCTCGATGCGGTTGATGCCCACATCGATCACCACTGCGCCGGGTTTGACCATTTCGGCCGTGATGAACCGAGCCTTGCCGATCGCTGCGATGAGGATGTCGGCCTGCCGGGTGATTGACGGAATGTCCTTCGAAGCCGAATGGCAGACGGTGACCGTGCAGTTGGTCGCGTCGAGCTTCTGGAGCATCAGGTTCGCCATGGGCTTGCCGACGATGTTGCTGCGTCCCACGACCACGCAATGCTTGCCTTTCGTCTCGATGCCGTAGCGTCCGAGAAGCTCGAGTATTCCATACGGGGTGCAGCTGATGTAGCACTGGTCGAGGTGGCCGAGCACCAGGTTGCCCACGTTCTCCGGATGGAAGCCGTCGACGTCCTTCTTCGGGTCGATGGCGAGCGTCACGGCCAACTCGTCGATGTGGCGGGGCAGCGGCTGCTGCACGAGGATGCCGTGAACGTCGGGGTCGGCATTCAGCGCGGCGATACGGTCGAGGACCTCCTGTTCGGGCGTATCGGCAGGCAGCTCGATGACCGTGGAATTCATGCCGATCTCTTTGCAACTTTTGGCTTTATTGCGTACATAAACCTGTGACGCGGGGTCTTGACCGACGATGATGACCACAAGGCCCGGCACTTTGCCGGTAGCCGCGAGATCTTTGTCGACACTGGCTTTCAGCTCCTGCTGGAGATCGGTTGATATCTTTTTTCCGTCTATGAGAACCATGATGGATGTCCCTTGTTGAATGTTGTTACTGATCCGATACCTTCCGGTCGGCGGTAAAAAATGAAAGATAATGAAGATGCCTGAAAAGAGCAGAGTGTTTTTCGTAACCCTTCGGTCTGCAGCAGGGTGTTGCTTCGCCCGGGTGTTCCGTTGAAGACACGCAATCAGTACCCGTCCATGTCGATCGTATCCATCGGCGAAGTGCTCGTCGACCGTTCGCTTCTCGAGGCTCGTTTCTGCTGTTCGCTCGAATCCTGCAGAGGAGCCTGCTGCGTCGAGGGCGAGCTTGGTGCTCCGCTCCATCCTCGTGAAGAGGCCCCTCTTGTTGCGGCCGTTGACCCTCTCCGGCAAATTCTTCCCGAAAAGCATCTTCGGCACATCCGTCGTCACGGCTGTACCGAGCTCTATCAGGGCACGCTGTACACCAGGACTGTCGACGGCCTCGACTGCGTGTTCGTCGTGAACAGGGACGGGGTCGCCCTTTGTGCCGTCGAGGAGGCATACCGGTCCGGACTTATCGATGAAAACAAGCCGGTCTCGTGCCGTTTGTTCCCGATCAGGGTGAGGAAAAAGTTCGGTTTGGATTATCTTGTCTATGAGCAACATCCCATGTGCCGTGAAGCTCGCCAACTGGGTGTCGAACGGAATATCCTTCTCGTCGATTACGTCGGTGCTGCACTGGCGGAGCTTTACGGTCAGGAGTGGTATGAAAGTTTAAAAGCGTTCGTCGACTCATCCAACGGTAGATAATGGCAGAGATCAGGCTTCAGCACAAACAGACGGCTCAGCTGTCTGCCCAGCAGGTGATCAGCAGCCAACTGCTCCAGCTTCCTCTTGCCCAGCTCGAACAGCGGATCTACGATGAGGTGCAGGAGAACCCCATGCTCGAAATCGTCGAAGAGCGTCATCCCGGTGATGGCGTGTATGCTCCGGAAGCAGCCGCCAGGCCTGCCGATAACCAGGAGATGTTCGACTCCGTCTCCCGCTTCGATCGAACCTCGATGAAGGAGCGTTCAGATGGCGCCACGAAGAGCGGAGAATCCGACGGTCGATCCAGCTTCTCCTCCGGCGGCAGTTCCGAGGAGCGGTTTTTCCAGGCGGTACAGCACGACACCTTCCACGAAGAGCTCCTGCGCGAACTCTCACTTCAGGATGACATCGATCGCCGCGAGGTGCTCATCGCGGCTGAAATCCTCGGAAACCTGGACGAGGACGGCTACATGACCGAGGAGCCCGAGGTGATCATCGACGGGCTTGAACAGGCCGGTATCCTGGTCGACGAGGATGAAGTCCTTGCCATCCAGCGGCGCATCTGGTATCTCGACCCTCCGGGCATTGCGGTCGGAACGCTCAGGGAGCGCTTTCTGGTCCAGCTCTCCGTTTTCGGGAGCCGGCACGACGAAGCTTCGGTCCGCATCGCCCGAAGGATCATTGAAGAGGCGTTCGACGACTTTCTCAACAAACGCTTCGACAAGCTCCTGAAGCGGCTTTCGATCGACAGGACTCAGTTCGAACGGGCCACGGCCGTCATCACGACGCTGGACCCCCATCCCGCAGGTGTCTTTGTCGACGAAGGGGGACACTATATCTCACCCGACTTCATCGTCACCTACGAGAACGGGGAGCTGACTGCTGCGCTGAACGACAAAAGCAGTCTGTCGGTCAAGGTGACGGACACCTATCGGGAGGCACTGGCGAACCGGAAGACCGCCAGGGAGGACAAGCAGTTCATGCGTCAGAAGCTGCTCCGGGCCAATGAGTTCGCCACCGCCCTTCAGATCAGGCGTCAGACCCTCCTGAAGGTCATGGAATCGCTGCTCGAGACCCAGGGTAGGTTCTTCATCGACGGACCAAGGTTCCTGCAGCCCCTGATCATGAAGACTGTCGCCGAACGGACGGAACTCGACATTTCGACCATCAGCCGGGCGGTCAACGGCAAGTATGTCCAGACGCGGTACGGCGTTTTCGAACTGAAATATTTCTTCAGCGGTTCTCTCGCCACCGATGACGGCGAGGAGTTGTCGTCGCGGATCATCAAGCAGCAGCTTCGCGAGCTGATCGAAGCCGAGTCACCGGGAGTGCCGCTCAGCGATGACCGTCTTGCCGAGATGCTCTCCGAAAAGGGAGTCAGGATCGCGAGGAGGACGGTTGCAAAATACCGTGAACAAATGCAAATTCCAGTTGCAAGATTAAGAAAGAAAATAGTTTAAACGAGATCCAATGAGCAGGAACCAGGAAAGACCACAGATCAGGTCGACGACGGTCATCGGCGTGCTCAGGGACGGCAAGGCCGCACTTGGCAGCGACGGGCAGATGACTCTCGGCAACACCGTTCTCAAACACTCGACCCGCAAGATCCGCCGCCTTTACCAGGGCAGGCTGGTCGCGGGGTTCGCCGGTGCCACAGCAGACGCCGTGACCCTGCTCGACCGTTTCGAGGAGAAACTCGAGGCATACAGCGGCCGACTCGAACGTGCGGCCGTGGAACTCGCCAGGGACTGGCGCACCGACAAGTATCTTCGCCGGCTTGAAGCCATGCTTGCCATCGTCAGCCCTGAAAAGGCCCTCATCATTTCAGGGACCGGGGACGTCATCGAACCTGAGGACGGCATTGTGGCCATCGGAAGCGGCAGTATGTTCGCGCTTGCCGCTGCACGGTCGCTGATGAAGCATACCTCTCTTTCGGCAGAAGAGATCGTTTCCGAAAGCCTGAAGATCGCGGCTGATATCTGCATCTATACCAACGATCATATCGTCATCGAGACGCTCTGACCGGGTGGTGTCCTGACCACCTTTCGTGGTTTGACGCTGCTGCAACCAATCAATTCCGCAATTCCCGAACGAACAGATGGAACAATCGAAGAGCGAAGCACCAATTGCCGCTGCAGGCCAGCAGCCTCGCGGTAATTTCATAGACAGGGAACATCTCACTCCCGGCCAGATCGTCGAGGAGCTCGACAAATACATCATCGGACAGAAGGATGCCAAGAAGTCGGTGGCCATCGCCCTGCGAAACCGCCTGCGACGCCAGAACGTGAGCGACGACCTCAGGGACGAGATCATGCCGAACAACATCATCATGATCGGACCTACCGGTGTCGGCAAGACCGAGATCGCACGTCGTCTGGCAAAGCTTGCCAAGGCTCCGTTCATCAAGGTCGAGGCCTCGAAGTTCACCGAGGTGGGCTATGTGGGCCGCGATGTCGAGTCCATGATCCGTGACCTCGCCGAACAGGCCGTGGCCATGGTGCGCAGCGAAAAATCGGAGGAGGTGCGTGAACGGGCAGCCCAGCATGTCGAGGAGCGACTGCTTGACATCCTCTTGCCTCCTGTCGGCGCTGCCGGGTTATCCGACCTTGATGAGCCGGTCGAAGAGGAGGGGCTGCAGGTGTCATCGTCAGGATCCGGCGATGAATCCGGCACGGAACGCGAACTCAACCGCAAAAGCCGTGAGAAGATGCTCGAACGGCTTCGCAGCGGCCGCATGGAGGACCGGCAGATCGAGATCGAGACGAGCGGGGACGGCCAGGGCGGGATGATGCAGATTTTCGGCCCGCTTGGCCAGATGGAGGAACTTGGCGGCATCATGCAGGACCTGATGAGCGGAATGCCCAAAAAACGCAAGAAACGACGACTCACGATCGCCGAAGCACGCAAGCTCCTTGAACAGGAGGAGGTTCAGAAGCTCATCGACATGGACGCGGTGGTCAAGGAGGCTGTCCGAAAGGTCGAGGAATCGGGCATCGTGTTCATCGACGAGATCGACAAGATCGCCGCTCCGACGACCGGTGCCGGCGGCAAGGGGCCCGATGTGAGCCGCGAAGGAGTGCAGCGCGACCTGCTGCCGATCGTCGAAGGCTCCAACGTGTCCACAAAGTACGGGGTGGTCAAGACTGATCATGTGCTGTTCATTGCATCCGGTGCGTTCCATGTTGCGCGTCCGTCCGACCTGATCCCCGAACTGCAGGGCAGGTTCCCGATCAGGGTGGAGCTGAAAAGCCTGACCGAAGACGATTTCTACAAGATTCTGACCCAGCCGAGGAACGCCCTGATCAAACAATACCAGGCCCTGCTCATGACCGAAGGGGTAGAGCTCGAGTTCACCGACGACTCGATCCGGGAGATAGCCCTCATGGCGGCCAGGGTGAACGAAAGCGTCGAGAATATCGGAGCACGGCGCCTGCATACGATCCTGACCAACCTGCTCGAGGAGCTGATGTTCGGCATTCCCGAACAGATCACCGACAGGAAGGTCGTCATTGATGCGGCTCAGGTCAGGGCAAAGCTTGGTCAGGTCGCTGCCGACAGGGACCTGAGCCAGTACATTCTCTAAGCTGAAACGAAGAAGGAGCGATCATCGATGAGCAGAACCAGCATACTGGTCATGAACGGCCCGAACCTTTCACGCCTCGGAAAGCGGGAACCCGAGATTTACGGACAGAGGACCCTTGAAGAGATCAACAACGGCCTTGTCGATGCGTTTCCGGAAATACGGTTCGGCTTTTTCCAGTCCGAGCACGAAGGCGCCCTCCTCGAAAAGCTTTTCGAGATCGAGGACAAGGGCGGGTGGTCGGGTGTGTTGCTCAATGCAGGCGCCCTGACGCATTATTCGGTCGCTTTGCGTGATGCCATCAGTGCCGTGAAGGTGCCCGTGGTAGAGGTGCATCTTTCGAATATCTACGCACGGGAGGAGTTTCGCCGCAAATCGGTCATCTCCGAGGTCTGCACCGGCGTGATCAGCGGGTTCGGGGTCGAGAGCTACCATCTGGGAGCCAGGGCGATACTGGGCCTCGTCGGAAAAGCCTGACACTAGGGCTGCGTTTCAGATGGAGGATGGGGGCGTGTCGTCCGTTTCAGAAAGCTTCCTGATCAGAACCCGGATATCTTCAAGTCGACGGGCGTCGCTTTTCATGAGTATCGGTTTTTTGAGGGCCACCTCAAGGATATGAAGCGCCTCCTGTTCCCGGCGTTCATCGATGTAAAGCAGTGCCAGTTCATGGTAATGCCTGATCGCTCTAGGGTTCAGGCTGATCGCCTTTTTGAAGGCGTGCTCCGCGGCCTGGGGGTTCCCCTCGGGCATTTTCCCGACGAAGGTGTTGCCGATTATCCGTTTCATCCAGCCGATTTTCGAGATCTGGTGGTAGTAGGATCCCAGGATTGACCAGGCAACGTCGTCGTGCGGGTTCAGGGCCAGCGCCTTATCAAGCTCCCTTTTGATCTCCTTCGCCCTCGCCAGTTTTTCCTTCGTCCCTATCCTGTCGGATTTCACGGCAAGCGATGCGGCCAGCCAGGTGTGCGCTGCGGAGTTTGTGCTGTCGATGGCCACCGCCTTGCGGGCATAATCGACGGCCTTCGTGTAATAGGGCATACGACGTGCCGCATCGTTCGGGCTGATGGCCTCTGCGATACTGACGTTCAGGCGCGCCGTCTTCCAGAAAACGTCGGCATTGTCGGGATAGGACTTGCGCATCGAGTTGTAGAGAGAATCAGCCTTTTCGTACTCAAGAGACATGAATGCGTGGTCGGCGGCAGCAAACCCTGCGGTTTTCGCTTCAGGTTCCGCCATGAATCCTGTCGACGGAAATGCAAGACACAGGACAGAGCAGATGAAGAGGCCGCACGTCAGCAGGCGGGATGAACGTTTATGCATCGAATTCACCTGAACCATGGTGCGTCGGGATATTTCTCGCTCAATCTCCGGTCGAGGCCCAGCCATTGGCCTGTAGGCAGGAAGATCATCATCAGCGACATCAGCACCAGCGGAGGGATCGTGAGGTTGTAAAAACCGCCTGCAGAGAAATTAAGCAGGAAGAAAAGTCCGAAAGCTGCGTTCATTCGCGTGGCGAATCCCAGGAGGAGTCCTACTCCGACGATGAGTTCCCCGATGGTGACGATCCATGCGATCGGCAGGGCGAGGGGTATGGCGAAGTGAAGCAGGTAACCGGCCTGAAAGGAGGTGACCATCGCATCAAACGAACCGGTGACCGATGTGAGTGCCTGCAGTTCGTTCAGGCGTTTCTGGAAGTGCTCCGCCATGATGCCGGTCCACATCCAGCCCTTGGCGATCTTGTGTTCGAAGCCGTAGAGGAACAGCAGGGTATAAAGGTATCTGACGGTAAGTGCGGCAGCCACGCCGGCGGCTTTGAGCGGATGGGATTTCAGGTATCCGCGGTTCCATTCGAAATCGGTCATCGATGTTACTGACATGTTGCAAGAGATTAGAATAGCCTGTCACAGAAAGGTACGACAAAAAATAGATGTTTACAGAAGATGCTGCGGATCGACGTCGGCAAATACGGCAAGATTCTGTTTGCGGAATACAGCCATGACCTCCTGCTGGAGCTGCCTCAGTGCGGATGATGACGGTTTGAACCCGAAAAGCTTCAGGATGATCTGGTAGCGGAACCGCCCCTTGATCCTGTTTATTCCGGCGGGGGCCGGCCCGAGGATCGAGCCTTTTGATTCGGGGACGAGGTCGCGCAGCTTATCGAGAAATGCCGATGCGCCCTGTTCGGCCACGGTTTCATCCGGAGCGGAGAACTCGAATTTCATGAGTTTCGAGACCGGTGGGTATCCGAGTTCCGTTCTCACCAGCATTTCGGCTTCGTAAAACCGTCGATAGTCGCCCTCCATCACATGGCTGTAGAGTTCGTTCTCACGGTTGTAGAGTTGCAGGAGCACCTCTCCCGGAACCGCGGAACGGCCGGCTCGCCCCGCCACCTGCATCAGCAGCGCATAGCTTCGCTCCGCTGCCCTGAAATCGGGTATGTTCAGGCCGATGTCGGCCATCAGCACGCCGACCAGCGTCACATCGGGGAAATCGAGCCCCTTGGCGACCATCTGGGTGCCGAGCAGGATGCGCGACCGTTTATCCCGGAACGCGCCAAGGATTTCGGCGTGAGAGTCCTTCGTCGAGGTGGTGTCGTGGTCCATGCGGAGGATCATCTCGTCGGGGAAGAGCTCCCGGAGCTCCTCCTCGATACGTTCTGTGCCGCTGCTTTTGTAGAAGAGGCGTTCCGAAGAGCATGCGGTGCAGCTCTGTAGGTGAGGCGCCGTGTGGCCGCAGTAGTGGCATCGAAGGCTCTGGTCGGCGGCATGGAAGACCATCGGTATGTTGCAGAATCTGCATTGGGGGATATGGCCGCATGCGAGGCAGAGCACGCTTCCCGCGAATCCTCGACGGTTCTGGAGCAGGATCACCTGCTCGTTGCGTTCGAGCCTCTTTCGGATGCCGTCGTACAACGCCCCGGAAATCGACGGAGTGACACGCTGGCTTCCGGGCATCCAGACCAGGTCGATCTTCGGCAGCCTGGCGTCGTCGATCCGCTCGGGAAGCTCCAGCAGGCGGTACTTGCCTCCGAGTGCATTGGCGTAGGACTCGAACGACGGGGTAGCAGAGCCGAGCACGCACACCGCGTTTTCGAGCTTTGCCCTCATGACGGCCGTGTCGCGTGCATGGTACCGGGGGGTACGGTCCTGTTTGTAGGCCGCGTCATGCTCCTCGTCTACGATGATGGCTCCCAGGTTCTCCAGGGGAGCGAATACGGTTGATCGGGCTCCGAGGGCGATCCTTGCCTTGCCTTGCCGCAGGCGTTGCCAGGCGTCGTACTTTTCCTGGCTGCTCATGGCGCTGTGCATGATCTGGATGTCGTCCCGGAAATAGTGCCTGAACCTCGATGCGGTCTGCGGCGTGAGGGCGATTTCGGGGACGAGCACGATGGCCGTCTTGCCTGCATCGAGCACCCGCCGCAGCAGTTCGATGTAGACCATGGTTTTGCCGCTGCCGGTCACGCCGTGCAGGAGGAAGGTATGGAAACCTCCCTTCACGGATGCTTCGGCCATCGCGTCAAGAGCCGTCTGCTGGTGGCCGGTGAGGGAAGTGATGATTTTCTGCGGTTCGTCGAACCTGGACGCAAAGGGGCTGGAGATCTCCACCTCGACCTTTTCGGCAAGGTTCATGGCAACGAGGCCATTGAGCACGTTGCGAGAGACGTTGGCCTCTTCCGCATGCAGCAGTTTACCGGGAGAGGCGGCCAGAAGGGTGAATGCATCCTTTTTTTTCGGTGACCTTGCCAGCAGATCGAGGACGTTTTCGGGAAGCGTATCCGACAGGCGCCATGCGCTCATGGTCCTCGGCCGGCTTTCAACGAAGCTTTTGGTCAGCCTGACGAGTCCTCCCCGTTCAAGTTCCGCGATGGTCTTGTAGAGTTCCCTGCGCCCGAGCCGTTTCCTGAGCTGGCGCACCGTGAGCTTCCTGCCGGCAGAAAGCTCCTGCAGGATCTTTCTGCGCAGGCCGGAGTTCCTGACTTTAGCGGTCGGGCTTTCAAGTCGGAACTCGGTCAGCTCGACCATGTCGTCGACGACGGTCCTGAGGGGCGCAGGCAGGGCCGTGTTGATGCAGTCTATGGGTCTCGAGAGGTAGTAGTCGGCAAGCCACATCACCAGCTTCAGAAGGGGACGGGTCAGCAGCGGCCTTCCGCCGGCAAGGATGTCGACCACCTCGCCTTCCGGCGTCCTGTCACCCTGGCCATCGATCAGTGCCGCTACGTAGCCGATGTAGGCGGAAGCGCTGTGGCCGGCGACGGAAAGCAGCACCTGTGAACCCGGAAGAACCTCCTGTTCGATTCCTTCAGCGATCGATACGAAGAAAGCCTCTTCGCGGTAGAGCCTGTCGACGAAGACGAGTGCGTACATAGGCGGTGAACAAAAAAGTCAGTGGGATGCACTGACTTTTTTCATGATAATGGTGTCTGGCGGCGCTTAATTCCTGAGGGCGGCGATGATGCTGCTCCTGATTTCATCCACATCGCCGATACCCGGAATCCGGCTGTATCTGGGTGCATCGGTGTTTCCGTCGAGGGCCAGGTTCCTGTAGTAGCCGATGAGAGGCTCGGTCTGGTTGTGGTAGACGGTCAGGCGTTTGCGGACGGTCTCTTCGCGGTCGTCGTCCCGTTGTACGAGATCCTCGCCGGTGACGTCGTCCTTGCCGGCGATAGCCGGGGGATTGAAGATGACATGGTAGGTCCTGCCCGAAGCTGGATGGACCCTGCGTCCGCTCATGCGCCGGATGATCTCGTCATCGGGCACGTCGATCTCGACGATGTTATCGATCCTGACCCCTTCGGACCTGAGTGCGTCGGCCTGGGCGATGGTGCGCGGGAAGCCGTCGAAAAGGCAACCGCCGGTGCAGTCGGAATGTTCGAGTCTCTCCTTGACAAGGCCGATGATGATGTCATCCGAAACGAGGCCGCCTTCATCCATGATCTTTTTTGCGGCGATGCCAAGGGGCGTCTGGGCCTTGACAGCTGCGCGGAGCATGTCGCCGGTGGATATCTGGGGAATTCCGAAAGCTTCAGTAATGTATTGTGCCTGTGTTCCTTTGCCGGCACCGGGAGCACCCAACAGGATAACTCTCATGAAACGGGATCCTTTATGAATTTTTTTTCAAGGAGATGACAGTGATTTTCGGCTTGATCGGCTTTTGTGCCGAATCGTCCGCGGGCGTGGCTGAAGCAGATCCGTTCTGATCGGCGGCAACCGCCTGCTGTAAAGTCGGTGAGGAGACCTGGTCGCTGTTCGGCAGGGAGGATTTGTATGGGATCGCCTGCTTGGGATTTTTTTTGAACTCGATGGACTTCGCCTTCGGGTTGCTCGGCCGGTGTTCAAGCTTCGTTTCGTCGAAGAGGTTCTGGAAGGCGCCGTTCGCACCTTTGGGGTCAAGGGAGCGGAGGGCGTAATCGTCTTCATTGACGATCTGCTTCCTGAATTCGAAGTCGAGCGATGAAAGCATCATGCGCAGCATGCGTCGGCTTTCGCCAAGGTCGCCCTTCGAGTCGATGTGGGTGTGGGCCTTGCCGTTGACCGTGGTGATCGGGAGGCCGTTGACATCTTTCTCCTCGATCAGCCCGAACGTGATGTCGATCTTCATGCCGAGCAGGGCGAAAGAGGAGACCTCGGCCCTGATGGTCCTCATGCCTCCGACGGCCGTTTTCTGGTGCTTGAGGCTCCAGCCAACCCAGTGTTCGACCTTTTCGGAGATGAAATCGGCGACATCGTCGATGGGGCATTCATAACGACGAACTCTGAGCTCGTTGAAAACCGGAGTTTCAGAGGTATGGGTCGCATTGTCCGTAAGGCAATGATAGACTTTGACCATTTCGTCTCTGAAGGGAATGAAGTCGAACAAATTCATGATGTGAGTAGCCGGTTAGTAATTACTGCGGTTCGAAGCCGAAGGGCCGGGCTGGGTTGCCAGTTGACCGCATGCCGCATTGATGGCAGCGCCCTGACTTTTTCTTACGGTGACCTGCAAACCGGCATCCAGCAAGTGCCGGACGAACGCGTCACGTGTGTCGGGGTAGGCAGGCCTGAATTCAAAATTAACGATTGAGTTATAATCAATCAAATTTATTTTGCACAAAAACCGCCTTGCGTAACGGGTCAGTTTGCGTGCGTCTTCGGCCGTATCGTTCACTCCCCTCAGAAGCATGTAGACGAAGGTCACCGGAAGCCCGGTCATTCGGTTGTAACCGGTTATCGCCCTGCCGAGTTCGTCGAGCGGATATTGCCCTGCTACCGGCATCAGACGTTCCCGCAACTGCTGGTCCGCGCTGTGCAGTGAGATGGCAAGCTTGGTCTTCAGGCCGGATGCGGCGATCCTTTCGATGCCGCGCACCAGACCTACCGTCGATATCGTGATCCTTTTCTCGGATATGCTGAAGCTGTAATCCTTCCCGGTCAGCGTGGCGACAGCCTCGATGACGTTGTCGAGGTTCAGCAGCGGTTCTCCCATGCCCATGAAGACGATGTTGGTCAGCCTTCCGCCCGTCCGTTTCTCCGTCTCCTGCTGAAGCGCGAAAACCTGGTCGGTCATTTCGAAGGCATGCAGATTCCTTCTGAATCCCATGTGTCCGGTTGCGCAGAAACTGCACTGCAGCGGGCAACCGGCCTGAGCGGAGATGCAGGCGGTCATGCGTTCACCTGAAGGGATCAGGACGCTCTCCACCAGTTCGTCGTCGGGCATGCGCAGCAGGTATTTGACCGTCTGCGATCCGTCGCCGGTCATACTGGCCGATGATTCACCCTCCGTTCTGACGACGCTGGAGACGCGGATGGCATAGGATGATGCGAGCTTCTGCCGGAGGCTGGTGCTGATCGAGCTCATCGCCCCGAAATCATCGCTCCGCTGGCTGTAGAGCCACCGATGGAGCTGGGCAGCCCGGAATCCGGGTTCGCCGAGCTTTGCCATGACGTCAGTCAGCCGGGCTCTGGTGAACTCCATGATGTTGGGCAGGGGAGTTGTTCCCGTTGAAGTTGTTGCGGTCATTCCAATGCCTCCATGGCGCCGTCGGTGCATCGGGTCACTCGCCGGCCTTGTTGTTGAACAATAAAAAAAGTACTTTGCAGAACCAATAAGTAACCTGATAACGTACAGGCAGTCGAAAACACTCCGTGAATATAATGATGCAGGAACCATCCAAAGAGAAAAAGGATTTCAATCATCAGTTACTTGACAAAGTCATTCATGCAAGGATACGTTTCGCTGCACTTGCATACCTCCTGAGCGTGAGCGAGGCCTCTTTCGTCGAGCTGCGGGACAGCATCAACGCGACCGACGGCAATCTCAGCATCCACCTGCGGAAGCTCGAGGCCGCCGGATACGTCGAATGCATGAAAAGCTTTGAAAGCAGGAAGCCGCTAACCAGCTATCGTGTCACCGAAAAGGGACGCGATGCTTTTTTGCGCCATCGCCAGCATGTAACCATGTTCTGTGAGGACATGACCGGTTTGCAGATGGCCTGACGATCAATCCGGGGGCCCTTTCAAAATCGGTATTTTGGAAGGCTGCATGATGATGATGTACCTTTTGTCAATAATTAACAGACCTGATGATCATACCTGAACATGGCCGGACACTGACTTCAGAGGAGTGGCAACCGGTCATCGATGAGCTGCTCAAGGCCAGCCACATCCTCCTGACGACCCACGAGAATTCCGACGGCGACGGACTCGGTAGCGAAGTTGCCCTCGCCCTTGCACTCAGGTCCCTCGGCAAGGAGGTTTCGATCTTCAACCCCTCTGATGTTCCCCCGAACTACCATTTCCTGAAAGAATTCTACGACATCAACGTGTTCAGGGATCGCGACGAGGAGTCCATCCAGGATATTTTCCTTGCCGACCTTTTCGTGGTGCTCGATGCGAACCTGCATGACAGGACCGGCAGGCTCTGGCCCCATGTGGAGTTTGCAAGGGAGCTCGGAAAACTCAGGATCGCCTGCATTGACCATCATCTCGAGCCCGAGGACTTCGCAGATGTCATGGTTTGCGAGACCTACGCATCATCGACCGGGGAACTCGTGTGCGATCTGATCTCGACGCTTTCCGAAAAGACCGGAAAAGAGCTCTTTACCCCCGATTCGGCATCGGCGCTCTATGCGGCGATCATGACCGACACCGGCTCGTTCAGGTTTCCGAAATCGACCCCTTACGTGTATCGGCTCGCAGGGTCCCTTGTCGAAAAAGGGGCGAATCCCGAGATGGTCTACGATCGCATCTACAACTCGCTGAGCCCGGAGGGGCTAAAGCTTCTCGGGCTTTCGCTGTCGAGCATCAGAATCATCGACAACGGACTGATCTCCTGGCTGTTCATTTCCAGGGAGATGCTTGAACAGACCGGAAGCAAGCTGTTCGACACCGACCTGATCATTCGCTACCTGTTGAGCGTGCCGACCGTCAGGGTTGCGGTGCTGCTTGTCGAGATGCAGGATGGCAGGGCCAAGGTAAGCTTCAGGTCCCGAGGCCGGATCTTTGTGAACCAGTTCGCAAAGCAATACGGCGGAGGAGGCCATATGAACGCTGCCGGATGCCTCCTGCAGATGTCTTCCGAGAAGGCCCAGAAGGTCGTTTACGACGACGTGCGCAAGTTTGCCCGCGAGCAGGTCGATGCCCTCGACTCCCCCCTCTTCGACAGGCGGATGTGATCAGGCTGCATGCATTCCCTTAGACCTCTTCAATCGCGGTCCCGGCCTGCTCATCAACGATGAACGTCAAATCGCAGGCATTTCGGAGCTGGAAGAGGACGCTCGTTGTGACTGAGTCCGGCGAGACATCCGAGAGCGTCGCACCGGTGATCGTCTCGGCGAGCCGTGCGACCGATATACCCGCCTTTTACGCATCCTGGTTCATGAATCGCCTGAGGGCAGGATTCGTGTGCCGGACAAATCCATTCAATCCGAAGCAGGTTGAGCATATCTCATTCGGGAACACGAGGGCCGTCGTGTTCTGGAGCAAGGACCCGCGTCCGCTTTTCCCGTATCTTCCTGAAATCGATGCGAACGGCATCGCCTACTATTTCCAGTTCACGCTGAACGATTACCGACGAGAGGGGCTGGAGCCTCATCTGTCAACTTTGCAGGAGCGTGTCGACGCTTTCCGGAACCTTGCCGACATGATCGGCCCCAAAAGGGTCGTCTGGCGTTGCGACCCGCTTGTCCTGAACGAAACGGTCACGATCGAGGCGCTTCTCGAAAGGATCGACCGTCTCGCAGCGATGCTGCGGGGATACACCGAAAAGCTGGTGTTCAGCTTCGTCGATATCGAACGGTACCCGAAGGTGCGCAGCCGTCTTGCTCGCCAGGGGAGCGCTGCACGGGAGTTCGGGCAGGAAGAGATGACCGCTTTCGCAACGGGACTGAGCCTGCTGAACCGGGGGTGGGGGTTGACTCTTGCGACCTGCGCGGAAGAGGTTGATTTTAACGGAATAGGGCACAGCCGGTGTGTCGACGGCCCCCTCCTCGCCGACCTGTTCAGGGATGATGCGGCATTGACGGAATTCTTAGGCATGGGGGCTGACCTGTTCGGCAGTCCGCCCGACTGGGCGCGCATCCGGGACAGGGGGCAGCGCAAGGCCTGCGGATGCGTTGCAAGCAAGGACATCGGCGTCTACGGTACCTGCCCTCAGCTTTGCAGCTACTGTTATGCGAACGGTTTCGATCAGGATGTCCGGGAAAAAGCTGCCCGGCATGATCCGCTTGCCGACCGTCTCATTCCCTGATTGCCGGGCAGGCACCATGGACTGGTGCATTCAGGCAGTGTCGATTTTCAACGATTGAAAAGTCGTCGGACAAGGCTGGCAACAAAATGATGATAAAATTGGTACTTTGAACTGACAGGGTCACTCAGCGTGGTAATATCCATTTTTTCGCGAATATAGATGCGGATGCCCGGTCATGACGAATTTTTGATCGGACATACTGAAAAAGCCATAACCTCATACCATGAATAAGAATACGGGAAACACCCCAGCTTCCGGCCTCAATATCGTCGTGACGGCAAAACCGGCTGCCCCGGTCAAGGCCGACCTGCTCGTCCTGCCTCTCGGCACCAGGGAACTGAAAAAAGATGGCGGCGCGGCCCTCAAGGGGCTTGATCTCGATGAAGGTGCACTCAACGATTTCAAGGGAACCGCCGGCGAACTGGCGATTCTCTACCGTTCCGCCGTCGGGAAGGGGGCTGCGCGGATCGCGCTGGTCGGTTTTGGTGAAGGGCGCTCGAGCGATGATTTCCGCAAGGCTGCCGAAGCGCTGGCGCGCAAGGCGGTCGATCTGCATTGCAGCGTCGTGGCTATCGACTGCTCCGGCATAGGTGCTTGGGCAAAGCATGCGAAGCGTACCCCGGAGTACCTCGCCGGCGTGATCGTCGAGGGAGTGGTTTACGGAGCATATCGTTTCGACCGGCTGAAGAGCGGAAAACTCGACAAGGAGAAGAAGAGGGATGCCGGCAAGCCGAAGGCGATCGGCGAGCTGGTGCTTGCCGGGTGCGGCGACCATGCAGGTTCCGTCGAAAAGGGGTCAAACGCCGGGTTGGTGATCGGAACCTGCCAGAACACGGCTCGTGACCTGGTCAACCTGCCCGGCAACCATCTCTCCGCCGAAGGGCTTGCCGTTGCCGCCAGGGAGGCGGGGAAACGAGGTTGTTTCGAAGTGACGGTGTTCGACAGGAAAAGGATCACCGAACTCGGGATGGGAGGTCTTCTGGCCGTCAACAAGGGAAGCGAGGAGCCGCCAACCTTCACCGTCATGGATTACCAGCCCAAGGGCAAGCCGAAGAAGACGGTCGCCCTCGTCGGCAAGGGCGTCACCTTCGATTCGGGCGGCATATCGATCAAGCCTGCGGCTGGAATGGATGAGATGAAGAGCGACATGGCCGGCGCAGCCTGTGTCATCGGCGTCGTTGAGGCGATCGCGAAACTCGCCCTGCCGATCAGGGTCATCGGCCTGGTTCCGGCTACGGACAACATGCCGGGAGGTTCTGCACAGAAACCGGGCGATGTCATCACCACCATGTCCTCCATCACGGTCGAGATCGGCAATACCGACGCCGAGGGGCGACTGATCCTTGCCGATGCGCTGACCTACGCGAAGCGTGAGTACGATCCGGACGTGGTCATCGACCTGGCAACGCTGACCGGCGCCTGTATCGTCGCGCTCGGCATGAAGGTCGCCGGCATGTTCAGCAACGACGAGGAGCTCGCCGAGGATATCTACAGTGCGGGTCAGGCTTCCGGGGAGAAGGTCTGGCGCCTGCCCCTCTGGGATGAGTACGCAGAGCAGATCAAATCGGACGTCGCCGATGTCAGCAATACCGGCAGCAAGGGTGCAGGGACGATCACGGCGGCCAAATTCCTCGAGAACTTTGTCGAGGGGCACAAGCATTGGGCTCATATCGACATCGCCGGTCCGGCCTATGCTGCAAAGGGAGCGGGATCAGGTTCTGGTGGCACCGGTTTCGGCGTCCGCCTGCTGGTCGACCTCCTTAAGTCGTGGTCCTGAGGCTTTTTTGTTCGATCCGGCCTTTCGCATGCGTGAGGTCGGATCGCCGAAGGCTGCATCAACAATTAACGTGGTTCAAATATGTCATCCGTAAGACAGAATCCAGTGGTGATTGTTCCCGGAGTCCTTTTCTGGGACTCCCTTTATGACGTCATGCGTGATGCCCTTGCGGAGTGGGTGCCCAGGGAAAAAATAGCGATCGTTCCGGTCAACGTAGCTGACTGGATCGGCATCCCCCCTTCTCCAGAGCGGTCGACCAACCGAGTTATGGCATCTCTCGACCGCACGGTCCGGAAGATGGCGCAGCAGTATCCCGGCGAGCCGGTCACGATCGTGGCTCACAGCGGAGGCGGCACGGTCGCCATGGTCTACCTGCTCGAGCAGCCGTTCCAGGGCGATGTCTACGATGTGGATGGCATGGTCGGACGGCTGGTGACGCTCGGAACCCCGTATCACACCCATGAACGTTTCGCAAAAATCAAGACCGATTTTATCTTCAGCCATATCGGTCCGGATTTTTTCAGGAAATATCCGGTTGTCTCGGTCGTCAGCGACCAGTATATGGGCTCACTGGGCGGAAATATCACCGAGAAGCTCTGTTACCTGTTTTACCGGAGCGTCACTGACGAGGGCGAGGTTGCCGGCGACGGAATTGTGCCGGCAAAAAGCTGTTTTCTGGATGGGGCCGAAAATGTTACTATATCCGAAACAGAACATCTGCCGACCCCGCATACAAGCTGGTACGGAACCAAAGAAGGAATCGAACGATGGATAAAATGGCTTTGAAATCATGGAGGCGTCCTGTCAGCTTGTTCCTGCTGGTTTCCCTTGCGGCCGGGCTTGCCGGCTGCAGACAGGAGGAGCAGAAACGCGACGAACAGCAGCAGCATGTCGAGTCGATGATGGCCATCCTGATCCAGGTCCAGAGGAACCTGGGCCGCATCAGGCAGAAGGAGGCGGTCGTCGAACGCCTCTCATCCGACATTGAAGGGCAGGAAGAGGTCAGCGCTGACAAGATCGGCAGGCAGATCTCCGGGAATATCCGATATCTCGATTCGACGCTCAGCGCCAGCAAGGCGCTGGTCAGCAAGCTTGAAAACGAGAATCGATCTTCGAGCTACAAGGTAGAGGCCCTGGATCGGCTTACCCGTGAGCTGAAAGGCGACCTGGAGGCCCGCGGCAATGAGATTTCGACCATGAAAGGGGAGATATCGAAGCTGAACAAGGAGGTATCCAGGCTTTCATCCACCGTCGACGTCATGGATGAAGTCATCACCGACCAGGAAGACCGGATCTCTTCAGCATATTACATCGTCGGAACCGTCGAACAGCTTGCCGGCAAGGGAATCCTGGTGAAGCCGGGCGCTCTGGCCAAGTTTTTCGGTACCGGGCCGGTTATTTCGAATGACTTTGACACCAAATCTTTCAAACAGATCGACGTGTCCGAGACGACCGACATCTTCTTCGACAAACCGGCCAAGAGCCTGCACATCCTGACTCCGCACTCGAAGGGATCCTACGAGCTTGTCGGAGGCAATTCATCGGCATTGCTGATGATCAAGAATGCCGATGAATTCTGGAGGAAGTCGCGCTGCCTCATCATCGTCAGGGAGTGATTCCGGGCGCCGGTCCAATGGTGCAGGATGGAGCACACGACCGGGGGACCCCGTAGTATTTCGGTTTTTTTTCATTGACGTCTCCATGCCGATTGCCTTATGAGCAATGGGCTTTGAATTACACCAATCATTTCATGAAGATCACCATTTTCGGATCCGGATACGTTGGTCTTGTTACCGGCGCCTGTTTTGCCGAAGTCGGCAACGATGTACTCTGCGTCGACATCGATGAGGCGAAGATCGCCAGGTTGAAGCAGGGGGATATCCCGATTTATGAACCCGGACTCGAAGAGATCGTCGTCGAAAATGTCCGTGAAGGTCGTCTGAACTTCACTTCCGACATCTCCAAAGGGGTCGATTTCGGCCTTTACCAGTTCATCGCCGTCGGTACTCCTCCTGACGAAGACGGTTCGGCTGACCTCAGCCATGTGCTGAGCGTTGCTGAAAGCATCGGGAAGAACATGACTGATTACCGGATCATCATCAACAAGTCGACGGTGCCGGTCGGCACAGCGGATCTGGTCAGCGGCAAGGTTCGATCGATGCTCGCCGAACGGGGAGTCGACATTGATTTCGACGTGGTCTCGAATCCGGAGTTCCTCAAGGAGGGCGACGCGGTGGATGATTTCATGAAGCCGGATCGCATCGTTGTCGGTGTGGACAACCCCAGGACCAAAGAGCTCCTGAGGAACCTCTATTCACCGTTCAACCGCAGCTCTGAACGTTTCATCGCCATGGACATCCGTTCGGCGGAGCTGACCAAGTACGCCGCCAATGCCATGCTGGCCACCAAGATCAGCTTCATGAACGAGATAGCAAACATATCCGAGCGTGTAGGCGCAGATGTCGAGGCTGTGCGAAAGGGTATCGGCTCCGACTCAAGGATAGGCTTCTCGTTCATCTACCCGGGTGTCGGCTATGGAGGCTCCTGCTTCCCCAAGGATGTCCAGGCCCTTGAGCGCACAGCCCGCAAGCACGGTTACGACTCGAGGATCCTTCAGGCGGTCGAAGCGGTCAACCGCGACCAGAAGCTCACTCTCGTGGAAAAGATCCTCGCTCATTTCAACGGCGATCTGGAAGGCCGTGTCATAGCCTTGTGGGGCCTCTCCTTCAAGCCGAACACAGATGATATGCGTGAAGCCCCGAGTCGCAGCGTCATGGAGGCACTCTGGGACAGAGGGGCGATCGTGAGGGCTTATGACCCTGTGGCAATGGACGAGGCACGGAGAATCTACGGAGAGCATGACCGTCTGGTATTCGCCGGTAATCCCGAGGAGGCTTTCAAGGGGGCTGATGCGCTTGTCGTCATGACCGAGTGGATGGTCTTCCGCAGCCCCGACTTCGACCGGATCAGAACGGAGTTGAAACAGCCGGTAATCTTCGACGGCCGGAACATCTACAACCCTGAATTCCTGGAGCAGCTCGGGTTCGCCTATTATTCGATCGGCCGCCAGCCCCGACTCCCCAAATAAGCGATTGCGGCGATCCCTTCGCAGCCTCGACGACTGCCAAAACGGTTACCGGCCCGGAAAGTGATGCAGCGGTCCGTGACCGTGGCCAAGCCTCCATCGGGACCCCTCCAGGATTGCGGCTCTTGTATAGGCGATTCCGGTGGCAACCGCATCGACCATTTCCACGCCAAGAGCCAGTTGCGATGCTATTGCCGAAGAGAGCGTACAACCGGTTCCGTGCGTATTCTGCGTGTCGATTTTCCGGTTGGAGAACCAGTGGAACCTCCCTTCGTGCAGCAGGCAGTCGAGACATTCACTTCCCTCCCCATGGCCGCCCTTGACCAGCACCGACCGGGCACCGGACCGGTGCAGTTCCAGGGCTGTTCCCTCGACCTCGTCACGGCTGGCCGGCTTTCGCTCTTTTCCTGTCAGCATGGCTGCTTCCAGAAGGTTCGGAGTGACCAGCGTGGCGATCGGGAAGAGAAGCTGCTTCATCGTGCTCTTCCCTGAGGCCGGGAACAGGCTTTTACCGCCCGTAGATCGCAGAACGGTGTCGAGGACGACCGGAACACCGTCGAGCATTTTCAGGAGCTCAGAGACGGTTTCTGCGGCCTCTGTGGACCCGAGCATGCCGATCTTGACCGAATCGATGCGGATATCCTCGGCAATCGTCATGAACTGTGCCTTGATGAACCCTGCAGGCAGCTGATGCGCTGCGCCGACCCCGAGCGTGTTCTGTGCCGTAACGGCGGTAATGACGCTCAGTCCATAGCATCCCGAGGCTGCGATCGTTTTCAGGTCGGCCTGGATGCCGGCACCTCCGCTTCCGTCCGAACCGGCTATGGAAAGGACTGTGGTGTATTCGCGCTGAAGGTTCATTGCCATATCCTTTGAACAAGGTGTCGGGCGGCCGCAGAAGGGTTTTGGGCTCCGGCTACCGCAGAAATGACCGCTATGCCCGATGCGCCGGCTTTCATGACCTCGGTGACATTCTCCGGGTCGATTCCGCCAATAGCCACAACGGGAAGGCCGACCGCCTTTCTGACCTCCCCGATGGCGGCAGTGCCAAGCGGCGGGACTGGTTTGTCTTTGGAGCGTGTCGGGAAGATGTGGCCGAGCCCGATGTAGTCGGCGCCATCCTCTCTGGCCTTGACGGCCTCATCGACATTGCTGGCCGAGACGCCGAGGATTGCGTCCGGACCGAGCATTGCCCGTGCCGCCGCCGCAGGCAGGTCCTCCTGGCCAAGGTGCACGCCGTCGGCCTTCATGGCGATGGCGATGTCGACGCGGTCATTGACGATGAAAAGTGCTTCATGTGCACGGCAGAGCTCCTGGATCCTGACGGCCCATTCGAAGAGTTCTCGGCCGGAAGCGGACTTTCTGCGCAGCTGGAGCATTCGAGCTCCTCCTGCGAGGGCCATTTGCGCCAGTTCGACCGGGTTATGGATGTCGTCGGTAATGACGCAGAGGAATCGATGTGGAAGAGTCATGACGGTAGAAATGATCGAAACGTTTCAATGGTTGACGGCATCGAGCCAGGGTCAAGAAACGGGGAGATGGCAGCGACTCCCCAGGCACCTCTTTCGATGCAGGCATAACTTCTTTCAGGGGTGATGCCTCCCACGGCATAGACCGGGACAGCTACGGCCTCGCACACCTGTTCAAGTTCGTCGAGGCCCTGCGGAGGACCGTACCGCTCCTTTGAGGGGGTGGCGAAAACCGGTCCGAAAAGCAGGTAGTCGACTCCGGACTTCCCGGCATCCCGAGCGGCTTTGACGCTGTGTACGCTCTGGCCTGCAAGCAATCCAGGAAAAGCGCTTCTTATGGTTGCCACAGGACAGCATGATTCAGGAAGGTGGACACCCTCGGCTCCGGCCGCAAGCGCGATGTCAGCCCGCTCATTGACCAGAAGCAGCGACCCGGAGGGCTCGAGCTCAGCCCTGAGCCTGGCGGCGAGACTGAGCAGCCTGGCGGCATCAAGCCCTTTTTCCCGCAGCTGGAACATCACCGGCCCCGAATCCTTGATCGCAGCGGCCTGGCGCAGCGAGAGACCTGCTGAATCGAGGTGCTCGAAGCCGCTGCTGATGATAAACAGACGGGGCAGTCGTGAAAGGGGAGCGTTCATATGTTTGAATTTCAGGCACGATAACTATTTTTCCATGTAATCACAATGCAGCGGGTCGTCCTGGAAGGTCATCAGCAACGGTTCAGGCCTGCATATTCATCAACCACCCACCCTACGCTCATGGCATCTATCGAGGCATCACTGGCGCTATCCGGCATCGTCCTGCCTGATGTCGCCCCTCCGGCAGGCCTCTACCAGCCTGCGCTTCGCATCGGAGAGTTCATCTACACCTCCGGCCAGCTTCCACTTGTCGGCGGCCAGCTTGTCGAGCCTTCAGGAAAGGGGAGCGTCAGCGCCGAATGTCAGGATGCCGCAGCATCTGCGGCAAGGACAGCCGCGATCAACGCCGTCGCAGCCCTCAGGTCCGTCGCCGGATCGCTGGACGAAATCGTTCGCATCGTCAAGCTGACGGTCTACGTTTCAAGTGCTCCCGGATTCACCAATCAGCATATCGTCGCCAATGGGGCGTCGGCTCTTATAGGTCAGATTTTCGGCGAAACGGGCAGGCATGTGCGGAGCGCGGTAGGCGTTGCCGCCCTTCCTCTCGACGCCAGCGTCGAAGTCGAACTTGTTGCCGCCTGCCGTCCCCACTGAGCTGAAAACAAGAACCGGCCTTTAGGGCACATCCATGAGCCCCCCTTCGCCTGCCGGAGGGGGAGGGAAGCCCACCCACTAATAAGTACATCATAAAAGATCAGGCAAATCAGAATAGAATCAATTGTTTTTGTTCTGCAATGATGAATACTTATTCATATAACGGATGATAATAAGCGAATATAAAGTACAGAGAAATTTGTTTTGATAATTTATAGCGACGATAAATATCTGCTCATAATATTTTTAAATAAACAAATCTAATGTACCCTATGTCTGAATAATAGTGCGTTAGATTATTTTTTTTCTTGCAGAATAAATTTATCTAAACA
>CAIYTH010000005.1 GCA_903929135.1 uncultured Chlorobiales bacterium
GGCGGTATGGGCGGCCCTGCAGCTTGCCCTGCGCGAAGAGAACGAAGGCAAGAAGATCGTGGTGATCCTGCCGGATACCGGCGAGCGTTACCTGTCGACCCTCCTCTACCAGTTCGAGAACGAAGCGGTCTCCATCTGAACCGACAGGAAACATCATGGTTATGAACGGGCAAGGGGTAGACACGATCGGGCAGACCGTTGCACTGCTCTCACAGGGAACCGTCGCCGGTTGCGGTCCCGAATGCGACTACGTGCCGCATCCGGAACAGAAGCTGCCCTCGATCGAAAAGCTTCGCGAGTTCGTCGAACTGGTCCGTGCGATCATCTTTCCAGGCTATTTCGGGCCGCCGATCGTTCATCGGGAATCGTTGCCCCACTTCATCGGGGTACAGATAGAGCGGCTCCATGAACTTCTTTGCAGCCAGATTCTCAGCGTTCAGCAGTTCGAGAACGGCCAGACGGTCAACGGGAACACGGCGCTCCAGGCTCCGGCGGCGACACGGGAGTTCATCGCCATGCTGCCGGAGCTGCGCCGCGTGCTGTGCACCGACGTGCGGGCGATCTACGACGGGGACCCTGCTGCCAAGAGCCATGGCGAGATCATCTTCTGCTATCCCTCGATACGGGCCATGATCAACCATCGCACGGCACATACGCTGGTGAACCTGGGCATTCCGCTTATTCCGAGAATCATCTCAGAGATGGCGCATTCTGAAACGGGTATCGACATTCATCCCGGTGCCCGGATAGGGGAGTACTTCTGCATCGATCATGGCACCGGGGTGGTCATCGGCGAGACCTGCGTCATCGGCAACAACGTCAGGATCTACCAGGGTGTGACGCTGGGCGCCAAGAGGTTCGAGCTCGACAAGAACGGCAACCCGGCCAAGGATGTCCCTCGTCACCCGATCATCGAAGACAATGTGGTGATCTACTCCAATGCCAATATCCTGGGAAGGATAACCATAGGAAGGAACTCGGTGATCGGCGGCAGTGTGTGGGTTACCAAGAACGTGCCGCCGAATTCGAGGATCCAGCAGCAGAAAGCCGTCGAAAGCACCTTCATCGACGGACTCGGCATCTGAACCAACTAACAACAAAAGCATCACCAATGGCAAACAACCACCCTGAAACAGGCAGCCTGCTGCAGCGCAGTGTTACAACGACGGTAGCACGGAATCTGGCCAACACGACCAAGACCGTGCCCCAGATGATGTCGATCACTCCGAGATGGCTGCTCAAGCTGCTTCCGTGGGTCCATGTCGGCTCGGGCACGTATCGGGTGAACCGGACCAAAATCGAGCTGCAGAAGCCGGAACGGATCGGTATCGATTTTCATCGGGGCATCCCCTCGTTCAAGCCCGAATCGCTCAAGAGCATACCGCTGTTCTCGACGCTCGAAGATGAAGTGATCGCCGGACTTTCACGGAAGTTCGTGCTCGAAGAGGCCGAACTCGGCAGCACCCTGATCCTTGAAGGCGAAGACCGCCACAAGCTTTTCATCATTGCTCACGGCCAGATCGAGATCCTGAGCAAGGGCCTGCACGGAGAGGACCTGCGCATCGCGCTCCTGTCGCAGGGCGAGTATTTCGGCGAAGAGGAGCTGGTGTCCGGCAAGCCTTCTCCGGTGACGATCCGCACCATCACCCCGGGCCTGATCTTTTCGGTCTCCAGCAAGGAGGTCGAGTCGCTTTTCCGTGAAAAGCCGGCGTGGCGCGACTCGTTCAAGGCAGCGGCCGACGAGTACCTGAAGATCCGTTCGACAGTCAACAAGCATGGGGAAAAACACATCGACCTGGTCTCCGGTTTCGCCGAAAACGTCGAAATCCCTGAAACCTACGTCGACTACACGAACAAGCCCCGTGAATACTCCCTGCACGCCATCCAGACGGTCGTCCGGGTGCATACCAGGGTGTCCGACCTCTACAACGACCCTTACAACCAGATCGAGCAGCAGATGCGCCTGACCATCGAAGGGGTCAGGGAGCGCCAGGAGTGGGAGTTCATCAACAACAGGGAGTTCGGCCTTCTGCACTCGGCCGATCCGGTGCAGCGCATCAGCACCAGGTACGGCACACCGACGCCGGACGACCTGGACGACCTGCTGACCCTGGTCTGGAAAAAGCCGGCATTCTTCATTGCCCACCCGAGGGCGATAGCGGCGTTCGAGCGCGAGTGCACCTGGCGCGGGGTGCCGCCGGTGACGATCAACCTGTTCGGAAGCCCGGTCATCACCTGGCGCGGGGTGCCGATCGTGCCGTGCGACAAGCTTGAAATCAGCAAGCACAACAAGTCCGGACTCGGCACGACCAATATCATTCTGCTGCGGGTCGGCGAATCCGAGCAGGGCGTGGTCGGCCTGCACCAGGCCGGAATTCCCGGCGAGATAAGCCCGAGCCTGTCGGCAAGGCTGATGGGCCTCGACAAACTCGGCGTGGCATCCTATCTGCTGACCCAGTACTCGTCTCTGGCCGTTCTGACTGATGACGCGCTGGCTGTCCTCGAAAACGTCGAGGTGGGCTATTACCACGACTACGAGCATCGCCAGAGCGCCGGCAAGACCAAGTAATCACAATCCGAACAAGCATGCCGGCCGGCCAGCCGGGCAGAACGATCACCAGCGGCAGGCCGGCATGAATGACCAGAACATACATGTCAGAATCCAGAGAGCATCCACATCCCGCCGGGAGCATTCCCGAGCTGCTGAACCCGACGTTCATCGCCCGGGTGGCCAGCCAGCTGTTCAACGACCTTCCAGGTGCCGGCAGCCTGCCCAGAAGCGAAACGGATTTGCAGGAGGCTCCGCAGTCGGCGGTTTCGACCAGCCAGGATCATGCCGGTAACGCTCCCCTTCACGGCGATTCAGCCTGGCAGCCAGAGCTGCCGAAGTTTCCCGCTGAGACTCAGGCACCCGGCGACAGCGGCTCGTTCTACTTCCTTCAGGATGTCGGAGAGCAGCGGGAAGATGAACTGGAACCTCATGCTGACAGGTTGACCGAGCAACAGGCTTATGCTCCCAAAGGGAACAGCGCTTACGGGTTTGACGAGTATCTGAAACTTGCGCAGACGACAGGGGCTTCGCCGGAGATCGGTACCCATACCTCCGGCTCACCGAAGGAAGGAGTCTCCTTCGATTTTCTGCGTCAGATAACGCAGCCGCTGAGGGTTCTCGGAGGCCTCGATGAAGGGAGCTGCCTCGCCGAAGAGCTGTTGCGCAGGGCCGCCGGCGGCGAGGCTGCCCATCCTGCATCCGTCAACCCTCCTCGCCCTGAAGCCCCGTCCTATTATTTCCTGGGTACTCCGGGCGTTCAGGCCTCTCCGGTCGCGGAGACCGAGATCTTCGACGTAGCTTCCGTACGTCGCGACTTTCCCGTTCTTCATCAGAATATCCACGGCAAACCGCTGGTCTGGCTTGACAACGCAGCAACCACCCAGAAGCCGCTCAGCGTCATCGAGGCCGTTTCGGAGTTCTACTCGAAGGACAACTCGAATATCCACCGCGGAGCCCATACCCTGGCTGCGCGCGCTACCGATGCTTACGAAGGTGCACGCGAAAAGGTGCGGCGCTTCATCGGTGCAGGATCCACCTCGGAAATCGTCTACGTCCGCGGCACCACCGAGGCCATCAACCTGGTGGCACAGACCTGGGGCCGGAAGTTCATCCAGCCCGGTGACGAAATCGTGCTCACCATCCTCGAACACCACGCCAACATCGTCCCCTGGCAGATGCTTGCACAGGAGAAGGGGGCTGTCATCCGTGTCGCACCTGTCGACGATCGTGGGGAAATCATCCTCGAGGAGTACACCCGACTGCTCGGGCCGCGCACCAGACTGGTCTCCCTTACCCAGGCATCCAACGGTCTCGGCACCATCCTGCCGGTCAGGGAGATGATCCGGCTGGCCAAGCGCCACGATGCGAAGGTGCTTGTCGACGGCGC
The DNA here is from genome assembly GCA_903929135.1 of uncultured Chlorobiales bacterium. GTDB lineage: Bacteria > Bacteroidota > Chlorobiia > Chlorobiales > Chlorobiaceae > Chlorobaculum. The sequence continues at coordinate 3,939 of CAIYTH010000005.1, forward strand.
GCAGTCAGTGGCTCATATTCCCGTCGATGTGCAGGATATGGACGCTGACTTTTTCGTCTTTTCCGGGCACAAGATCTTCGCCCCGACCGGCATAGGCGTGCTCTACGGGAAGCGGGAGCTGCTCGAAGTCATGCCTCCCTGGCAGGGTGGCGGCAACATGATCAAGGATGTCCGCTTCGAGCATACCACCTACAACGAGCCACCGGCCAAGTTCGAGGCCGGCACTCCATCCATCGGTGATGCCGTCGGGTTGGGCGCCGCGCTGGACTACGTCAGGAAGATCGGGCTCGACAACATCGCCAGGTATGAGCATGAGTTGACACAGTACGCCACATCGAGGCTTGTCGACATTCCGGGTCTCCGGCTTGTCGGTACCGCGCGGGAAAAGGTCGGAGTTCTCTCTTTCGTCCTCGCCGGCGTGCCGAATGACGAGGTTGGCCGTTTCCTTGACCGGGAGGGTATCGCGGTCCGCACCGGACACCACTGCACCCAGCCATCCCTCAGGAGGTTCGGACTCGAAGGCACCGTACGGCCATCGCTCGCATTCTACAATACGAAGAGCGAGATTGACAGGCTTTCCGACGCGATCAGGGATATCCAGAGGAGATGAACATGCGCAGTCTGTCGTGCAACGCCCGCGGATCCGACGAAAAGCCACAGGGGCTCAAAACAGCATGCAATGCCTCTCCTCGGAAGGAGTTGCCAGAAAAGAGGCTCCCCGATGTTCCGAACGGCGGCACCATGCGACCAGCATAAACCAGACAGCATGATCCTCATTACAGATACCCAGTATCTGACCAATCAGGCACTGAAATCCCTCCTGACCTCGAGGGGGCACTCCGTCCAGATCGCAACGAGTCGGGATGATCTTCTTCAGCATCTGCAGAAGCGGAAGGTCGAGCTGATTATCACCGATTATGTGATGTTCGACTTCATGTCCGTTGCTGATTTGAGCGGTATCAGGAAACTTTCGCCTGAAACTCCCGTTATGGTGTTGAGTGCTGCAATCAGCCAGATGCAGATCAAGGATCTCAACAAGGCGGGAATAAGGAACGTATCCCTGAAAACAGACGACAGGGAAGAGCTGCTCCAGGCGGTTGAAGCAGCCCTGAAAGGCAAACAGCACTATTCAGGCAGCGTGCTCGACATTCTTCTGAAAAAGAACGACCCCGTCGATCTGGCTGGCCCTTTGACGAAATCGGAAATCGATATCGTGCGTCAAATCGCCTCCGGTCTGACCACGAAGGAGATTGCGGTGAAAAAACAGATCAGTTTCCATACCGTCATGACCCACAGGAAGAATATTTTTCGCAAGCTTGGAATTTCGAGCAGCTCAGAACTGGTGATGTATGCCATCAAAACAGGGCTGATCGAGAACATCGAATACCATATTTAGCGAGATCCGAAACCATTTGCGTGAATACGTCGAAGGGTCCTTCAGCAGTTGATCGCCGTTTTTTTCCATACGGAATCCCTCGGTTATTCTGTATTCATCATTTCTTCAATTACGAAGTTCCGCATTCCATGCATGTTACGGTAACCTTTGACGGAAAGATGCCGCTCGTCGGCGTGAACGAAAAGAAGCAGAAAACGCGCTTCGACGCCTCTCTCGACTTCACCGGTCCGGCAAAATACGCCTCTCCGATGGAGGTCGTGCTTGAGTCGCTCGCGGCCTGCTCGTTGATGGATATCATCATCATCCTGAAAAAAAAGAAAAAGGAGCTGGTGAAGATCGATGTCCAGCTCGATGCCGACAGGGCAGAAGAGGCGCCAAAGGTTTTTACCGCCATTCGCATCGGTTACCGTCTTTTCAGCCCCGACTGCTCTCTCGGGGAGTTCGAAAAGGCAGTTGCGCTTTCGATCGACAAGTATTGCAGCGTAGCAGCCATGCTTCGCAGGTCGGGCTGTGAAATCACCTGGAGTGCTTCACTTGCAGAAGCAAAGGCGCGCAAGGGCTCCTGATTCCCGGGGCGTCCGGGTTTGTGGCCTGATCGGCGCTGTTGTACATCAACGGGAACCGTATCCCTCCATCCGGGTGGTCAGCGACCATACCGGTTCGATCCATCGGCAACCGATGCCATTGAAGGGAGTATGGCAGGAACGGGGCGCTGATATGGAACGTGGAGAAGCGCCGGAAATTTGACGGGAGAGCTGCTCTGGTCGTCGTTCAGCCCGTCTGTCAATCCTTTTACAGAGCAGACGCGTTCCTCTCTTCACTCATTTTCTGCAGTCGTTTGATGGCAGCGCTCTGTGCTCTGCGACCCTCTTCCCACTCGTTGCCGAACATGGCGGCCTCACCGATCTTTTCAATGACGCCGGACAACATTTTTATCTTTCGTCTTTCTGAGCCGGCCGCGCCTGCTGACGGGCCGGATTTGACTTCGAGTTCCAGAATCTCATCCTGCAGGCTCTGGATGGCATTGACGTACTTCTCTGCCTTGAGGTGGCTGATAATGTGAAGAGCTTTCTTTTCGGTCATGGGTTTGTACAAAATAATTCAGGCTTGATGTCCAGACAGGCAACCAACGCAATTTCAAACGATACAAGCCCCTGAATCCGGCCGGAGCCAGGACGGCATTGTTCTGTCTGATGAATAACGGACAGGATCGACGAAGTACGTATGATGATGACAAGGGTGGTTTTCTGCGATGCCTGAACCCGGAAACATCGTTCCGGATCATGCACGCGGCCGAAGTCCACAAACCGGTCGGCTCCCGTACGGTTTGCTGCTCACTCCTGACTCCTTTACAAATACTTCTTGTGGCCGTAGTTTGTTACCGAAAATAGGGGTTTTCGCGACAAAATCAAGCCGATACTTCTCGTTATTGCCGATAGATGAAGTATCGTTTACGGTAAAAAGTTTCCGCAGGGTGTTTCAGGGAGGCATCATGGATATGCTGACGTAGAGGATGGTAGAACATGCTGTCGTTCTGTGGAGTCCCTTGATGTCGAGCGGGTGGTTTCGATCAAGGATAGCTGCATCATGGCCGGAGTGAGGTGCTTGTTCTGACTCGGCCGATCAAAGTTTATGGAGCATGTTTCCTCGTGACGAATGGGGCGGGTTTCTCAGGGAGTTCTCTTTTCGTGCAGCATTCCGGCGACAATGCCCATAAAGCGTTTGAGCGAGAACGGCTTTTTGATGACGTTCAGCCCTTCAGCCGGCATATCGTCAGTGACGCTTGCCTCCTGTGAAAAACCGGTCATGAAAAGCGTTTGAAGTTCGGGTCTGGTGACCTGGAGTTGCCTGCTCAGCGTCAACCCGCTCATGTGGGGCAACGCCGTATCGGTGACCAGAAGATCGATGGCATCAGGATATTGATCCGAGATTTTGATGGCGGTTTTTGCATCCCGGGCGAAGAGCATCGTAATCCCTTTTTCCTCCAGAACACCTTTCAAAATCTTGAGAACGGAGTGGTCATCTTCAACAAGGAGGATGGTGACATCATTCCACTCACTGGCGGTGTCGTGATGGCCCGGATCGTTGTTCATGACGGTTATGTCATGTATGGGAAGATAGATGCTGAAAGTTGTCCCCTTCCCTGGTCCAGTCCGGCAACTGATGAAGCCGTTGTTCTGTTTCAGTATGCCGTAGACCGATGAAAGCCCCAGCCCTGTTCCGTGGCCGATCTCTTTCGTGGAATAAAATGGTTCATAAATATGGGGCAATATTGCTGCCGCAATTCCGTGTCCCGTATCAGAGATGGAAATTCTGGCATAGTTGCCTGGAGTCTGACAGGCATGTCCTGCTTCACACGATTCCGGATCCACATGATCCTCGCTGGTTTCAATCGTGATGGTGCCGCTGCCGGCGATTGCGTCCCTTGCGTTCAGGCACAGATTGATGATGATCTCATCGAGTTGCGATGGGTCGAGGTGAATGCCGAGTTCTTCGGCATTCGGATGCCACGCGAAATGAATATGATCACCCGTAAGGCTGCCGAGCAGCGGAAACAGATGTTCGATCTCCCTGTTCAGGGAAATCTTCCTGGGACTCGCGAGCTGTTTTTGGGCAAAGGCAAGCATCTGACGGGTCAGTATCGCGGATCGATTCGCTAGGTTGTGAATGTCTTTGATGTTATCGATAAACTGATATGAGTCGTCAAGCTGCTCGATGATGAGTTCCGTATTACCGAGAATTCCGAACATCAAGTTGTTGAATTCATGGGCGATACCTCCTGCCAACTGTCCCAGCAGCTCCATTTCCTGTAACTGCCGAAACTGTTCCTGAAGCTTTTCTGACCGCTTCAATGCTGTCGTTTCAGTGACAATGGCTACGACACAGGGTTTTCCGTCAATGACCGATTTCTTTGTACGTGCCGTTGCCCATTTGTATGGAGGGCCGTTCTTGTGGAACATCCTGAACTCGACAGTCTCTTCAACATCGGAATAGAGCGTCTTGAGAAAAGCCTTCTTGGAAATGCCTATATCTTCGGGATGAACGCGGTCAAACGGATTCACTCCCTGCATTTCATTCGGGGATCGGCCATTGACGGTGTTTTGCGAATACACATTCCATCCGATAAGATGCATGTCCTCGTCAATGGCGATGATCGAGGCCGGAACTGCGTCATGAAGCACGTTGTCAATTCTCATGGGTATTGGCAGGTTAAGCTGTAGCAGGTGAAATCGGGATGACTTCAGGAACGCAGGAGATATCCCTGACCAGGGCGCATCGTTAAGGGGCTCAGGATTCACAAGGTAGTCGTCGCCAGTCCGAGCGAGTGAGAAACAGATGTTTTTATCATCCGGAAAGCTGTCGCCGGCTGCGTGCTCGCGTGACTTACGGTCATCTCATTCCGGCATCGGATTTCCGACTCGTCAGAGAGAGCGCGGCGTTCTCATTCCAGCCGTTGACCCTTCCCGTGGCACTTTTTTTCCGTATGGTACAAGATACCAATTGCCGGAAAAATACTCTGCTATTCTGTGAAATGATGTGAAATTGATGCAATCGGGAGGCAGAATCAGGGGATGCGACGGAGTGGTGGACAATAAAGGATTCGAACCTTTGACCTCTCGCGTGTGAAGCGAACGCTCTAACCAGCTGAGCTAATTGTCCTCGAAAAAGATGTCTTAGTATAGGGTTTCACGATCATTTTTCCAATGCCGCCAATTATTTTGTTCTCAAAATGGATTAACTTTGACGTAGAAGCCGAACCGTCCCGATCGGCAGGAACGTGAGTGTTGCAGGTACCATTTCAACCAAATCAGGAAAAGGAGATTGGCCATATGGAACAAGGTGGTCCGGATAACCTGGTAAAAACGGCAGTCGGCGTTGCCGGAGGCGCAGCGCTGTTTTCGCCGATGGGTATGCCTATCGTGCATGGTCTCGCCGGTATCGCCGTGGCGGGGTTGAGTATTTTTGCCGTCGGCTCGCTGGCCTTCAAGGCTGTCGGCGCGATCAGCGGGATGGAAAATCCGCTTAAACCTCATCGTCCGGTCGAAAGGGAAGAGATCCACTGAACAGGGCGCTGCGTATTGTTTCAATCAAGCCTGAATGACCCGGATTGCAATCCGGAGTGACGCTGCACCCATCGACGCCGTTGTCATCGACCATACGCCATGTATGGGAACCCCCGCCCTTCCTCTGCGGGGCTTTGCCGGTTTATACCCTTCCGAGAGCGTTTCGATTGTCTGTTTCATCCCTTCAAGCCGGGGTTCCGGGTCTCTTTGACACCGTACGCAGGCCTCTTTATCAATACCATCGGAAACATTCAGCAGTTCGTAACGGTTCTTAGGAAGATGAGCGCCGACTGCCATTCCGACAATTCGGCAGTCAGCGCTGCATGCTGTTTCCAGGGACCTGAAACCATTAACGCCGGGGGCAAAGGTGAAACACCTTATCATGATGTTCTTTATTGCGGTGTTATCTCTGTCGGCGTGTTCCGCGCAACCGCCTGCGGCCGGCATACCGGTCCCGTCAACGACAACACTCAAGGAGGATTCCATGTCATACAGAAAGCTGACCGCGGAAGAGCAGGCGGTCATCATCGACAAGGGCACTGAACGGCCATTCACGGGACAATACTATCTCAACAAGGAAAAAGGGGTGTATCTCTGCCGCCAGTGCGATGTGCCGTTGTTCCGTTCGAACGACAAGTTCGAATCGGGAACAGGATGGCCCAGCTTCGACGACGCGATTCCCGGAGCGGTCCGCCAGGTGCCGGATAGTGACGGCCGCCGTACCGAAATCGTCTGTGCAAAATGCGGCGGGCACCTTGGCCATGTGTTTTTCGATGAGGGCCTGACGGGAAAAAACGCCCGGTACTGTGTCAACTCGGTTTCACTTTCCTTCGATCCTGCGCAGAAGCCTGCGGCCGCGACGGAACGGGCCGTGTTCGCCGGCGGCTGTTTCTGGGGAGTCGAGTACCAGTTCAAGAACATCAAGGGGGTTCTCTCCACCAGAGTCGGCTATACGGGGGGAAAGACGGAGCACCCGTCATACAAGCAGGTTTGCACCGGTGACACAGGTCATGCCGAAGCCCTCGAGGTGGAGTTCGATCCGAAGGTCGTCAGCTATGAGACGCTCGCAAAGCGCTTTTTCGAAATCCACGATCCCACGCAATTCGACCGGCAGGGGCCTGATGTCGGCACCCAGTACCGTTCGGAAGTCTTCTACGAAAACGACGAGCAGAAAAGAGTCGCAGAGTCGCTGATCAGGCAACTCGAAGCCAAAGGATACCGGGTGGTGACCCAGGTCAGCAAAGCCGGCGTGTTCTGGCCTGCTGAGGATTACCATCAGGATTATTACGAAAGGACGGGCCACCACCCCTACTGCCACATTTACCAGAAGAGATTCTAGGGAATAGTCGTGAAGATGAACGGCCAGGAGTTTGCCCGTGCCTGGCCGGTCTTGCGATTGAAGAGTGTCCCGCAGTCGAGGTTTATGATCCCTGTTCATCGAGACGCTGTCTCACGGCAGCAATCAGGGCGTCGAGGTCTTCGAGGCTGTCGATATCCTTTTTCGGCATGAGCACCTCGATGTTGCTGTTTTTCTTCAGGATCACCGGATACTCGAACCTGAGGTCATACTTCTTTTCGAATTCGTCGCGGTGCAGGAATTCCATCGGTACGCCAATGGACTTGCGGAACTCCGTCCAGGATTCCTTCTCGGTGAACGGACCGTGGGTGAGCGTGCAGAGGCTGCACTGATAGGTTGAGGGGCTCAGTATCTTGTGCCCGAGGTCGAACAGGCCGCTGACAGGCCCGCTGTCGGCGTTGTAGATGAAAATCAGTGTCGTGTTCATGATGTGATATGTTGCTTTTTCAGCTTCCGTTGAAGTTGCCCATGTCGGGATCGGCTCAGTTCCGCTCAGTTATCTTCTTCAGTAACGCACATTCCGTTCGAAACGATCCATGAATGTCGTGCCTTTGTTCCGGCAGGCTTACGGTTCAGCGTCATGCCGCGGGGACGCCATGTATCGCTGTTGATACAATTAAAACGTATATTTCCGATGGTCTGTTTCCAGTCCATCTCCTTTTCAGAACTTTCACGGTGACCCCGGATATGTCCACACCGCTCCTCTTATCACTGATGTATCTCCGACACCGATCTGAAAGGTTTGCGCAGCACTGCCTGCTTTGTCAGGAGCGAGCAAACCTCCGATGTCCGTTTATTTCCGGTAACCTCACAAGCCGACAGTGCCATGAAACCGATTCGCATCAACGACTACTGTTTTGACCACATTCACATCTGGGTACAGTACGATTGGCAGATACCCCAGTTCGTCGAGGTGGTGATCGAAGTCTTCTATCCGAAGGAGCGCATGGCCAACGGTCTTGTGATGTTCAACCACGGGTTCCTCATCGGCAACGATCTGCTGTTCTACCCGAAAAAGGTCATCGGGGCGCTGCTTGACGACAATCCGCTCTTCGGCATCAATCCCTCGGCTTACTACAACTACAGCGAGGCCATCGTCGAAAAAAACTGGGCCATGGCATTCGTCAGCGCATCCCATGCGCAGGTGGCCGGCATGCCCTGGACAGACATCGGCGGCAGTCCCCGCGTCGGGCAGCTCGCCTATGCGGCCGCATCATATCTTGTCAAGTATGGCGCGACGGACTTTTTCTACAAGGTCGAGCCCGAGGGGCGCAATCGGGCTCTTTTTGATGCCGGTCTTGCCGACCAGTCGAGGTTCATGGTTTCGAACAACGTGATCTTCGCGGGCCACTCGGTCGGCGGGGCGCATGCCCAGGCCGCCGCCTGCGGTTTCGAGACGCTTCAGGAGATCGGCCGGCAGAGTGTCCGGCCGTTCGACCCGGTCATTTTCGACCGTGAGATACTGCCGAACGTTTCGGAACGCATGTCGACCTGGGATCCTTCCGAACGAGCCGATCCGGTCGGACTTCTCCAGCTTTCGCCTGTCGACCAGAACATGCTGTTCTTCATACCCGGAATGGAACCCTATCGCAAGGTGCTCGCGTCGAAGCAGATGCCGATTGCGATGGTTGTGGGCGACTGTGACAGCACCTGTCTCGATCCGAAGAATTCGAATCCGCCAGCCTGGTCGGCCACAGCCGGCGCTGACACCCAGTTCACCCAGGAAGCGCCTGCGGGAAGCGGGTCCTGGGCAGTCGCGGCCTGTGTCGAGAAGGGCAGCCACTGCGGATACCTGACTGAACAGAGCGACCTGTGCGACCTGGCCGACAAGGGATCGACCTGCACGGAGGCCTACAGATCCAACGGCGAAGAGTCGGCGATGACGGCAGAGCTCATCAGGCAGTTCATCAATCTCTATCCCGTCGCGGAAGGCTTTACGGGCAGTCGCGACGACTGGATGAAGAGCGAATTCATCAAATGGCTGGACCGCGAGAACCCCTTCGGGTCGGTCAGGCTCAAGAAACTTGCATCGGGAAGGTACCTCGACTTCGCAGCGCCGGCCTGAGCCGGAATCGCAGGAAAGCGGGGCATGGTGGAACAGGGCCATTGAGGCGTCTTGCTCATTTTTTCCCGTTGAGGCCGTCGATGATGGCAAGGGTCGCTTTGGCGGTGGGGCAGACGTCGTAATAGAACTCGTAGCCGGGCTTGACCATGCGATCGTCGGCGATGCGTTCGAAGAATTCGAGAAGCTGGTTCCAGAACCCGTCGACGTTGAGCAGGATGATGGGTTTGTCGTGGTGGCCGAGGTGTTTCCACGTCAGGATCTCCATGAACTCGTCGAGGGTTCCGAAGCCGCCGGGCAGGATCACGAAGGCATCGGCCCATCCCGTCAGCAGCATTTTCCTTTCGTGCATGGTTTCGACGACGTGCAGTTCGGTGATGCCGTAATGCGCAACTTCACGTTCCTCCAGAAAGCGGGGTATGATGCCCCTGGCCGTGCCACCGGCCTGCATGACGGCATCGGCCGTCCGTCCCATCAGGCCGACATGGCCGCCGCCGAAGACGAGTCCGATATCTCTTTCAGCAAGCCCTTTCCCGAGCGCCTCGGCTTCATTGAAGCAGGCTTGCGGCGCCTGGCCGCTCGAGCTGCAGTAGACGGTGACCGAGTTGATCATATGTCGTTGTGCTTGAAGGTTCTGGTGATGCTCTCTTCAGTCCGCTGGTAGATATAGCTTTCCGGCGCCTTGATCTTCAGGAGGTTATGCCGCTCGGCGGCGCGTTCCCACAGGTCGGTATCCTCCGCGTAATCGATCGCCCGGAACCCCCCGATCTCCAGGAACAGCTCCCTCCGGCCGAAAAGCGTGCCGCAAAGAATGCATTCGCTGACGTGCACCAGTTTCTCAGGGTCGTGCCGGTCCCTTACCCAGGGGTCGCCGAGGCACGTGAAGCCACCGGTCAGCAGGTCGACGTCAGGCATCGATTCGAGCAGCTCGAATCGTGATCCGAGGTGTTCAGGGAGGTAGCGATCGTCGCTGTCCAGGAAGGTGACGTACCGACCGAACGAGGCCTGGATGCCGGCGTTTCGGGAAAGAGGGGCTTTACGGTTCCGGTGCCTCATGTAGCGGATGTTGGCGTGCCGCTGCAGATGTCGGTCAACGATGCCGAAGGTGTCATCGAGGCTGCCGTCGTCCACTACGATCAGCTCCCAATCGGCGAAGCTCTGGGAAACGACGCTCTCAATGGCCGTATCGAGGAGGGATGCCCGGTTGAATGTTGCCAGGATGACCGAAACCTGGGGTTTGATGCCCTGTGTCATGGGTTGAGGGACCTGATGGCGAAAGCGCAGATAAGCATGCCGGCGACCAGGAAGTTCTGGGCAATGGCGTTGTAACGGACGTCCATGGTCCTCGGGGAGCGGACAAGCCCGAATTGCAGCAGGAACTGCGGTACGACAAGACCGCCGACGGCAAGCGCATAGGCGGGGAGTCCCAGCAAAAGCATATAGCCGGCGGCCAGGAGCTGACCGAGGTTGATCAGCCCCGAAGCGATGAGTGCAGCCTTGCGTTCGCCGAATACCGCTGGCAGCGTGTTGATGCCGACCTGCCGGTCGCCCTCGATCGACTTGAAGTCGTTGATGGTCATGGTTCCGGTGCTGGCAAGGGTGTAGAACCCAGCAGCGATGAGCGACGGTGTCAGGCTGTGCAGCGAGAACTCCGGACGATAGGCTATTTCACCCGCCACCCAGGGAATGATGAGGTAGGAGACAGAGACGATGATGTTGCCCGCCCAGAGCCGTTTTTTCAGTTTGATGGGGTTCGCGCTGTAGAGGTGGGCGTTGATGATGCCGACGACGACGTACAGCCCGATCAGGGGGTGGATCAGGTAACCGGCGATGACCGACAGCACCGACCAGATGGCGATCAGCAAGGTAGCTCCCCTGAGCGAGATGGCTCCTCCGGGGATAGGGCGGGATGGCTCGTTGATCTCGTCGAGGTCACGATCGAAATAGTCGTTCAGCATCTGGCAGGTCCCGGTTGCCAGTGGACCGGTCAGGAGGACGGCAAGCAGGAATTTGGAGCCAGCGATGTCGCGCCATCCGAACGAACCGCTCGCCACGGCGCCGCAAAGAAAGCTCCAGATGACCGGTATCCAGGTGACGGGTTTGAGGAACCTGACGAACAGGCCTAACATCGAGAGCGGTTCAAAGGTGCGCCTGCCCTGGACGACGGGCTTCCGGCGACCGAGCCCGTTGCCTGCTCCGGCTTCCGGGAGCCTGTTTGCTGTACGTTGTTCTGGAGGGGTATCGCTCACCTGAATGGCCTTGTATTGGTAAAACTTACGGCATGAAAAATAACATGCAAAACCAAGGAATGAAACTGCACAGGATAAATAATCGGGATGGTCACGTTCCGTATGCTCAAGGTGGCCGGAATCCATTTCGGAAAGGGGGCATCCAGGGGGATCGTTCCCGTTGCCGATTGTCATTATTTCTTTACTTTTACATTTGTTGGCCTGGCAAATCGAAATCTCACCGGGAAGCATGCTCAACCTGAAAAAAGTGACGTTGCTGTACGTGCCGAACGAAGACCGCATCTGCATGACGGCCGAGCCAGACGGCAGGACGCCGGTCATCTTCTGGCTTACCCTGCGGGTCTGTCAGCAACTGGTGCCGGTGCTGTGTGGCCATCTGGAGCGCTCGACACCGGACCGTCCGGTTATCGGAAGGGAGATGCAGCTCTCATGTACGCAGCGTGACGCTGAATGGCGGTACGAATCACCGGAGCCGGTCGAGAGGGCCGAAGCGGCGTTGATGTACCTTCCCTCGAGGATAGACTACGCGTTCTCAGGCGACCTTACCGGGCTGTCGCTTCCTGTCGGTGAAGAGGAAACGGCGGATCTCAGGCTGACCATGCAGGAGTTACGTCAGTTGATGGCGATCATGTATCGCCTCTTCCTCCAGGCCGGCTGGCCGACGGATGCCTGGCCCTCATGGTTCACGGTAGACGAACCCGGGCAGAACTGAGCGTTTGCACGCCGCCATGCTGCGGCGTAACTTTCAAGGCTTTCTGCCGCAGGCAGTTACAGAAAATCATTAACGGTATAAACGAATTCATCATGTCCCTCGGCAAGTTCATCGACGAGATGAAGAAGACCTTCATGCTGCATGCGATCGCAGCCCATTTCAGCAACGGGCTCATTCCTGTGGCGGTGCTCTACCTGCTGCTTGCCCTGCCGACAGGAGACGCTTTTTTCGAGCATACGGTGATCCATCTGCTTGTCATCGTTGTCATGGCGATCCCTTTTTCTTTCGTTTCAGGCATCGTCGACTGGAAGAAGAAATACAAAGGAGCGAAAGCCCCGGTGTTCGAGAAGAAGATCCGGCTTGGAATCGCGCTCTGCGTGCTGGCCCTCTCTGCTACGTCGGTCCGCCTTTTCGTGCCCGGCGTGATGGCAGAACAGGGTCTGCTGCACTGGGTCTACGTGAGCATGCTGCTGGCTATGCTGCCGGTTGTGGTGCTGCTTGGTCACCACGGCGGCAAGCTTACTGCCGGACAGAAGCAGGAGAAGTTCCGGTAATGCACTTCAGGCTGCAGGCATCCGAACCCGCGGATTACGAGGAGATGGCGGGCATTTTCAATTATTATGTCGAGCACACCTTTGCGACCTATACCGAAACACAGGTCACCCCGGATCGTTTCGAAGGACTCATGTCCTTCTGCCAGGGCTATCCGGCACTGACGGCCCGGACCGGGCAGGAGGCGATGGCGGGATTCGGTCTGCTGCGGCCCTACAGCCCGATTCAGGCGTTCGACCGCACTGCCGAACTGACCTGTTTCATCCATCCTGACTATACAGGAAAGGGTGTCGGGACGGCGATCCTGGCGGAGCTCGAGTCCGGTGCCTGCGGCATGGGCATCAGCTCGATCCTGGCGACGATCTCCTCCCTCAACGAAGGCAGTATCGCCTTTCACCGTGCCTGCGGTTTCTCCGAATGCGGCCGTCTGCCGAACGTCGGGCTGAAACGCTCGGTGCCGTTTGATATCGTTCTCATGCAGAAACAGCTCCAATGCCCATCCTGAAACGGATATGATCGACAGCCAGACGCTTTTCGTTTTCTTTTCGACCGCCATCCTGCTTGCGCTATCCCCCGGGCCCGACAACCTGTTCGTGATGGCGCAGTCCGCGCAGAACGGCAGGGCGGCCGGTTTTGCCGTCACGCTCGGCCTTTGTACCGGTCTCATCGGCCATACGCTGGCAGTCGCCTTCGGCCTTGCGGCCATCGTCCGCTCGTCGGAGATGGCCTTCAGCATGCTGAAGGCAGCAGGGGCCCTCTACCTCCTGTACCTCGCATGGCAAGCCTGGCGTGCAGGTTCGGATCCGGGCGAGGCGGAGCGGGTTTCGGCGCTTTCGGGCTGGTCCCTCTTCCGGAGAGGCATCGTCATGAACCTCACCAACCCGAAGGTCTCGTTCTTTTTCCTGGCGTTTCTTCCGCAGTTCGCCGATCCCGGTCACGGTTCGATGTTCGGTCAGTTCCTGCAGCTCGGATTCCTCTTCATTGTTGCCACCCTGATTGTTTTCGGCCTTGTCAGCCTGCTCGCGGGGGGGCTCGGTGAGCGGTTCAGGAACTCTCCGTCTGCGCTGAAGATCGTCAACAGGAGCGCTGCGACCGTCTTTGTCGGACTTGCCCTGAAACTCGCCCTTTCCGAACGCTGAACCGAAACCTGCCATGGAGTACGTTCCTGTCATCCCGTTGTCGGAGATTCCCGAAAACAGCCACAGGTCGGTCAGGTCCGGCAAGGATACCGTCACCCTTTTTCACTACGAAGGGGCCGTTACGGCACTGGGCCACGCCTGCCTGCATATGGGCGGCGACCTCGGACAGGGGAGCGTCCGCAAACTTGAAGACGGAGATATGTATGTCATCTGTCCCTGGCATGGATGGCAGTATAACCTGAAGACCGGACAGGCCCCGTTCGGTTATCCGGACCGTCAGGCCGTCTATGGCGTGAAAATCGAAAACGGGATGGTTTTCGTCACTGAAAAGCCGGTCGTCGACGCCTTCAGGGCAGGGCATGACGAGGACCCGCTTTCCGACCTCAGGAACCTCGACTACCTGGCCAACCCATCCTCGCTCAACGTTCTCGGCATCTCCACCACCAACATGAATCGCGACCTTCCGCGCCCCTCCACTTCGGAGAGTGCCCTGCAGGCCGCTCTCGATTTCGCAGCCTCGGAATTTGGTGCATCGGTGAACATGATCCGCATCCGGGACCTCGAATTCCGTCACTGCGAAGGTTACTACAGCCGCCACGAACAGGCTTGCACCTGGCCCTGCTCGATCTCCGAGATGGATCCGGCGGACGGCATGAACGAGCTGTACCGCTCGATGGTGCTCTGGGCAGATGTCGTGATCCTGGCTACCCCGATCAGATGGGGCAACGCCTCATCGCTCTATTACAAGATGGCCGAACGGCTCAACTGCGTCCAGAACCAGATCACGCTGAACGACCGTGTACTCATCAGGAACAAGGTGGCATCGTTCATCGTGACCGGCGGACAGGACAATGTGCAGGGGGTTGTCGGTCAGCTGAACTCCTTCTTTACCGATCTTGGTTTTACGTTCCCACCGTTCAATTTCGTCGGATGGAGCCGGGGCTGGATCGCCGAGGACACCGAGCACAACTATGAACGGTTTGCCCGGAGCCGTTACGTGAAGCGTTCGATCAAAGAGCTGGTCACCAACACCATGAAGCTGGTCATGCAGGTCAAGCAGATGGATGCATCTCACCTGCAGACGCCAAAGCCGAAGATCTCCGAAGCCGGCACCCTCTCATCTTCCTACGATAGTTCCCTGTAACAGCTCACGTTGAGATCATCAGGCGGTCGAAACTCCTTCAGCCGTGGGGGATGCTTGTTCTGTTTTTGGAATTGTACAAAAATTCGTACAATATGAGATATAAGATTACGTACAATATCTATGACTCTTTTTCGTCCTTTATGAAGCGGATCGATCTCGAAAACGATATACGGCCATTATCCGAGTTCAGGGCCAATACGGCTTCTCTGGTCAGGCAGGTGAAGAAGACCGGTCGTCCGCTCGTGCTGACCCAATACGGGAAGAGTACGGTCGTGCTGCTGGATGTCAGCCATTACCAGTCCCTGCTGGCTTCGCTCGACCTTCAGCGATCAGTCGAGAATTCCGGAGAAGCGAGTGCCGGAGGGTGACTCCTCCTGCATTGCCGGAGTTCGATACGTAGTTTTTTTCAGGTTTTTCAGGTTTGCTTTGCTTAATTCAAAACATACGTCAACCGATTCTTCACCTATGTCATACAACGTCCTGGAATCCGCCGCCCCCATGCCCGGCAGCAGGATCAACGACAACCGGGTTCACCGGTTCGGGCATCTGTTCAACCTGAGAGCGCTGTTCAGCTTTTTTCTGGCCATCGTGCTACTTCCGGTTCTCCATGGACGGGCTGACGCGACGCAGCAGGAGGTGCCGGTTGTTTCCTATATCGTCAAGGAGACCGGCAGCCCGAGCGTCCTCATGGCGAAGGATGTAGACCGGGCAGTATCACCGGCAAGCCTCACCAAGATCATGACCTGCGTCATGGCTATCGAGAGCGGTCGCCTGGACGAAGTGGTGGTGGTCCCGAAAGAGGCGACGCTCGTCGAGCCGACCAAGGCCGGGCTCCGGCCGGGTGACAGGATACAGCTTCGCGACCTGGTCAAGGCGGCCATGGTCAATTCGAGCAACGATGCAGCCTTTGCCATCGCCATCCATCTCAGCGGCAGCGTCGATCTGTTCGTGTCGGCCATGAACGCACGGGCGAGGAGCCTCGGCATGAACAACTCGCGTTTCACCAACCCTGCGGGTTTCGACGCAGGCATCTGGGCCGGCAACCGTACGACGGCCCGGGATCTGATGACGCTCACCGAACATGCGGTCAGGAATCCTGAATTCAACAGCATCGCAAGGCTCGACAGGGCGACCTTCAGGGAGTTGTCGACGGGCAGGGCTTTTTCCCTGAAGACCCATAACAAGCTTCTCGAACTCTATCCCTATACGGTCGGCATCAAGACCGGTTTTACGAACCGTGCCGGCAAATGCCTTGTCGCCAGGGCGATCAAGGATCGCAAGGATCTGCTCATGGTGATGCTCAACGCAAAGAGCGACCGCTGGACGATCGCGTCGAACATGTTCGACCAGGGTTTTGTGGCCGGAGGCAACGACCGGATGGCGATGCCGGCACTCTCCCGA
The DNA here is from genome assembly GCA_903929135.1 of uncultured Chlorobiales bacterium. Lineage (GTDB taxonomy): Bacteria > Bacteroidota > Chlorobiia > Chlorobiales > Chlorobiaceae > Chlorobaculum. The sequence continues at coordinate 20,015 of CAIYTH010000005.1, forward strand.
CCGGACCCGGAAGATGAAAGCAATTCTGCAAGGCAGGTGGCGGTCGAGCGTGAAAAGGCGCTTGAGGCCCTCAGGCTGAAGGTCGCCCGCCAGACTGAAGCGGGTATGGCAACGCCCTTAACGGCAGGCGATGGCGCTCGTCAGGATACGAATGTGGCTTTGCTGTCCAATCGGAACGGCTACAGCGAAGTGAAGATGGCGCTGAGGCAGAGAAAACTGGAGACGGCCCTCAGGTCAGCCCGGAAAAGCCCCAGGGAAAACAGGGCGGCCCTGAAGTCGAGGCGGAAGGGTCAGGCAGAAGCGAAGCTGGCACTGAGGACGAATAAAGCCCCGGTCTCTGGGACTGCTGCTTCCCGGAAAACCAGGAAGAGGGCCAGAGGTGAGAACCGTTCGGCCATGAGCCAGAAGAAGAGGGCGGGGGAAGTGACTAAGGTTGCGAAGCCGAAGCACCGCAAGGAAGCCCTCTCATCATCTGTGCCGTCTGCCGCAAACGCCGCGATGGCCTGAGGCGAATGCGATGAGAGCGGTGTATACGCATGCTTTTCCCGTGCCGGAGTCGGCCATCGATGTGAACGGACACGTCAGCAACATCGAATATGTCCGCTGGATGCAGGATGCCGCCACGGCCCACACCGCATCGGAAGGATGGACACTGGAACGATACCGCGAAAGCCGGGCCGTATGGGTGGTCCGCACCCATACGATAGAGTATCTCAGGCCTGCGTTTGCCGGAGATCGTCTTGAACTGCATACGTGGATCGCATCGGTAAGGGACTGCCAGTCCCGAAGAATGTATCTGGTTACCAGGGGGGAGAAGGATCGCGTGCTCATCGCCCGGGCAGAAACGCTCTGGATCTGTGTCGACCCTGAAACCGGCAGGCCCAGGAGGGTGCCCGAGGAGTTCATCGGCACGTTCGACCTTGTTGCTGACGAGGCGTCCGCCCGAAGCATCCTTGAAAACGCCGGATCCTGATCGATACTCTTTTCCACCGGGGGGCATCATCCCCTAACCTTTTTCCTTATAAGCCTATGATCAAGCATATCGTCATGTGGCGTCTCAGGGATGTCGCACATGGTAACTCCTCGGCGCTCAACGCAGCCATCATCAAGCAGAAGTTAGAATCCCTTCACGGCCGGATACCGGGGCTGCTCTCCATCGAGGTCGGCCTCGATTTCAGCGGCACGGACAATTCATCCGACGTCGTCCTCTATTCCGAGTTCATTGACAGGGAGGCGCTCGAAGGGTACCAGATACATCCGGAACATGAGGCGCTCAAGCCATTCATCGGGGAGGCATCATCGGAGCGGCGGCTGATCGATTATGAGTGCTGAGGAAAAGCGAACATGGTGGACAGGGGAGCGTGATCGTGCGGAGTGAGCAATAAAAAAGAGGCCTGTTTTCAGCAGGCCTCTTTTTTATTGTAAGGCAGGATTATGATCAACCCTGAACGATGCACTCTGCCGGGCAGACTGCGACGCAAGCCGGTGCATCGGCAAAGCCGGAGCATTCGGTGCATGACGCGGCGTCGATAACGTAGATATCGTTGCCGGCAGCGATGGCTGTGACAGGACATTCGGGTTCGCAAGCACCGCAGTAGGTGCATTCTTCAGTGATATACAGTGCCATTGTACGACGTGCTTTGAGTGTTAAAAAATGAAAGAACGATTGCGATGGAGTCGAGTTAATATAATCTTTTTTTCAAGCCCCAAAAAAGAGAGGAGAAATTAAACCCGGCCTCCATCACAACGCGAAATGACTTTACTGCGGTTTTTCGGAGGATTCCGCAACGTAACATAAAACCCTTATACCTTGTTGATGCAGTCGACCGGACAGACGGCGACGCACGCAGCCTCATCATGGTATCCTGCACAGTCGACGCAGACGTTTTCGTCGATGACGTAGTAGCTGTCACCAGGGGAGATCGCCTGGACCGGGCACTCGGGTTCGCAGGCACCGCAGTAGGTGCAATCGTCGGTAATTCGGTGTGGCATGGATGGCTCCTGTTGAAAGTTGAAAAGAAGTTTCGATTGTGCAGCAATGTCGACTGCTTCTCAATCAAACCGGGTCGTTCGGGTCAAAGTTCCTTGCCTGGAGAGCCCTGCCTGTCCCCCTCCTCATGACGTTCATAAGCGCTGATGATGTCCTTGACAAGCTTGTGCCGGACGACATCGGACTTGTCCAGGAAAACGAAGCTGATCCCTTTGATGCCGTTCAGGATCTGCCGGGCGTTGGCGAGTCCGGACTCCATCTCCTTCGGAAGGTCCACCTGGGTGACATCTCCGGTGATGATGGCTTTCGAATTGACGCCCAGCCTGGTGAGGCACATCATCATCTGCTTGCTGGAAGCGTTCTGCGCCTCGTCGAGGATGATGAACGAGTTGTTGAGCGTCCGGCCCCTCATGTAGGCCAGCGGCACGATTTCGATGACCCGGCGTTCGGTCAGGAACTTGAGTTTTTCGGCAGTCAGCATGTCCTGCAGGGCGTCGTAGAGCGGGCGAAGATAGGGGTCGATCTTCTGGGCGAGGTCGCCCGGCAGGAACCCGAGGCTCTCCCCGGCCTCGACGGCAGGGCGTGCCAGCACGATGCGCTTGATGGTCTTTGCCTTCCAGGCCGCGACGGCGATCGCCACGGCGGTATAGGTTTTGCCGGTGCCTGCAGGGCCGATGGCGAAAACGATGTCGTTGCTCCTCGCTTCGGCAACCATCCTGCGCTGTCCGTCGGTTTTGGCCTTGACGACGTAATCCTTGGTTTCGACGATCACGTCCTTGTCGCCAAGGGACGTCGAAGGACGGGAGACCGGCGAGAGCGCCAGGCTGACCAGGGCGTTGACGTCATTATCCAGAACTTCACCATGCTGGTCGGCGAGGAAGAGCATCTCCCTGATTATCTTCTCGACGGCCGCGATGTCCGGTTCATCACCCTTCATGGTGATTTTCGTTCCCCGGGCGTTGATCTGCAGGTCAGGGAAAGCCTCGCGCAGTTTCCTGATGTAGCTGTCGTAGGGCCCGAAGATGATGACGGGTTCGATGCCTTCGAACTCGATCGCTTTTTCAGTCAACTGGTTTGCTCCTTGATAAAGGGTTTTGCCGTATGCCGGCGGTGTCCAGATGCGGGGCATCCGTGGCAAGGTGGTTGCACACGTAGTCGCGCACGCCATCCTCGAGTCCGGTCATCGGGGCGGCGTATCCTGCCCGGCGAAGATGGTCGCAGTCGGCGCAGGTGTAATACTGGTACTTGTCGCGAATGGTTTCGGGCATCGGAACGTAGGTGATCGATTCGGGGATGCCCATGGCTGCGAAGGTCGCCCCCGCAAGGTCCCTGAAGCTTCTTGCCTGTCCGGTGCCGATATTGAAAAGGCCGGTCGCAGACGGTGTGTCGAGCAGCCATTTCATGATTCCGGTGCAGTCCTTCACGTAGACGAAATCACGCAGCTGTTCTCCGTCTCGGTATTCGGGGCGGTGCGACTTGAAGAGCTTCACGCTGCCGTTCTCACGGATCTGGTTGAACGCCTTGAACACCACGCTGGTCATGTCACCCTTGTGATATTCGTTCGGTCCGTAGACGTTGTAGAACTTCAGCCCGGCCGCATGCTCCAGGATTCCGTTCTGCAGGGCCCACCGGTCGAAAAGCTGCTTGGAGTAGCCGTACATGTTCAGCGGCCTCAGGCGGTCGATCGCATCGGTGCCGTCGGAATACCCGGCCGAGCCGTCGCCGAAGGTCGCGGCGCTCGATGCGTAGATGAACCGGACCGACTGCTCTGCGCACCACGAGGCGAGCATCTTGGAATATTCGTAGTTGTTGCTCATCAGTAGGCTTGCGTCCTGTTCGGTCGTCGCGCTGATCGCCCCCATGTGGATGACGGCGTCGACACCGTCGATGCGGTCGTGATCGAGCAGGTAAGGGAGGTCGTCCTTATGGATGAAATCGGCGAAGCGGAGACCCCTGAGGTTGAGCCATTTGTTCTCCGATGCCTGGCCAAGGTCATCGACAATCAGCGCATCTTCGATGCCGTGGCGGTTGAGTTCCCAGAGCATGGCGCTCCCGATGAACCCGGCCCCGCCGGTGATAATGATCATGAAAGCAAGTTGAAGTTTATTACCTGCAAAAATATACGGCGGGAACGGGGAAAACAAAAGGCCGGTCTCAGGTGAAACCGGCCTTCCGAGTGTTGAGGCGAAATTCTGTAAGGAGTCAGGCGGTTGCCTTCAGCAGCCGGTCATTGACGAGGAGCTTGCGTCCCCAGAAGAGCCACAGGCGCACCGTTTCGACCGGTTTGCCGATGATATCCGCAATCTGTGCATGCTTGAGTCCCGAGATTTCCGAGAGCAGGACCGAGAGCTTGATGTCGGCAGTCCATTGGCGAACCGAATCCATTATTCCTTTGGCGATGCCTGCACTCTCCCTGATGTCGAGGTCTGCCGCCTGACCGTAGGCATCGATGTAGCATCCCCTGAATGTCCTGATAATCTCAGTATCCGGCGCTTCCATGTCTGTATTGAGATAGGTGCAGCTCACCAGTTCTTCAGAAGCTTTCTCGCTACCGGTCATCCAGTAGGCAAGGCTGTAGATGTCGTCTATGAGATCCATTGGTGTTTTCTTGATCTGTATCATGTGGCCTCCTGAAATTGGATAATTTTTGTCCTGTTTAAATGTAGATAAAAAAAAGGGTCGTGTCCAGTTTTTTTTATGTTTTTTTCAGAAAAATGTTTGTTACTTCTTTTCCCCGGGCGGGCGCCGGGGTGCCTTGCCGTTTTGCATCATCGACAAACTGGAGTTTCCGGCACCATGAAAAGAGATTTCAGAGAGCTTCTCAATCCGGCCTTGAGGAATATCGGGGTCTATAAAGTAGAAGGAGGCCAGGAGGCCGAGGTCAAGCTTAACAAGAACGAAAGCCCGTTCGACCTTCCCCTGTGGCTGAAGGAACAGATTCTCGAAGAGTTCAGGGACGAGCCATGGAACCGCTATCCCGACATTCTCCCCTACCGCGGGATGGAGGCTTATGCCTCTTTCCTCGGCATCCCGACCGATTCGGTGATCATGAGCAACGGCTCGAACGAGATGCTCTACACCATCTTCATGGCATGTCTCGGCGCCGGCCGGAAGGCGCTCATTCCCCAGCCCTCCTTTTCACTTTATGAGAAAATAGCCCTGCTGCTGCAGGCGGAGGTGGTGACGGTGCCCATGCGGCCAGGCCTTGAATTCGACGTCGATGCGATCATCGCTGCTGCGGCTCGTGAAAAGGTGGATTTCATCGTACTCTCAACCCCCAACAATCCGACAGGAAAGTCGCTGTCGCATGGGGAGGTCGAGCGTATCCTCGAAGCGGCAGATGCAATCGTGCTGATCGACGAGGCATATATCGAATTTTCGAAGGAACAGTCGGCCATCGACCTGATTGCACGGTATCCGAACCTTATCGTGCTGCGCACCATGTCCAAGGCGCTTGCCCTTGCCGGAATGCGGATCGGCTTCGCCATGTCGAACCCGGCACTGATGGGAGAGATCACCAAACCGAAGATTCCGTTCGCATCCGGAAGGCTGGCCGAGATCACCCTGATCCGGGTGCTTCAGAACTATTCGCTGGTCAACGAGGCCGTGAGTTACATCCTCGCGGAGAGAGCCCGTCTCTCCGGCGCCCTGCTCGATATCGACGGGGTTCATCTGTTCGAAAGCGATACCAATTTCCTTATCATCAGGGTGGACAATGCCATGAAGGTATTTTCCGGACTGAAAGAGAAGGGTGTGCTGGTCAGGAATGTGTCGGGTTACCCGCTCATGGAGAACTGCCTGAGGTTCAACGTCGGGCTTCGTGAGGAGAACGACCGGTTGCTCGAATTGCTTGCGGAAAGCTGACCATGGGTTCCTTCCGGCAGCTCGAAGGGCATGAGATGGGGCGCCTGAGCCTCGCAGATCACGCCGGTTCTCAACGTCATCCGATTACGCTCGTGCTGTACAATATCAGGAGCATGTGGAACGTCGGCGCGATGTTCAGGAGTGCCGATGCCGCCGGAATTGAAAAGATCGTCATTACTGGCTATACGGCCAGGCCGCCCAGGAAGGAGATCGACAAGGTCGCGCTCGGAGCGCAGGAGACCGTGTGCTGGGAGTATTGTGAGGATCCGGTTGAAGCCGTTGACCGGTTGAAAGGGGAGGGGAAACGTGTTTTCGGCCTTGAGATCGCCGAAAACAGCCGGCCATATACCGCTCTCAAACCGGGGGATTTCCCGGCTGCCCTGATCGTCGGCAACGAAGTGGATGGCATCGGCGACGATCTGCTGGCCATCTGTGACGATGTCCTTGAGATTCCGCAGTATGGCACGAAGCACTCCCTGAACGTCGCCGTTGCAGCCGGGGTGGCCCTTTTCGAATGCGTCAGGATTTTTCGAACAGGCGGGTGAACTTTGTGAGCTGGATCGGGTTGTTTATCTTATATTGATTTTTCGTTATTTCAAATACAGAAGTTCTATGCTCCACTACAAAACACATGAGATCTCGAAAGAGGCACCGTGGGTGGTATTCGTACATGGAGCTGGAGGCAGCTCTTCGATCTGGTTCATGCAGATCAAGGAGTTCGTCAAGTATTTCAATGTCCTGCTCGTCGACCTTCGCGGGCACGGGAAGTCGAAGCAGACGGTGCCGACGAAAGAGGAGCATCACTACAATTTCGAGGACATCACCCGGGACATCATCGAGGTGCTCGACGAACTCGGGATACAGAAAGCGCACTTCGTAGGCATCTCGCTGGGTACGATCCTGATCAGGAACATGAGCGAGCTGGCCCCCGATCGTGTCGAATCGATGATCATGGGCGGGGCGATCATCAGGCTGAACGTCAGGGCCAAAGTGCTCGTGGCGGTCGGCAACATGTTCAAGCGGATGGTTCCCTACATGTGGCTCTACAGCTTTTTCGCCTGGATCATCATGCCTAAGGCAAGGCATCGGCAGTCACGCACCCTTTTCGTGAACGAGGCCAAGAAAGTGGCGCAGAAGGAGTTCATGCGCTGGTTCAAGCTCACCTACGAGATCAACCCGCTGCTGAAATACTTCGAGGAGAAGGATACCGGGATTCCGACCCTCTACCTGATGGGTGAAGAGGACTACATGTTCCTTCCGCCGGTCGAATTCATCGTTACCCGCCACACCAACTCCTACCTTGAGGTGATCCGCAATTCGGGCCATGTCTGCAATATCGACCAGCCAAAAGAGTTCAATGCCAGGGCGATCTTTTTCCTGAAGAACATCAGCGCCAAAGTGCGTCATGAAACCATGCCGTACATCCCTGAAATGGCTCCCTGCTGAGGTCGGTTCCTTTTCGGCTGCCGCTAAATTCCCGCCCTGTTGAAGTCCGTCATGGTCTGCCCGACGCCCAGTGAGGCGAAACCGAGCACGGCGTCATGGCAAACGGAGATGACCCTGTCGACGGTCGTCCTCTCCTCCTCGTTGAATTTCGAGAGCACGAAGCTGGAGAGCGAACCGGTAATCCGCTCCTGGCCGATCCCTACCCGAAGCCTTGCGAACTCTTCGCTCCCGAGGCAGAGGATGATGTTTTTCAATCCGTTCTGACCTCCTGCCGACCCTTTTGCCCTGATCCGGATCGAACCAAGCGGAATATTCACGTCGTCGCAGATGACGAGCAGCTCCTCGCGCGGGATCTTGTAGAAATTCATGGCTGCCACGACGGCCTGGCCCGAGAGGTTCATGTAGGTCATGGGCTTGACCAGGATGAGCGGTCCGCCTGGACATGCGATCTTTGCGAAATGATAATTACCCCTTCCCGATGAGAATGCCCCGCCATGCCTCCTGGCGAGATGGTCGACCACGTCGAATCCGATGTTGTGCCTGGTGCCGGCATACCTTGATTCCGGGTTTCCGAGGCCGACGATAAGTTTCATGGTGATACAGTTGGGCATTCAGGGAAAACAGAACGTGAATATAGCAGCGAAGGAGCGGAAATGGCAACAGGCTGCAAAAAGATGCACTGCCCAGGCAGCTTCATGCATCTTCCGTCAGTGGAAAATTATGGAAATCAAGGGTTTATCGACCCTGTTTTCCTCGGGCGGTCAGGCTGGAAACGCGCATTCCGGCGTTACTGTTTTGGGGGCCTTTTGATGTTTTCATGATGAGTTACGGGAAAAAGATACTAATTTAACCAAACCTGTTTTTCGGCAGGGTCTGTTCTTTGTCAGCGTTACAAGTTCCTGCTGGCAGCAGCTTTTCTGTAATCCAGTAAATCAGCGAAATAACAGAGCAAATGAAACAACCAAGCAAAGTAAGATGGTTCGTCAGGGCCGGATCGGCACTGGCTGGACTTGGGCTGATGCTGCAATCGTCACAAGCGTTTGCGAGCGAAGCCGATCTGGTATTGCCGGATTTGAGTTCGGTAACCTTTCTCGGAGGCATCCCGGGGCACACCTTGTTGCTCTACGGCCTTGCGGTATGTCTGTTCGGTATGGTGTTCGGTGTGATTCAGTACAAGGCGATCCACGATCTTCCTGTTCACAGTGCCATGAAAGAGATCAGTGACCTGATCTACGAGACCTGCAAAACCTATCTTATCACCCAGGGTAAGTTCATTATTATCCTATGGGCTCTTGTCGCCGCTATCATTGTTGCCTATTTCGGAGGACTCAACCATCTTGAGCCTGTCAAGGTCGTATTCATCCTGGGTTGCAGTCTGCTCGGCATAGCCGGCAGCTACACGGTGGCATGGTTCGGCATGAGGATCAACACCTTCGCCAACTCCCGCACCGCTTTCGCCAGCCTCGGCGGCAAGCCTTTCCCGACCTACGCCATTCCTCTTCGTGCCGGCATGAGCATCGGCATGCTGCTCATCAGCATCGAGCTGTTCGTGATGCTCTGCATCCTGCTCTTCGTTCCGGCCGACTATGCAGGCCCCTGTTTCATCGGTTTCGCGATCGGTGAATCGCTCGGCGCCTCCGTGCTTCGTATCGCCGGCGGTATCTTCACCAAGATTGCCGATATCGGTTCCGACCTGATGAAGATCGTTTTCAAGATCAAGGAAGATGACGCCCGTAACCCCGGCGTTATCGCCGACTGTACCGGTGACAACGCCGGTGACTCTGTCGGTCCTACCGCCGACGGTTTCGAGACCTACGGCGTGACCGGCGTGGCCCTGATCTCCTTCATCCTGCTTGCCATCAAGGATCCTTCGATCCAGGTGTCGCTGCTCGTCTGGATTTTCGGGATGCGTCTCGTCATGATTTTTGCAAGCGCACTCTCATACTGGGTCAATGATGCATTTGCAAAGATGAAGTACTCCAACGTAACCGAAATGAACTTCGAGAAGCCGCTGATCACGCTGGTGTGGCTTACCTCCATCGTTTCCATCATCCTGACCTACATCGCTTCTTACATGCTCATCGCACAGCTGGGCGACGGCACCATGTGGTGGAAGCTCGCTTCGATCATCACGTGCGGTACGATTGCCGGTGCGCTCATTCCCGAACTGGTCAACAGGTTCACCTCTACCGAATGCGCCTTTGTCCGGAATGTGGTGCAGTGTTCCAAGGAGGGCGGTGCTGCGCTGAACATCCTTTCCGGTCTTGTTGCCGGCAACTTCAGCGCCTACTGGATGGGTCTTGCGATCATCGTGCTCATGGGCGCGGCCTTCGGCTTCAGCACACTCGGGCTTGACGTCATGATGCTCGCTCCTTCCGTGTTCGCCTTCGGCCTTGTGGCCTTCGGCTTCCTCAGCATGGGCCCGGTCACCATCGCAGTCGACTCCTATGGCCCGGTTACCGATAACGCACAGTCGGTCTATGAGCTTTCGCTGATCGAAACCATTCCGAACATCAAGCAGAAAATCCAGAGTGAATTCGGCTTCCAGCCTGACTTCGACAACGCCAAGCGTTACCTCGAAGCCAACGACGGTGCCGGCAATACCTTCAAGGCGACGGCAAAACCGGTGCTTATCGGTACGGCCGTGGTCGGTTCGACGACCATGATTTTCTCGATCATCATGATCCTGACCGGCGGCCTGACGAACACCGTGGCGATCGGAAAGCTCTCCATCCTGTGGCCGCCTTTCCTGCTGGGCCTGCTGATGGGCGGTGCGGTGATCTACTGGTTTACCGGTGCCTCGATGAATGCCGTGACGACCGGCGCCTACTATGCCGTCGAGTTCATCAAGAAGAACATCAAGCTTGAAGGCGTTGAAAGGGCCTCGACCGAGGACAGCAAGAAGGTTGTGGAAATCTGCACGAAGTTTGCGCAGAAAGGCATGATCAACCTCTTCCTGACCATTTTCTTCAGCAC
>CAIYTH010000006.1 GCA_903929135.1 uncultured Chlorobiales bacterium
AGCGCTCGTCAGTCCGTTTCCTCCGCTGAAGGGGGGGATCGCACGGTTCAGCAGCCGTCTCCAGACGGCTTTCGAAGAGACCGGCATCGAGGTGATTGCGGTTCCATTCAGGAGACTTTATCCCCGCTGGCTTCTGTCGGGGCGTACAGCCATGGAGTCCGGGGCGGGAGAATGTCCTGCATCGCCTTTTTTTCTTGATCTCATGAATCCTCTTACCTGGTTCAGGACGGCCAGCCTCATCAGGCAGCTCAAACCTGATGTCATTGTTGTGGCCTACTGGACAGGGCTTCTTGCGCCGCTTTGTGCGGTCATGAGGCGTTTGAGCGGCCGGAAAACTGTCGTCCTGCTCCATAACTTCACCTCCCATGAAAAGCTTCCGGGCGAAAAGCTGCTGAAGCGCCTGCTGGTTGCCTCCTCGGACGGATTCATCACCCTGTCGGAGAGCGTCAGCCGTGAGCTCGCGGCCTTTTCTGCCGGATCCAGCACAGCGACCCTGTTTCATCCACTCTATGAGCCACAGGGAGTTGTGCCGTCAAAGCAGGATGCGAGGCGCAGGATGGGCCTGGCCCAGACGTCGAAGGTTCTGCTGTTTTTTGGCTATGTGCGTGAGTACAAGGGGCTGGATACGCTCTTCGAGGCCATGGCCATCGTTCTCAAGCAGGACCCTTCGGTCCGGCTTGTCGTGTCGGGCGAGTTCATTCTCGATGTTGCCCGGTTCCGGGAGCTTGCCCGGCGTCTCGGTATTGCCGGCAGCGTCGATATTCAGCCCGGTTATGTGCCGGCGGAGCGGGTGAGCACGCTCTTTGCTTCCGCCGATGCCGTGGTGCTGCCTTACCGGTCGGCCTCACAGTCGGGCATCGTGCCCCTGGCGGTTGGACACGGGGTTCCGGTCATCGCCTGTGATGCCGGTGCACTTGGCGCACAGATCCGTCACGGCCGGACAGGATGGATTGTCGAACATCAGGGGCCTTCGGCGCTTGCCGAGGGTATTCTCGAATTTTTCAACGAAAGGGATATGATTTCATTTCAGCAGGGTTTTGAAGAGTCGCGTACAGCGATGTCCTGGAAAGCGTTCACCGGAGAGGCGGCGGCTTTTCTCGAAATATGCACAGGGGGTGCGGCATGACGGGCAGCCGTATCGCGGTCATCGTGCTGAACTGGAACGGCGCGTCAGACACACTCGTCTGCCTTTCATCGCTCTCGAAGGTCCGGAGTCCTGAGTTCACGACGATCGTGGTCGATAATGGCTCCACCGATCAGTCAGTCAGGCTTGTGCGATCGGCGTTTCCCGATGTCGAGGTGCTTGAGCTGCCGGAAAATCTCGGGTTTGCCAGAGGCAACAATGCCGGATTCGGCTCCATTCGCGGCCGCGGTTTCGATACGGTCGTTTTCCTGAACAACGACACGGTTGTCGATCCCGGGTTTCTCGGTCCGCTTGTCGACGCCCTTCAGGACGCCAGCACAGGCATTGCGGTACCCAAGATTCTCTACATGGACGATCCTGGCCGGATCTGGTATGCCGGAGGCATAGTGCGTCCGACGACGGGCCTCATCA
>CAIYTH010000007.1 GCA_903929135.1 uncultured Chlorobiales bacterium
CATAACCCGACCGGCCCGGACTCTTGCATCGTGCCGCTGTTACGGTGATATTGATTTTAATGCAGAAGACTGCATCGGGTTTTTATTGTCTTCTCATACCCACCGGTCCGTAGATTTCTCCATTTGCCACACCACACGTCAAAGAAGTATCGAACTTTGGCAGGGGGGATTTATCGCCGCTTACACTATTTCGTCAAGCAAATAACTTCTTGCCATGAGTGAACCTATCAGTTCAACCACCAAATTTACGGTCACGCCGAAAATCAGCGTCTCCGTTCTGTTTGCTGGAGATTCCGGTGACGGAATGCAGTTGACCGGTACCCAGTTTGCCAATACGGTGGCAGTCTACGGTGCCGACCTGAATACATTTCCGAATTTCCCTTCCGAGATCAGGGCCCCTGCCGGCACGATCGCCGGCGTGTCCGGGTTCCAGCTGCAGTTCGGCAGCAAGCCGGTCTATACACCGGGCGCTCGCTTCGACGTCATGATCGCCATGAATGCCGCTGCGCTCAAGGCGAACCTGAAGGACCTGCACCGTGGCGGCATCATCATCGCCTGCACTGATGGGTTCGACGAGAAGAACCTGCGCCTTGCCGGCTATCAGGCTGAAGAGGCCAATCCCCTCGAGGACGGCACGCTCAGCAACTATATCGTCTTTCCGGTTCCGGTGCTCCAGCTCACCAGGGAGGCCCTCAAGGAGAGCGGACTGAGCACAAAGGAGATCGACCGCTGCAAGAACATGTTCATCCTGGGCCTGCTCTACTGGCTCTACAGCCTTCCGATCGACATCACGGTCGAAATGCTGCACGCCAAGTTCGGCAAGAATGCAACGATCGCCGAGGCCAATATCCGGGCTATCAAGGCGGGTTACTTCTTCGGCGATGAAACCGAAATCTTCGCCAACCTCGGCCGCTTCGACATCTCGCCCACAAAACAGCACGGCACCTATCGCCGCGTCACCGGCAACGAGGCATGCGCCATCGGCCTGACGGCTGCAGCCAAGAAGGCGGGACTCGAACTCTTCCTCGGCTCCTACCCGATCACCCCGGCAACGGAGATCCTGCAGACCCTCGCCAAGATGAAGAAATTCGGTGTCAAGACCTTCCAGGCCGAAGACGAAATCGCCGGCGTGGTCTCCTCGATCGGCGCAGCTTACGGCGGCGCCCTGGCAGCCACCAACACCTCGGGACCGGGCCTCGCCCTGAAGACCGAAGCCCTCGGCCTCGCCGTCATCCTCGAACTGCCGCTCGTGGTAATCAACGTCCAGCGCGGCGGCCCTTCGACCGGCCTGCCGACCAAGCCTGAGCAGTCCGACCTGATGATGGCGATGTACGGACGCCACGGCGACGCCCCGATGCCCATCGTGGCCGCCTACTCTCCAGTGGACTGTTTCTATACGACCTACGAAGCATCGAGGATCGCTGTCGAGCATATGACTCCGGTCATGTGCCTCACCGACGGTTACCTCGCGCTCAGCTCCGAGCCATGGAAGGTCGAGTCAGAAGAAAACCTCAGCGACATCAACCCGAGATTCTCACCGGAAAGGAATCCGGAAGACGCGCCGTTCCTGCCCTACAAGCGAGATGAACGCCATGTCCGCCCGTGGGCCATCCCCGGCACGAAGGGGCTCGAGCACCGTATCGGAGGCCTTGAGAAACAGCACGAAACCGGTCACGTGTCGACTGACCCTGACAACCACGAACTGATGACCAGGCTGCGCGCCGAAAAGATCGAAAGAATCGCCGACAGCATACCGCTGCAGACGCTCGACAACGGTCCGGAGAAGGGCGACCTGCTGATCCTCGGATGGGGCTCCTCTTACGGGGCGATCAAGACCGCAGTCGAACAGGCTCTCGGATTGGGGTACAGCGTGGCTCACGCACACCTTCGTTACCTCAACCCCTTCCCGAAGAACCTCGCCGAACTGATGGGCAACTACAAGACGGTGCTGATTCCCGAGAACAACTACGGGCAGCTCGTCCATCTGATCAGGGACAAGTTCCTGTTCGCGCCCGTAAGCTTCACGAAAGTCAAGGGCCTGCCGTTCAACGAAATGGAAATTCTGGCAAAAATCACTGACCTTATCAAGGAGCACTGACCCATGACCGATATCGATACATCATTTGCCTCACGGCCGCTGCTTACCGCAAAGGATTTCGCATCCGACCAGGAACCGAAATGGTGCCCCGGCTGCGGCGACCACGCCGTGCTCCAGCAGCTCAAGAACGTCATGCCCGATCTGGGCGTCTCACCTGAAAACGTTGTTTTCATCTCCGGCATCGGCTGCTCGTCACGCCTGCCCTATTACATGGCGACCTACGGTGTGCACGGCATCCATGGCCGCGCCCTGCCGATGGCTTCCGGCCTGAAAACCTCGCGCCCGGAGCTCAGCGTCTGGGTGGCGACCGGCGACGGCGACGCGCTGTCGATCGGCGGCAACCACTTCATCCATACACTGAGAAGGAACCTCGACCTGAACGTGATCCTGTTCAACAACGAGATCTACGGACTCACCAAGGGACAGTACTCGCCGACCACCAAGGCCGGACTGAAAACCGTGACCTCACCTTCGGGCGTCATCGATCACCCCTTCAACACGGCTGCGCTCTCCCTCGGAGCCGGAAGCACCTTCTTTGCCAGGGCGCTTGACCGCGACGGCAAGTTCCTTCGTTCGATCCTGAACCGTGCTGCGTTGCACAGGGGAACCTCGCTGGTCGAGATCTACCAGAACTGCCCGATCTTCAACAACAGCGCCTTTGCAGCCTTTGCCGGCCAGGAGAACAAGGACGAGAACACCGTCTACGTCGAGCACGAAAAACCGCTGGTGTTCGGCAAGTTCCGTCAGAAGGGTGTAAAGCTCGACGGGTCCAAACCGGTCGTGGTCGACCTTTTCGAGGGCGGCTATACCGAAAACGACCTGTGGATCCATGACGAGCGCGACAGTTTCAAGGCAAACCTGCTCTCCCGTTTCTTCGACGACCCGTTCCTGGTCGAAGACTTCCTGCCCAGGCCGTTCGGCGTCTTCTACGTGGAGGACCGCATGCCCTACGAAGATGCCCTCACTGAGCAGATCGCCCACGCCCAGGAGCATGGGGAAGGCACCATGGAGGAGTTGCTCAGGGGAGACAGCTCCTACGTGATCAAATGAGATCCCGAAATGAAGACACGAAAAAAGCCGGCTCCTCAGCCGGCTTTTTTCGTATTCCTGCGTTGCTTACGCTCTACGGGAAACTACTCTCCTTCCCTGAAAACACCCATGGCTGAAAACTTCTCCACCCGTTCGTCGACGAGTGCGGACGGCTCTTTTTTCATAAGTTCCCGCAACTCTTCGATAAGGAAGAACTTGAGGGTGCCGGCCATGGTTTCGGGATCATGATGCGCACCGCCGAGCGGCTCCGGCACGATCCTGTCGATGAGCTTCTGCTCAAGCAGGTCCTCGGCGGTCAACCTCAGGGCTTCCGCGGCCTGCTCCTTGTAGTTCCAGCTTCTCCAGAGGATTGATGAGCAGCTTTCAGGCGAAATCACCGAGTACCAGGCGTTTTCGGCCATGAGTATCCTGTTGCCGACACCGATGCCGATGGCACCGCCGCTGGCCCCCTCACCGATGATGACGCAGATGATCGGCACCTTCAGCGAGGCCATCTCATAAAGGTTTCTGGCGATCGCCTCGGCCTGTCCACGCTCCTCGGCTTCGAGGCCGGGAAACGCACCCGGAGTGTCGATGAGGGTGATGACCGGCCTGCGGAACTTCTCGGCCAGCTTCATGAGCCGGAGTGCCTTGCGGTACCCTTCGGGCTGGGCCATGCCGAAGTTGCGGAAGAGGTTCGATTTGGTGTCGCGCCCTTTCTGGTGACCGATCACCATGACACTCTGGGAATATCCTGTATCGGCATCCTCGATACGCGCAAACCCGCCGATGATGGCCTTGTCGTCCTTGAAATGACGGTCGCCTTTCAGTTCGACGAAATCCTTGGTCATCATGTAGATGTAGTCGAGCGTATAGGGGCGCTCCGGGTGGCGGGCAAGCTGAACCTTCTGCCACCTGGTCAGGTTTTTGTAGATCGTCTTGCGAAGCGATTCAACCTTCGATTCGAGGATTTCGATCTCGCGACGCAAACCAGCCTCCCCATCGTTCGAAGATTCCGCTGGGGCGCTTTTCAGGTAAACCCTCATCTCGGCGAGCTTCTCTTCGAGTTCGAAGAGGGGTTTTTCAAAATCAAGAACTACTTTGGCAGGCATGGTTGAACTCTTTCGGGTACCTCGAACACCAGCTCCGCATGTTCATGGAGGTGCCTCCTGTTATAAAAAAAGTCCATCACCGCAGCAGCGAAGATGGACTTTGTCAAATCGATTGCGTTTCCCGAAAATGAACGGATCAACCGCCAACCTCTTCCTTGAGAGCCTTGCCGGGCTTGAACTTGACCACTTTCTTCGCGGCAATGGTAATCGTCTTGCCGGTCTGGGGATTGCGGCCCTGGCGAGCTGCCCTGTCACCGGTAGTGAAGGTGCCGAAGCCGACGAGGGTCACGTCATCTCCACCTTTGAGGGTCGAAGTCACGACGTTGATAAATGCATTTACAGCCCTTTCCGCATCGGCTTTGGTCAGCCCTGCCTGCGAGGCAATCTTCTCTACTAATTCTGCTTTTGACATAGGAAGTATTTTTTAATTGGAGGAAAAACACGTTACCTGTTTCGTTGAACTACATTGGATCAATTTAAAGACTGCGTAACAAACATGCAATTTGTTTTTACACAGGCCTGTCGCGGGTTACAGCTCGTCGTTGCTATTCAGAACCGTCTGTATTATATTGGGTTTCATTATTCTTTTCAACATCGATATTCAGACTCCAATCCGGGTATCGCCCATCTGACCTGTTCATCAATGGTTTCTATCAGCAACGTTTCAAGAGGCTCGATCATCCGCTGGAAAGGTGAGCCGCACAGCATCGAAAGCCTCATCCATCGTACCCCTGGCAACCTCCGCGCCTTTTATCAGGCCAACATGAAAAACCTCAAGACCGGCCGCAACGTCGAGTACCGCTTCAGCGCAAGCGAGTCTGTCGACGTGATCGTCACGGAAAGAAAGAAATACCAGTACCTTTACCGGGACGGCAGCGACTATGTGATGATGGACAACGAAACCTTTGACCAGATCAACGTTCCCGAACTCGCCCTCGGTTCTGCATCGCGCTTCATCAAGGACGGCATCACGGTCGACATCGTCTTTGCCGACGACGGCAGCATCCTCGAGGTCGAACTGCCGACCTTCATCGATCTGGAGGTCACCGAGACCAGCCCTGCAAGCAAGGACGACCGGGCCACCAGCGGAACCAAGCCGGCGATCGTCGAAACCGGAGCCGAGGTCAACGTGCCGATGTTCATTCAGACCGGCAGCATCATCCGCATCGACACCAGAAGCGGAGATTATATGGAGAGAGTAAAAAAGTGATTTTTTTTCACGAGCATTTTCAGTAACGCGCGCTTAAACCATTAAGTCTACAAACATGAACCTCAAGGAAATCCAGCATCTTGTCGAGATCATCAATGCATCCGATCTCGACGAAATGATCATCAAGGAGGGCGAGTCCGAAATAACCCTGAGAAGGACCAGCAGCAAGGCTGCGGTCGTCTATCAGGCAGCTCCGGCCGCGCAGCCCGTGCAGCGTGCCGCCGCCCCGGAACAGTCCGTCCCGGCCCAGGTTGCCGCACCGGCACCCGCCGCCTCCGATCTGCTTGAAATCCGCTCTCCGATCGTCGGCACCTTCTACCGCTCCCCATCGCCTGACTCTCCTGCATTCGTCAGCGCCGGTGACAAGATCAAGTCAGGTGACGCGCTCTGCATCATCGAAGCCATGAAGCTGATGAATGAAATCGAGGCTGAAGTTTCGGGAACCATCGTCGACATCCTCGTCGAAAACGGCCAGCCTGTCGAGTACAATCAGGTCCTGTTCCGAGTCAAGCCATAACCATCAAGCCGAAATAAACCTTGTTCAAAAAAATACTCATAGCGAACCGCGGTGAAATCGCATTGCGCGTCATGCATACCTGCCGCGAGATGGGGATCAGCACGGTAGCCGTCTACTCGACGGTCGATGCCGACTCTCTCCATGTCAAGTATGCAGACGAAGCCGTCTGCATCGGTCCGCCGCTGTCCAGGGAAAGCTACCTGAACATGCCACGCATCATCGCCGCCGCCGAGGTCACCAATGCCGATGCAATCCATCCCGGTTATGGTTTCCTTGCCGAAAACGCCGACTTCTCCGAAGTCTGCCACTCGTCGAATATCAAGTTCATCGGCCCATCGGCTGAGATGATCAACAAGATGGGCGACAAAAACACCGCCAAGGCGACCATGATCGCTGCCGGCGTCCCGGTCGTCCCCGGAAGTCCAGGCCTGGTCGAGGATGTCACCCACGCCATCGAAATCGCGAAGAAAGTCGGCTACCCGGTCATCATCAAGCCGACCGCCGGCGGCGGCGGCAAGGGAATGCGGGTCGTCCACGAGGAGAGCCAGCTCGAAAAGAATATCAAGACCGCCCAGAGCGAAGCAGGTATGGCGTTCGGCAACAGCGGTGTCTACATCGAGAAATTCCTCGAGAACCCGCGCCACATCGAAATCCAGATCCTCGCCGACCAGCACGGCAACGTCATCCATCTCGGCGAACGCGACTGCACCGTTCAGAGACGCCACCAGAAACTCATCGAAGAGACCCCCTCGCCTGTTGTCAGCGAGGCGCTGAGGGCTGAAATGGGCGCAGCAGCGGTCGCAGCAGCCAAAGCGATCAACTATGAAGGCGCCGGTACGATCGAGTTCCTGCTCGACAGGCACAAGAAGTTCTACTTCATGGAGATGAACACCCGCATCCAGGTAGAGCATCCGGTGACCGAACAGCGCTACGACGTCGATATCGTCCGTGAGCAGATCCAGATCGCGGACGGAAGCAACATCGGAAGCAGAAAATTCTCACCGCGGGGACACTCGATCGAATGCCGCATCAACGCAGAGGATCCCGAGCATCTCTTCAGGCCTTCGCCTGGCGAGCTTCAGGTGTTCCATACGCCCGGCGGACCCGGCGTGAGGGTTGATTCCCACTGTTATGCGAGCTATGTGGTGCCGTCGAATTACGACTCGATGATCGGCAAGCTCATCGTCACGGCGCACACCAGGGATGAAGCGATCGCTCGCATGTCGCGAGCGCTCGACGAGTTCATTGTTGTCGGCATCAAGACCACCATCCCCTTCCACAAGCAGGTGATGCACGATCCGGTGTTCCGCAGCGGCGAATTCGACACCAGCTTCCTCGACAGCTTCCGCTACGAAAAGAAGTAAGGGGAGCATACTCCCCGGAAAAGCAAAAAGGCTGCCTGTGGCAGCCTTTTTGCTTTTCTTTGTTATTTGTGCTTCCACCACCGGGCTGAAGCCCGGTGCTATTGTAGAAAATGTAAGAGCTTAATTCAAAAGGGTTAATCCCCTATTGAATATGGGGCGGTCCATTAAGTCCATTCCGTCCACCTCGTCCATAACGTCCATATCTTACATTCCCGCAAATAAAAAAGCCGCCCTTGTGAGGCGGCTTTTTTATTGCTCTCGATTCCGAGGGGGTTATTCCGCTCCGGACTCCCCGGCACCAGCTTCGCCATCGGCCGTGATGTCGACGGCTTCCGCCGCTTCGACACCGTTGCTGCGGAGCCTGATGGCACGGTACTTCCTCAGACCGGTTCCGGCAGGTATGAGCTTGCCGACGATGACGTTCTCCTTCAGTCCGCCGAGGTAGTCGATCTTGCCGGCTACGGCAGCATCGGTCAGCACCTTCGTCGTCTCCTGGAACGAAGCCGCGGAGATGACGCTCTCCGTCTGGAGGGCGGCACTGGTAATGCCGAGCAGCACCGGGTGCGATGTCGCCTGCAGTGCAGGCTCGAAAGAGACCAGAATCTTGCTGTTCCTGCGCAGTTCGCGATTCAGCTTGGTGATGTCGCGCATCTTGTAGAGCTGTCCATCCTGTATCCTTGCCGGAGCATCGCCCCTGTCGGTCACGCGGACCTTCTCGGCAACGGACTCGTTTGCCTCGACAAAAGCGCTCCTGTCGATCAGGTCTCCGGGAAGCAGTTCGGTATCGCCAGGCTCCTCGACGCGGACCTTCTGCAGCATCTGGCGCACAATCACCTCAAGGTGCTTGTCGTTGATTTCGACACCGGCGTTGATCTGGTAGACCTTCTGGATCTCGTTGACCAGGTACTGCTGCACGGCGTTCGGGCCCTGGATACGCAGGATGTCCTGCGGGGAGACCGCACCGTCGGTCATCGGATCGCCGGCCTTTACCTCGTCGCCTTCGGTGGCAAGCACGTGCTTACCGACCTGGACGTAATAGACCTTCTCTTCACCAAAGTCGTTCTTGACCTTGATCTCCTTGCTGCTCCGTCGCTGCGAACCGAAGCTCACGTAACCGTCGATCTCGGACACGATGGCCGGATCGGTCGGGATACGCGCTTCGAACAGCTCGGTGACCTTCGGAAGGCCGGCCGTGATATCGCCTCCGACGCGGTCGAGGTTCCTCGGCACCTTGGCGATGATGTCGCCGGGCAGGAGCTTCTGGCCGTCCTCGACGTAGAGGTTCGACTTGATCGGTACCGGATAGGTCTTCTTCACCTCGCCGTTTTCACTCACGATAGCGATCCTCGGTTCACGGGTCTCGGAAGCACGAAGCTTTGAGCGCCAGTTGATGATGGTATGCTGGGCGAACCCGGTCTGCGGATCGACCTCCTCCTTGTAGGTCACACCCTTCTCGATATCGATGAACCTGGCGACACCGGGCATTTCAGCGATGATCTGCGTGCTGTTGGGCTCGCTGCTGAAGAGCACCTGGTCCTTGCGCACCATCTGGCGCTGCACCACGTTGATGTGGGCACCGTGAGGTACGACGT
Source organism: uncultured Chlorobiales bacterium (assembly GCA_903929135.1). Lineage (GTDB taxonomy): Bacteria > Bacteroidota > Chlorobiia > Chlorobiales > Chlorobiaceae > Chlorobaculum. The sequence goes on from CAIYTH010000007.1 coordinate 8,923, forward strand.
AGCGCTTCAGCACCTTACCGGAATCCGGATCGATGATGTTGAGCCTGCCGTTCTTCTGGATGACGATCTGACGGGTCTCCTCGACGCCGTCCTCGGTAATGATGCTGTGCTCGACGCTCTTGACGTCCTCGAGTTCAACCTGGCCTTCATAGAAGGCTTTGGTCTCGGTTTCGGAGATACCGCCCTGTGCCGCACCGCCCTGGTGGAAGGTACGCAGGGTCAGCTGGGTACCAGGCTCGCCGATGGACTGGGCGGCGATGACGCCGACCGCTTCACCGATCTCGACCAGCTTGTGCACCGAAAGGTTCGTGCCGTAGCACTTGGAGCAGATGCCCTGCTTGGATTCGCAGGTGAGCACCGAACGGATCTCCGCCTCTTCGACTCCGGGGGTCTCCTGGATGATGTCGGCAAGTTCTTCGGTGATGATCTCACCCGTCTTGACGACCACATTGTCCGTTATGACATCGACGATGTCGCGGGTCGCGACACGCCCCTTGATCTTCTCGCGGAACTTGATCTGGCCGCTGGTCTCCTCCTCGATGTTCCTCTCGACATGCAGGCCGCGGGTGGTTCCGCAGTCGTCGATGGTGACGATCACGTCCTGGGCGACATCGTGCAGACGCCTCGTCAGGTAACCGGCGTCAGCCGTCTTGAGCGAGGTATCGGAAAGACCCTTACGGGCACCGTGCGTCGAAATGAAGTACTCGAGCACCGTCAGTCCCTCCTTGAGGTTCGAGATGATCGGGTTTTCGATGATCTCGCCAGGCTGGCCGGACATCGATTTCTGCGGACGGGCGATCAGACCCCTCATGCCGGTGAGCTGCCTCACCTGCTCCCTGGAGCCACGGGCTCCGGAGTCGAGCATCATATAGAGCGGGTTGAAGCCGTCGCGATCCTTCTTGAGCTTTTCGTATGATTCGTCGGCCACCAGGTTCGAAGTCTTCTGCCAGACGTCGACGATCTGGTTGTAGCGCTCGTTGTCGGTCAGCGTGCCGCGGTTGTACTCCTTGATGACCTTGGTGCTGTCGCGCTGTGCGTTCTTGATGTGCCTGACCTTGGTCTCCGGCACGATCGCGTCGGACAGGCCGATGGAGAGGCCGCCCCTCATGGCGTAGCTGAACCCGACCTCCTTGATGTTGTCCAGGAACTTCGCGGTCTCGACGTTGCCGACCTGGCTGGAAAGGTGCGAAATAAGCTCCTTTGCCACCTTCTTGTTGATCAGCTTGTTGATGAAGCCGATCTCCTTCGGTACGTGCTGGTTGAAGATGACCCTGCCGACCGTGGTCACGAGGATCGTCTTCTTCTCGATCTGCAATTTGAGCCAGGCCTTCTTCTCCTTCTGCTCCTCGGGCAGCATGTCGAGCACGCGCACCGGGTCGAACTTCTGGTCGATCTTGCCGTTATACCAGATGAAGATCTGGGCATGCAGGCCTATACGCTCTTCGTTGTAGGCGATGATGACCTCTTCCATCGAATAGAAGATCTGCCCCTCGCCCCTGTCTCCCTGACGCGACTTGGTCAGGTAGTACATGCCAAGAACCATGTCCTGCGAGGGAACCGTGACCGGCTTGCCGGACTGCGGCAGGATGAGGTTGTGCGACGAGAGCATCAGCAGAGCTGCCTCGAGCTGCGCCTCCTGCGAAAGCGGCACGTGCACAGCCATCTGGTCACCGTCGAAGTCAGCGTTGAATGCCGTACAGACGAGCGGATGGATCTGGATGGCCTTGCCCTCGATCAGCGTCGGCTGGAAGGCCTGGATGCCGAGACGGTGCAGGGTCGGTGCGCGGTTCAGGAGAACAGGGCGACCGTCGATCACCTTTTCGAGCACGTCCCAGACGATAGGGTCTTTCTTGTCGATAAGCTTTTTGGCGGACTTGACCGACTTGGCGATGCCCCTCTCGACCAGTCGCCGGATGACGAAAGGCTGGAACAGCTCGATGGCCATGCTCTTCGGCAGGCCGCACTGGTGCAGCTTCAGCTCCGGGCCGACCACGATGACCGAACGGCCGGAGTAGTCGACGCGCTTACCGAGCAGGTTCTGGCGGAACCGGCCCTGCTTTCCCTTGAGGGCATCGGAAAGGGACTTGAGCGGCCTGTTCGACTCGCCGGTCTTGACGGCGTTCGCCTTGCGCGAGTTGTCGAACAGCGCATCAACAGCCTCCTGGAGCATACGCTTTTCGTTGCGCAGGATAACCTCGGGGGCGCGGATGTCGATCAGCTTCTTCAACCTGTTGTTGCGGATGATCACCCTGCGGTACAGGTCGTTCAGGTCGGAGGTCGCGAAACGGCCGCCCTCGAGCGGCACCAGCGGGCGCAACTCGGGAGGAATGACCGGTACGACCTCCATGACCATGTATTCGGGCTTGTTGCCTTCGTAGATATAGGGTTCCGGGGCCTCGTCTTCAGGGAAAAGGCCGGTCGATTTCTTCCTGGTGCGCTTCTGGGGTTCGTAGCTCTTCCTGAACGACTCGACGACCTTCAGGCGCTTGAGCGCATCGGCCTTCTTCTGTTCGGAACCGCTCTCCTTGAGCACCTTGCGCAGGTGGACTGCGATCTCGTCAAGGTTCAGCCCCTTGAGCAGCATATGAATGGCCTCGCCGCCCATTTTGGCAACGAACTTGGCCGAATCGGTGTCGTCGAGGTCCTGGTTCTCTTCGTACTCGGTGATGATCTGGAAGTACTGCTCTTCGGTCAGGCGGTCGAACTTCTTGATGCCCTGCTTCTCGCCGGGTTCACCAGGGTTGATGACCACGTAGACTTCGTAGTAGATGATGCGCTCGAGCTCTTTCGTCGAAAGGTCGAGCAGGGCGCCGATCTTGCTCGGTACCGAACGGAAGAACCAGGTATGGACGACCGGCACGGCCAGGGAGATGTGGCCCATGCGCTCGCGGCGGACGCTCTTGGTGGTCACCTCGACGCCGCAGCGGTCGCAGATGATGCCCTTGTAGCGCACCCTTTTGTATTTGCCGCAGTAGCACTCCCAGTCCTTGGTCGGACCGAATATCTTTTCGCACATCAGGCCATCGCGTTCCGGCTTGAAGGTACGGTAGTTGATGGTTTCCGGCTTGAGCACCTCACCGCGCGAGTGCGCGAGAATGCTTTCCGGCGATGCAATGCTGAACTTGATCTTCGAAAAATCACCCTTGAGCGGTGATGATCCCTGTGAAAAAATCATAGTCGTTATCTCAGTTAAAACAGCCTTTAGAAAGCCTGGATAATAATGTCACACTACTGATCACCTGACACCTCATGGCACCTTGTCGTCAATACGGATCTCGAGACCGAGACCCTGCAGCTCCCTGACAAGGACGTTGAACGACTCCGGGGTACCTGGTTCGGGAAGGTTCTGCCCCTTCACAATTGCTTCATAGGTTTTGTTCCTGCCGATGACATCGTCTGATTTGACCGTGAGCATTTCACGCAGGATGTTGGCCGCGCCGTAGGCTTCGAGCGCCCAGACCTCCATTTCACCGAACCTCTGGCCGCCGAACTGCGCCTTGCCGCCAAGCGGCTGCTGGGTGATGAGCGAGTATGGGCCGATGGACCTGGCATGGATCTTGTCGTCGACAAGGTGGCTCAGCTTCAGCATGTAGATATAACCGACCGTTACCTCGTCATGGAACATCTCGCCGGTACGGCCGTCGAACAGCCTTACCTTGCCGTGTCCCGGCAGTCCGGCCTTTTCAAGCTGCTCCTGGACTTCGGCGTAGGTCGCACCGTTGAAGATCGGGGTCTTGAATTTGACGCCCAGCTTCTTTCCCGCCCATCCGAGCGAGGTTTCATAGAGCTGGCCGATGTTCATTCGGCTCGGCACGCCGAGCGGGTTGAGCACGATGTCCACCGGGGTTCCGTCGCCCATGAAAGGCATGTCCTCGATCGGCAGGATCTTGCCGACGACGCCCTTGTTTCCGTGGCGACCGGCCATCTTGTCACCGACCTGGATC
>CAIYTH010000008.1 GCA_903929135.1 uncultured Chlorobiales bacterium
ATGTCGAACCTGCCGCAGCAGGTCCAGCAGCAGGGCATCAAGGTCACCAAAGGGAACACGGGCTTCCTGATGGTTGTCGGTGTTTATTCCGAAGACAGCCGGGTCGACGAATACGCGATGAACGATTTCATCAACTCGAAGATCCTCGATCCCCTGAGTCGTGTGCCGGGCGTCGGCAACATTCAGGTGTTCGGCCAGCCCTACTCCATGCGCATCTGGCTCGATCCGCACCGCCTGGCGAGTTTCAACCTCACCACGACGGAGGTCCAGTCGGCGATCACGGCGCAGAACGCGGACGTTTCAGCGGGACAGCTCGGGGGAACCCCGTCGGTCCGGGGCCAGCAGCTGACGGCCACCGTTACGGCACAGTCGCGCCTGAAGAGCGTCGGGGATTTCGAAAAGATAATCATTAAGGTCAAGACCGACGGATCGCAAATCCGCCTCCGGGATGTTGCCCGCGTCGAACTCGGTGTTCAGAACTACGATATGACTTCGCGCTTCAACGGCAAGCCTGCTGCCGGCATGGCCATCACCCTGGCGACCGGCGCCAACGCACTGAAAACCGCCAACCTTGTCAAAGAGAAGATGACTTCGCTCAAGGCATTGCTTCCGCCAGGCGTGCAGGTCGTCTATCCGTTCGATACGACGCCATTTGTCAAGACCTCGATCGAAGGCGTTGCCCACACCCTTATCGAAGCGGTGATCCTCGTCTTCTTCGTCATGTTCCTGTTTCTCCAGAATGTCCGGGCCACGCTGGTTCCCACGATTGCCGTTCCAGTCGTTCTGCTGGGCACTTTCGGGGTGATGTCGATGTTCGGCTTCACCATCAACACACTCAGCATGTTCGCCATGGTGCTTGCCATAGGCCTGCTTGTCGACGACGCCATCGTCGTGGTCGAGAACGTCGAACGAATCATGGAGGAGGAGCGGCTCTCTCCCCTTGATGCGACGAGAAAATCAATGAAGCAGATATCGAGTGCCCTTGTCGGCATCGCCCTCGTCCTTTCTGCGGTGTTCGTGCCGATGGCATTCTTCAAAGGCTCAACGGGAACGATCTACCGGCAGTTCTCGATCACCATCGTATCGGCCATGCTGCTCTCGGTGCTGGTTGCGCTTATCCTGACTCCGGCGCTATGCGCCAGCATCCTCAAACCATTGAAAAAAGAGGGACATCTCCATGGCGAAGGCCCTCTCGGCCGCTTTTTCGCCTGGTTCAACCGCGAGTTCAACCGTAACCGCGAACGATATGTCGGCGGAGCCCGCGTCATGGCCGGATCGGTCAACCGTTCGCTCATGGCCTTCATGCTGGTCGTTGTGCTGCTGGGCATCCTCTTCATGCGCATACCGACCTCATTCCTTCCCGACGAGGACCAGGGGATCCTCTTCGTCCAGCTCTCCACCCCTTCCGGAGCGACCAAGGAACGGACGCTTGAGAGCGTGAAGGTTATGGAGCATTACTTCATGGACAAGGAGAAAGAGAACGTCGAGAGCATCTTCAGCGTCACCGGCTTCAGTTTTGCGGGACAGGGGCAAAACTCAGCCATGGGCTTCGTCCAGCTCAAGGACTGGTCCGAACGCAGGAAAAAAGGGCAGGATGTCGCATCGATCGCCGGAAGGAGCATGGGAGCCCTGTCGAGCGTCAAAGATGCGATGATCTTCGCGTTTTTCCCTCCGGCAGTCATGGAACTCGGCAACGCTTCCGGGTTCGACCTCCAGTTGCTCGACCGTACCGGCAAGGGGCATGAGGCGCTGATGTCAGCCCGCAACCAGTTGCTTGGGATGGCTTCGAAAAACCCGTCGCTGGTCGGAGTCCGTCCCAACGGGCTCGAGGACGTGCCGCAATACAAGATCGATATTGACCACGAAAAGGCCAGCGCCTTCGGGGTCTCCATCGCCGATATCAACGCCACGTTGCAGACCGCATGGGGCTCCTCCTACGTGAATGACTTCCTGCATGACGGCCGGATCAAGAAAGTGTTCATGCAGGGGGACGCACCGTACCGCATGAATCCGTCGGACGTCGACATCTGGCACGTGCGGAACTCCAGCGGCGACATGGTTCCCTTCTCGTCGTTTTCGACTGGCAGATGGAGCTTCGGCTCGCCCAAGCTCGAACGGTTCAACGGCATATCGTCGGTCAACATCCAGGGTGCCCCGGCATCCGGCGTCAGCTCCGGCGACGCGATGACAATCATGGCGAAACTGGCAGAAAAACTTCCGCAAGGGTTTGGCATCGAGTGGACCGGACTCTCCTACGAAGAGCGTGCGGCAGGGGAGCAGACTTTGCTGCTGTACTCGATCTCCCTTCTCTTCGTCTTTCTTTGCCTGGCAGCCCTATACGAAAGCTGGAGCGTGCCGCTCGCTGTCATGCTTGTCGTACCGCTCGGAGTCCTGGGCACGGTGCTGGCCACCTTCTTCGCAGGCCTTTCCAACGACGTCTATTTCAAGGTAGGCCTCCTGACGACGGTAGGCCTGACGGCGAAAAACGCTATCCTGATCGTCGAGTTTGCCAAAACCCTCTTCGAAAGCGGCATGTCCCTGAAAGATGCTGCCCTGGCGGCTGCCGGGCAGAGGCTCCGGCCGATCGTCATGACCTCGATGGCTTTCATCCTCGGCGTTGCTCCGCTTGCGTTCTCATCCGGGGCCGGGTCGGCTAGCCAGCATGCCATCGGCATCTGTGTGATGGGCGGCATGTTGACCGGTACGCTGCTGGCGATCTTCTTCGTGCCCCTGTTCTACATTCTAGTCCAATCCCGATTTTCCCGGAATTCCGCAGTCGAGATGACTTTAAACAACAATGACAAGGGCTCGAACCATGAATAGCCGGCAGTTGTTTCCACTTTGCCTGGCCGCAACAACTCTGACGGCCTGCTCGTTTACGCCACGCTACGACCGACCGGTAGCTCCCGTCAGCGCCCAGTGGCCGGCGTCTTCCGGAGCAGGGACGACAGGTTCCGCGGCTCCGAAGGCCGGAGAACCGCAGAGCACGGCTGATATAGGATGGCGAGACATGTTCAGGTCCCCCAGGCTGCAGCAGCTCCTCGAGGACGCCCTGGCCAACAACCGCGACCTGAGGATCGCGACGCTCAACATCGAGGCTGCCCGGAGCACCTACCGCATACAGCGGGCAGACCTGCTTCCATCGATCGACGCATCAGGAGGCTTGACCCGCCAACGCCTCTCTTCCAGCACGAGCGGTACAGGAAAACCTGAAATCACCTCCTTGTATAATGCCGGCATCGGTACGACTGCATACGAAGTTGACCTGTTCGGCCGCGTCCGAAACCTTGGCAGCAGCGCCATGAACAAGTATCTTGCCACGGAAGAGGGGCGCAAGGCCGCCCAGACGACGCTCGTAGCCGAAGTGGCCAGTGCTTACCTCACCTACCTTGCTGACTTCGAACTGTTAAAGTTGACCGAAAGCACGCTCTTGACGAGGCAGGCGGCGCTCGATCTCACTCAGCGAAGTTTCGAGCTTGGCTCCAGGTCGCGGCTCGATGTGGCTCAATCCGCGACACTGGTCGAATCGGCCATCGCCAGCCGAGCCCAGTACCGTCGC
>CAIYTH010000009.1 GCA_903929135.1 uncultured Chlorobiales bacterium
ATGTCGAACCTGCCGCAGCAGGTCCAGCAGCAGGGCATCAAGGTCACCAAAGGGAACACGGGCTTCCTGATGGTTGTCGGTGTTTATTCCGAAGACAGCCGGGTCGACGAATACGCGATGAACGATTTCATCAACTCGAAGCTGCTCGATCCCCTGAGCCGTGTGCCAGGTGTCGGTAACATCCAGGTGTTCGGACAGCCCTACTCCATGCGCATCTGGCTCGATCCGCACCGCCTGGCGAGCTTCAACCTCACCACGACGGAGGTTCAGTCGGCTATCACAGCGCAGAACGCGGACGTTTCAGCGGGACAGCTCGGGGGAACCCCGTCGGTCCGAGGCCAACAGCTGACGGCCACCATCACGGCACAGTCGCGCCTGAAGAGCGTTGAGGATTTTGAAAAAATCATCCTGAAGGTCAAGACCGATGGATCGCAAATCCGCCTCCGGGACGTCGCCCGCGTCGAACTCGGCGTGCAGAACTACGACATGACCGCGCACTTCAACGGCCGCCCGGCTGCCGGTATGGCCATCACCCTCGCCACCGGAGCCAACGCGCTGAACACCGCTAAATTTGTCAAGGAGAAGATGGTTTCGCTCAAGGCGTTGCTGCCGCCTAGCGTGCGGGTTGTCTATCCATTCGACACCACGCCGTTTGTCAAGACCTCGATCGAGGGAGTGGTCCATACCCTTATCGAAGCGGTGATTCTCGTATTCTTCGTCATGTTCCTGTTCCTCCAGAATTTCCGAGCCACGCTGGTTCCCACGATCGCCGTTCCCGTCGTGCTGCTGGGAACCTTCGGGGTGATGGCGGTTTTCGGCTTCACCATCAACACCCTAAGCATGTTCGCCATGGTGCTCGCCATCGGCCTTCTGGTCGACGACGCCATCGTCGTGGTCGAGAACGTCGAACGGATCATGGAAGAAGAGCACCTTTCTCCCTTGGAGGCGACGAGGAAATCGATGAAGCAGATCTCGAGCGCTCTTATCGGCATCGCCCTGGTCCTTTCGGCGGTGTTCGTTCCGATGGCGTTTTTCAAAGGCTCAACGGGTACGATCTACAGGCAGTTCTCGATCACCATCGTCTCTGCCATGCTGCTCTCGGTCCTGGTCGCGCTTATCCTGACCCCGGCGCTGTGCGCCAGCCTCCTCAAGCCGTTGAAAAAAGAGGGGCACCTTTACGGCGATGACCCTCTCGGTCGTTTTTTCGCCTGGTTCAACCGTGAATTCAACCGCAATCGTGAACGATATGTCGGAGGAGCCCGCTTCATGATCGGATCGGTCAATCGTTCGCTGATGGCCTTCATGCTGGTCGTCGTGCTGCTGAGCATCGTTTTCATGCGCATTCCGACTGCGTTCCTTCCCGACGAAGACCAGGGTTTCCTCTTCGTCCAGATCGCCACCCCCTCAGGAGCGACCAAGGAGCGGACGCTCGAGAGCGTGAAAGCGATGGAGCGTTATTTTACAGACAAGGAGAAAGAGAACGTCGAAAGCGTCTTCAGCGTGACCGGTTTCAGTTTCGCAGGACAGGGGCAGAACACAGCCATGGGATTCGTCCAGCTCAAAGACTGGTCACAACGCAGGAAAAAGGGGCAGGATGTCGCCTCGATCGCCGGAAGGACCATGGGAGTCCTGTCGAGCGTCAAAGACGCGCAGATTTTCGCGTTTTTCCCGCCGGCAGTCATGGAGCTTGGCAATGCTTCCGGTTTTGACCTCCAGCTCCTCGACCGTACCGGCAAGGGGCATGATGCCCTGATTTCAGCCCGCAACAAGCTGCTGGGGATGGCTTCGAAAAACCCGTTGCTTGTCGGCGTCCGTTCCAACGGGCTCGAGGACGTGCCTCAATACAAGATTGATATCGACCACGAAAAGGCCAGCGCCTTTGGCGTTTCCCTCGCAGACATCAACACCACTTTGCAGACAGCCTGGGGCTCCTCCTACGTGAACGACTTCCTGCATGACGGACGCATCAAAAAAGTGTTCATGCAGGGTGACGCGCCGTACCGCATGAACCCGTCGGACGTCGATATCTGGCACGTGCGGAACTCCAGCGGCGACATGGTGCCCTTCTCGTCGTTTTCGACTGGCAAATGGGGCTTCGGTTCGCCGAAGCTTGAGCGCTTCAATGGCTTATCATCGGTCAACATCCAGGGGGCCCCTGCATCCGGCGTCAGCTCTGGGGATGCGATGTCGATCATGGCGAAACTGGCAGGAAAACTTCCCCAGGGGTTCGATATCGAATGGACCGGCCTCTCCTACGAAGAGCGTGCGGCAGGTGAGCAGACGCTGTTGCTTTACTCGATCTCACTTCTCTTCGTCTTCCTCTGCCTGGCGGCCCTCTACGAAAGCTGGGTCGTACCGCTCGCCGTCATGCTTGTCGTGCCGCTCGGTGTTCTGGGCACAGTGCTGGCAACCTACTTCGCCGGACTTTCCAACGACGTTTATTTCAAAGTCGGCCTCCTGACGACGGTGGGCCTGACGGCTAAAAACGCCATCCTTATCGTCGAGTTTGCCAAGACCCTCTTCGAAAGCGGCATTTCGCTGAAAGAGGCCGCCCTTGCGGCTGCCGGGCAGAGGCTCCGACCGATCATCATGACCTCGATGGCCTTCATCCTTGGCGTCACCCCGCTTGCGTTCTCATCTGGGGCGGGGTCGGCGAGCCAGCACGCCATCGGTATCTGTGTGATGGGTGGCATGTTTACCGGCACGTTGCTGGCGATTTTCTTCGTGCCCCTGTTCTACATCCTCATCCAATCCCGATTTTCCAGGAAACCCGCCATCGAGATGGCTGCAAACAACAATGACAAGGGCTCGAACCATGAATAGAAGGCAGTTGCTTCCACTTTGCCTAGCCGCAACAACTCTGACGGCCTGCTCGGTTGCGCCACGCTACGACCAACCGGTAGCTCCCGTTAGCGCCCAGTGGCCGGCGGCTTCCGGACCAGGGCCGACAGGTTCCGCGGCTCCGAAGGCCGGAGAACCGCAGAGCACGACTGATATAGGATGGCGAGACATGTTCAGGTCCCCCAGGCTGCAGCGGCTCATCGAGGACGCCTTGGCCAACAATCGCGACCTGAGGATCGCGACGCTCAACATCGCGGCTGCACGGAGCACCTACCGCATACAGCGGTCAGACCTGCTTCCATCGATCGACGCATCAGGAGGCTTGACCCGCCAAGGCCTCTCCAGCACCACGAGCGGTACAGGAAAATCTGAAATCACTTCCTTGTATACCGCCGGCATCGGCACGACTGCATACGAAGTTGACCTGTTCGGCCGCGTCCGAAACCTCGGCAGCAGCGCCATGAACAAGTATCTTGCCACGGAAGAGGGGCGCAAGGCCTCCCAGACGACGCTCGTAGCCGAAGTGGCCAGTGCTTACCTCACCTACCTTGCCGACTTCGAACTGTTACAGTTGACTGAAAGCACGCTCTTGACGAGGCAGGCGGCGCTCGATCTCACTCAGCGAAGTTTCGAGCTTGGCTCCAGGTCGCGGCTCGATGTGGCTCAATCCGCGACACTGGTCGAATCGGCCATCGCCAGCCGAGCCCAGTACCGTCGC
>CAIYTH010000010.1 GCA_903929135.1 uncultured Chlorobiales bacterium
CGGTAGAGCACTTCCTTGGTAAGGAAGAGGTCATCGGTTCAAATCCGATCATCAGCTCCGGTTTTTGGAGGAGTGGTTATACGTCAGTAGCTCAATTGGTAGAGCAGCGGTCTCCAAAACCGCAGGTTGGGGGTTCGATTCCCTCCTGACGTGCATGAAGGCTACGTTCCGGTGCTGTTGGCGATCTTTACCTTGTCGGTCAATATGATGAAATATACAGATTTAGCAGGAAAGTACTATCGTGACGTCGTCGGTGAAATGCGCAAGGTATCTTGGCCGACAAAGGATGAAGTTAAGGATATGACAATCGTCGTTCTGACGGTTTCGGGCATTCTTGCCCTCTTTACGTTTGCGGTAGATTGGGCGATCAACGCGGTGATGGGGCAGTTATTGTAAGACTAAGGATTCGAGGTACTTGATGAGCGTCAAAAAAAAGGTGATCGAAGAGCAGCAGCCCGCAGAGGCCCACTGGTATGCCCTCAGGATCTACTCCGGCCATGAACGCAAGGTCAAGGAGGGGATCGAGATGGAGGCTGAGCGCTGCGCCCTGACTGAGAAGATCAAGCAGGTCTACATTCCCTACGAGCGTTTTGTCGAAGTCAAGAACGGCAAGAAGCGGAGCCTTACCAAAAACGCGTTTCCCGGATATGTGCTGATCGAGGCGGTGCTCGACAAGCAGACGAGGAACCTGATTATGGACATTCCCTCGGTCATGGGCTTTCTTGGCGTCGACGACAATCCAACGCCGCTCCGTCCCGATGAGGTCGAGAAGATACTCCTGCCGGAAGGAGCTGTCGAGCACCGTTCGGTGATCGAGGCCCCGTTCAGGGTGGGCGATTCCGTCAAGGTTACCGATGGACCGTTCAGCTCGCTTACCGGTATCGTTCATGAGGTTTGCACCGAGCGGATGAAGGTCAAGGTGATGATCAACTTCTTCGGAAGAAGCACGCCGACCGAACTCGACTTCGCCCAGGTCAAATCAGTTTCACAATAACAGAGATCAAGTTTTCTTCAAGCTGCTGAATAGAGAGAGAGTACTATGGCAAAAAAGGTAGTAGGGTTCATCAAGTTGCAAATTCCTGCAGGAGCCGCGAATCCTGCCCCCCCCGTCGGACCGGCACTCGGCCAGAAAGGGGTCAATATCATGGAGTTCTGCAAGCAGTTCAACGCCAAGACCCAGTCCGAGGCAGGGATGATCATTCCTGTCGTGATCACGGTCTTCTCCGATAAGTCGTTCACCTTCATCACCAAGACCCCGCCGGCCGCCGTCCTTCTGTTGAAGGAGGCCCAGCTGCAGAAGGGATCGGGTGAGCCGAACCGCAACAAGGTCGGTACGGTCACGATGGAGCAGGTGCGCAAGATCGCCGAACTGAAGAGGCCCGACCTCAATGCGAATGACCTCGAAGGCGCAGCCCAGATGGTCATGGGCACTGCCCGCAGCATGGGTATCGTCGTCGAGGGCTGATCGAACGTTTTTCTTTACCGTGGGAGGCCTGACAAGCCGATATTTATAACCACTAACACATCATGTCAATGGCTGGAAAGAGTTACAAAAGCGCTTGCGCAAAGGTTATCCGCACTCAGGAGTACGATCTTGCGGAAGCCATCGAGAAAGTAAAAGAGATCACCACCGCAAAGTTTGATGCGACGGTCGACATCGCCATGAAGCTCGGCGTCGATCCCCGTCACGCAGACCAGGTCGTTCGCGGCACGGTCATGCTGCCGCACGGCACCGGCAAAACCGTCTCCGTGCTCGTCATCTGCAAGGAAGCCAAGGTGGAAGAGGCCCGCGAAGCAGGCGCCGATTTCGTCGGATTCGAGGAGTACATCGAAAAGATCCAGGAGGGCTGGACCGGCGTCGATGTCATCGTCGCCACTCCCGACGTCATGGGTCAGCTCGGCAAGGTTGCCAAGATCCTCGGCCCACGCGGCCTGATGCCGAACCCGAAGTCGGGTACGGTCACCATGGACGTGGCAAAGGCCGTTCGCGAGGTAAAAGCCGGTAAAATCGAGTTCAGGGTCGACAAGGCAGGCAATATCCATGCCCCGGTCGGCAAGGTTTCGTTCGACAACGACAAGCTGCTTGGAAACATCAACAGCTTCATCAGGGAGGTCGTTCGTCTGAAGCCTTCGGCCGCAAAGGGCCAGTACGTTCAGGGGATCACCGTATCGAGCACCATGTCCCCGGGCGTGAAAGTGAAAAAGGAAAAATTTGTTGCCTAACATAAACGGTTTGAGAACGATATGATGAAGCGTGATAAAAAAGAGGAGATAGCCCAGGAGATCGCCGGCAAGATCGAGCGCTCGCAGGGGCTCTATTTCACCGAGTTCCAGGGTCTCAACGTCGCCAAGATGGCTGAGCTTCGCCGCGAGTTCAGGAAAGCTGGTATAGAGTACAAGGTTGTCAAGAACACCCTGATCAGGAAGGCTCTCAAGAACGTCGCCGATGCAGACAAGCTTGCCTCCGGCCTGAAGAACACCACGGCCGTCGCCTTCGGTTACGACGATCCGGTCGCTCCGGCAAAGATCATCAAGAAGTTCAGCAAGGACAACGAGTCGCTGAAGTTCAAGATGGCGACCATCGACGGTGTCGTGTTCGGTGCAGACGCGCTGCCGCAGCTCTCCGAAATGCTGAGCAAGACCGAGAACCTCGGACGCGCCGCCGGCCTGATCAACAGTGTGATCAGCTCCGTGCCGATGGTCATGAACGCGGTGATGAGAAACCTCGTCTCCGTGATCGACCAGGTCGGAAAGCTTGAAAAATAAACGATTTACGCACTCAAAGCTTCTATATTTTAAATTAAACACAGAGAGGAAATAATGTCATCTATCGAAACCCTTGTAGAAGAGATTGGTAAGCTTACCCTTACTGAAGCTTCTGAGTTGGTTAAAGCACTTGAGGAGAAGTTCGGTGTAAGTGCTGCTCCTGCAGTATTCGCCGGCGCAGCTGCCGCTGCTCCTGCAGGCGAAGCCGCAGTTGTCGAAGAGAAGACCGAGTTCGACGTGGTCCTCAAATCCGGCGGTGCCAACAAGATCAACGTCATCAAGGTTGTCCGCGCCATCACCGGCCTGGGCCTGAAGGAAGCCAAGGACCTGGTTGACGGTGCTCCGAAGTCCGTCAAGGAAGCAGTTTCCAAGGACGAGGCAGAAAAGATCGCAAAAGAGCTCAAGGAAGCAGGCGCTGAAGTCGAGCTGAAGTGATCCTTTTCAAGGCAAAATAGCTGACAAGCTCCGTCTCGATCCGGGACGGAGCTTTGTCCGTTTGTGGAAATAAATTCCGATGTCTTCCGGCCGACGGCCGCCTTGCCGCCGACCGGGAATCTGCTCCGGTAAAGGGTATTTACGGATCTTGTAATGACGAACGGTGCTTCCTGGCCATGGACGTGAGCGATTTGGGCGCTTCGCCGCCGAATCGACGCGACAGACATGGAAAGAGGTCCCAATAAACGGTTAAGTACTCCCTGCAATTGACTAAAAGCGAGGTGCACGTGAAAGTGGCTGATGCAACACCAACACCCTGTATTGACTTCTCAAAGATCCAGAGTATCATAGAACCCCCCGATCTTCTCAAGGTTCAGTTAGATTCGTTCCATAATTTCATCCAGGACAGCGTCCCCCTTGCAAAGCGCAGGGACCAGGGGCTCGAGAAGGTGCTGCGGAGCGCGTTCCCGATCACCGATACGCGCGGGCTTTACCTCCTGGAATATATCTCGTACAGCTTCGACAAGCCGAAATACACCGTCGAAGAGTGCATTGAGCGGGGATTGACCTACGACGTCTCGCTCAAGATCAAGCTCAAGCTCTCCTACAAGGACGAGGCCGATGAAGCCGACTGGAAGGAGACCATCCAGCAGGAGGTCTACCTCGGCAGGATACCCTATATGACCGAGCGGGGAACCTTCATCGTCAACGGTGCCGAGCGTGTCGTCGTCGCCCAGCTCCACCGCTCCCCAGGCGTGGTGTTCAGCGAGGCGGTCCATCCCAACGGCAAGAAGATGTACTCGGCCAAGATCGTCCCGACCCGCGGTTCCTGGATCGAGTTCCAGACCGACATCAACAACCAGATCTTCGTGTACATCGACCAGAAGAAGAACTTCCTGGTCACGGCACTGCTGCGAGCCATCGGCTTCGCGAAGGACGAGGACATCCTCGGGTTGTTCGATATGGTCGAGGAGGTCGAGATTTCGTCGAAAGGATCGAAGCGTGAGCAGCTGATCGGCCAGTACCTGGCCTCGGACATCATCGACATGCAGACCGGCGAGGTCGTCAGTGCAAGGTCGGCCATCACCGAGGAGATCATGGAACAGATCATCGCGGCCGGTTACAAGAAAATCAAGGTGATGAAGACCACCTCTCCCGACAAGGGCGTCGACAAGTCGATCATCATCAATACGATCCTGAACGACAGTTCAGCAACCGAAGAGGAAGCCCTCGAAATCGTGTACGAAGAGCTTCGTGCGAACGAGGCTCCCGATATCGATGCTGCACGAAGCTTCCTTGAGCGTACCTTCTTCAACCAGAAGAAATACGACCTGGGCGATGTGGGCCGCTACCGCATCCAGAAAAAGCTGCAGAACGAGATCGCCGAACTCGAAACCTACCTGCCCGGCAAGCCGGAGCTCAAGGAGCTTTCGGATACCATCTACGAGCGTATCCTGCAGACGATCCGCACCTACTCCGAGGAGCCGATCGGTGATGATATCCTCGTGCTGACCCACTATGACATCATTGCGGTCATCAATTATCTGATCAAGCTGGTCAACGGCATGGCCGAAGTCGACGACGTCGACCACCTGGCAAACCGCCGCGTACGTTCGGTCGGCGAGCAGCTTGCCGCACAGTTTGTGATCGGCCTGGCCAGGATGGGCAAGAACGTCAGGGAGAAACTCAATTCCCGCGACTCCGACAAGATCGCCCCGGCCGACCTGATCAACGCGAGGACCGTGTCGAGCGTCGTGTCGAGCTTCTTCGCCACCAGCCAGCTCTCGCAGTTCATGGACCAGACCAACCCTCTGGCCGAAATGACCAACAAGCGCAGGGTTTCGGCCCTCGGCCCTGGAGGTCTTACCCGCGAGCGTGCCGGCTTCGAGGTTCGCGACGTCCACTATACCCATTACGGCCGACTCTGCCCGATCGAGACCCCTGAAGGTCCGAACATCGGTCTTATTTCATCGCTGTCGGTCTACGCTGAAATCAACGACAAGGGCTTCATCCAGACCCCTTACCGCGTGGTCGAAAAGGGCCAGGTCACCGACAGGGTGCTCATGCTTTCGGCCGAGGATGAAGAGAACAAGATCACGGTTCCGGTGAGCATACCGCTCGACGCGAACAACAGGATCTCCGTCGAGTCGGTGCAGGCAAGGACCAAGGGCGACTACCCGCTCGTTCCCGCCGAGGATGTCAACTACATGGACGTCTCCCCGGTGCAGATCGTCAGCGCGGCGGCGGCCCTGATTCCCTTCCTCGAACACGATGACGGCAACCGGGCACTCATGGGTGCGAACATGCAGCGTCAGGCTGTGCCGTTGCTCATCTCCGACGCACCGGTTGTCGGAACAGGCATGGAAGCCATGGTCGCACGCGATTCGCGCGCGGTCATTCTCGCCGAAGGCCCGGGCATCGTGCAGAACGTGACCGCCGAGCGCATCGAGGTCCGCTACGATCTCGATCCGGAGAACAACACCGTTTCGCTGCTCGATCCGGACGAAGGCGTCAAGGTCTACAAGCTCATCAAGTTCAAGCGCTCCAACCAGGATACCTGTATTTCACAGCGTCCGCTGGTCCGCAACGAACAGAGGGTCGACAAGGGCGACGTCCTTGCGGACAGCTCATCGACCGACAACGGCGAGCTGGCTCTCGGCAAGAACGTGCTGGTCGCATTCATGCCATGGCGCGGATACAACTTCGAGGATGCCATCGTGCTGAGCGAGCGCCTCGTGTATGACGACGTCTTCACTTCGATCCACGTGCACGAATTCGAATCGAACGTGCGCGATACCAAGCGTGGCGAAGAGCAGTTTACCAGAGACATCTACAACGTCAGCGAGGATGCCCTGAGGAACCTCGACGAAAACGGCATCGTGCGCATCGGCGCCGAAGTCAAGGAGCGCGACATCCTGGTCGGCAAGATCACGCCGAAAGGCGAAAGCGACCCGACGCCTGAAGAGAAGCTGCTCCGCGCCATCTTCGGCGACAAGTCGAGCGACGTGAAGGACGCTTCGATGCACGTACCGGCAGGCATGAAGGGCATCGTCATCAAGACCAAGCTGTTCAGCCGCAAGAAGAAGATCGGCATGGACGTCAAAGAGAAGATCGAGGCTGTCGACAAACAGTTCGACCTCAAGGAGGCTGACCTGCGCAAGCGGTTTGCCCGCTGGATGAAGCAGCACCTCGACGGCAAGAAGAGCGCTGCGATCACGAGCGACAAGGGCAAGCTGCTCGTACCCGAGGGCACGGTCGTCGACGATGCGCTGCTGGCCAAATTCAACGGCCTCCCGTTCCTCGAGTCGATCGATGTAACCAAGGGCATCGTCTCCGGAGCCAAAACCAACGAAAACGTCGTCCGCCTGATCCGTGAATACCGGCTCAAGCTGAAGGACCTGGCCGACGAGCGTGACAACGAGAAGTACAAGATCAACGTCGGCGACGAGCTCCCCCCCGGCATCGAGGAGCTGGCGAAGGTCTATATCGCCCAGAAGAGGAAGATCCAGGTCGGTGACAAGATGGCCGGTC
>CAIYTH010000011.1 GCA_903929135.1 uncultured Chlorobiales bacterium
CCTTGCCCACTTGATCGAGTGGGTCAGCAGGCTCTGCTCTTTTGCCGACAGTCCGGTAATACGGCGGGGAATGATTTTTCCCTGGTCGTTGATGAAACGCTTCAGTTTGCGCTCGTCGCGGTAGTCAAAAAAGACCACCTGGTTTTTTGATACTTTCTTTTTCGATACCAGAGCATTGCCCAATGACTTGCTGCCCTGTCCCTGTGTTGGTTTTTGTCTCATGGGTTCTTTTCAGAATTAAGCTTTATAGTCCATCTCAGTCGGAAGAGAGGTATTTGTACTCATACAGGTGACCATCGTCGTCGGTACCGCCATGATGGATATCATGCGAATCGTCCTCGATGAACCCCTCCTCGTCTTCCTCTCCGTTTTTCTTCCTCTTGTTGAGGAACTGGATCCTCCTGGCCTTGATTTCGACCACGGTCCTCGAGGTGCCGTCCTGGGCTTTCCAGGTTCGGCTCTGCAACTCACCGTCAACGAGCACTGCCGAGCTTTTCTTCAGGTTGTCCCTGCAGCTCTCTGCAAGCTTGTTCCAGGCGACGACGCCGACATAGCAGACATCCTCCTGCCACTGGTGGTTGCTGTCCCTGAACCGTCGGTTGCATGCGATCGAGAAATTGACGACTGGCGTCCCGCCTGAATTCGTCTGTCTGAATACCGGATCCTTGGTCAGGTTCCCGGCAATGATGACACTGTTGATCTCAGGCATTTTCAACTCCGCCATGACATCTTCTCCTTTTTATTCACAATTGGGATCATTTCATCGTCCATACACAACCGTACTTTGCCTGGCGTCAGCTCTTGGCTGGAGCGGGGGCGGCTTCGCTTTCTGCCTGGTCTTCAGGGCTGCCGAGCATGATGCTGTACTTCTCGACGCGCTTGCGCATTTCGAGCAGCGGGGAGCTCAGCTGGATGATAAGGAACCGCAGGATGTTTTCTTCATAACGGTAGACTCGCTCGATCTCGGCAATGGCAGACGGAACTGCATCAAACTCGATGTGAGCGTAGTAACCAATGGAGGACTTGCGGATGAGATAGGCCATTTTCCTTCTTCCGACTTCCAGGACGTTGTTGATCACGCCGCCTTTGCCGGCGATCGTGGTTTTCACAAGCTCCATCGCCGCGGCGATGGCATCATCCTGAAGGCCGCCATCAATGATGACGGTACATTCGTACTGTTTCAGTTTATTCATAGCGCAATGGTTCAGATATGATAACGGAATTGTGCACATGGCGAGGTGCAGGTATTGCGCAATCCCTGCCCCACGGCTTCATGGCACGCCATGAACACCATATGCAATTTTGAACCTCAAAGGTATGTTTTTTTCTTTTCTTTTCCAACGCCAAGTATTGCAACACGTAACGCCTTGGATCGGAACACTTTACGCCCATACTCGGGGCTTATGAAGCGTGACACGTGACACGTTACGCGTGACGCCGTGACTCGGGACATGTAACACAGGGGACGGGGAGGCCCTGTGAATGTGAAAAGACGTTTCCAGATGGGTACTCAGGACACATGTCGCGTGACACCGGGACACGTGACACGGGGGACGAGTCGGTCCTCTGGATGAGAAAAGACGTTTCCTTCGGGGGGTTTCGTGTCACGCGTTACGCGTCACGATTCACCTATGTCAATCATGACCGGGGCATGGTCTGAACTTCGTTCTTCGACGTCGACCGAAGCATCAGAGACCGTTACGGCCAGGCCTGAAGTGAGGTAAAAACAGTCGATCCGCCAGCCGAGGTTGCGCTCCCTGGCGAACTTCCAGTTGGGCCACCAGGTGAACAGGTCTCTCTTTTCCGGGTTCAGCTCCCGCATGACGTCCCTCAGGCCCAGGGCAAGGTGGGCGTCGATGGCGGCCCGCTCTTCCGGGCGGAGGCCCGTAGCGCCAGGCTTGTTCTGGGATCGGTGCACGTCGATGTCGCGCAGCGCGACATTCATGTCCCCGGTCAGCACGACCTCCCTGCCCAGGGCGAGGAGCCCGGCGACATACCGGCGCAAATCATCGAGGTAGCGAAGCTTGACGGCATAGTGCTCCGGCCCGTCTCCCCTCGGTACGTAGGTGCCGATCAAGGTGAACGCCCCGCAATGCAGCACGGCCGTCCGGTTCTCGACATCGAAGCCGGGAATTTCCCATTCGGGTTCCGGGCACGAGCCCTCCCTGAGGAGGATGCCGACCCCGCTGTACCCCTTCCTGAACGACGATCCGTTCCAGAACTTCAGGTAGCCGCCGAGCCCCGTGACTCCGGACGGGATCTCCTCCTCGAGCGCCTTGACCTCCTGGAGCACGACGATGTCGGGCCGGCGACGTTCGACCCAGGAAGAGAGCGCTTCATGGCGGGCACGGATGCCGTTGACGTTCCAGGATGCGATCTTCATGTGCGCTGAGGCTTGAGCAGCTCCAGGATGCGGGAAGCGATCCTCCCGGCATCAAGGTCGTTCATGCACCGGAAATGACCTTCGGGGCAGGAGTCCCGGCCTATATGGGAACAGGGACGGCAATCGAGACCGGTCGTTTCGAAGAGTTCGAACGGGGTATCCCACGGCAGGAAGCCGAACTCCCGCACCGATGATCCGAACAGCACGAGCAGCCGCCTGCCGAACGCGGAAGCGATGTGCATGAGCCCGGTGTCGTTGGCGAGCACGAGATCGGAACGTTCGAGCAGGGCCGCGCTCTGCATCAGGCTGGCGATGCCTGCCATCGAACGGACCTTGCTGCGGGAGGCGGCCGGCAAGAGAGAGATGATCCTTTCGGCAGCGACGGCATCCTCCTGCCCGCCGATCAGCATCACCTGCAGATCCATCTCCGACGTGACCCTGGAGATGACCGATGCGTAACGCTCCTCCGGGTAGCGCTTCGTAAAATGGTTTGCCCCGAAGCAGACTGCCAGCAAGGGAATACCGTCGCCCTCGAGCATGCCGGAAGCGAAAGCCCGCTCCTCGCCCGAGGGGTGCAGGGCGCACGGGGCACTGCAGGCCGGCACAATCCCATCGAGCGCCCTACGGTAACGCTCCACGACGGAGAGGTAGCCTTCGCCGTACAGGTTCAGCTTGAAACGCACCAGAAGCAGCTTCTTCCAGTTCTGCTTCATGTAGCGCCTGACCGTGCGGGCATCGATGCTGCGGACCAGCGAGCGCGAACGGCGGCTGTTCTGCAGGTCGACCGCCAGGTCATAGGCGACGGAGGGCAGGTGTTCGGGGGTGCAGACCGACGTCAGCGCCGGATTTCCCGACAGCAGGGGCACGAATGGCTCCCTGGTGCAGAAATCGATACGAGCCAGGGGAAAGGCCCGGCGAAGCTCGGCGACCACCGGGGTCGTCAGGATGATGTCCCCGATTGAGCTCAGCCGGACGACAAGAATGTTGCGGATGGAGGCTTTTTCCCTCACGACCAGAACTCCCACCAGGCTTTGTATCCCGCCGGCTTTCCGGGTTTCACCGACCGTTCGAGCCGCGTGATGCTATCGGATGCGGTCGACAGGAACTCCTCCCTGCCGGGCAGGTCGCCCTTCCGCTCGGCGATCATTTCGGACGCCTTCCGGAATTCGGCCAGCGCCTCCGCTCCGCGCTCCAGGCCGTCGAGCGCGAGCGCCCTGCTGAAGACCGCGGCGATCCAGAGCTTGCCATCATCCTGGTTGAGCTCTCCCCGCCGGTTGAAGTAATGCAACGCCCGTTCTGCGGAGATGAGCGACTCGTCGAACACGCCCATTCGTCCGAGGGCTTCGGCGAGCCCTGCATGGCAGAATGCGTCGAAGCCGATATGGTCGAAGGCCTCTTCCGCGGGAATGGTGCGGGAAACCTCCATGGCTTTCCGGCAGTTGGCCGCCGCTTCCTCACAGGCTCCATGGCGCAGTTGCCGTTGCGCATCGGCAAGAGCCATGTAGGACTCTGCGACCTCTCTCAATGGTTTCATAATTAAATAACAATAGTGAAAAACAGTACCTGTAACGCTATTTCTTCAGCACAAGAACATTTAGATGAACCGCATGACTAATCATGTAACGAATTTTATTACATTTTCTATAACACAAATGAAACAGCATGTTCAACTAGTGCCTTTTAATACATGGATTTGAGGGTAACATATCAACTGACATCATTGGCAACATGAAAGAAGTAATGACATTCAAGTCAGGCAAATTCATTTTTTGCGATCTGTACGACAAGCACCATATCGAGAAACTGCTTGTCGAAGCGTCAATCTTGACGGCGGCCATAAAAGATTTGCCCATTCTTCCAGCCTGGTCATCACAGATCAATCCTGAGCTCCTGTACAGTTCGATCGCCGGAACAGCCGCAATCGAAGGAAACTCCATCAATGCCCAAGAAGTTAAGGCAATTGCTGAAGGGAAAATACCCGATGCAGGTCATACGGCAAAGGATCGGCTTGAGATTACCAACCTGATTGACGCCTATCGGCTGCTTGACCAGGAAAACGCAAAGTCTTCAATGGCCAATGCACTTGCTGAGAAAAGTGCATTGGCTTCAAAATCTTTGACTGCGAATTTTCTCGCCGAAAGTCAAATCCGCGATCTTCACCGGCAAATCACCAACGGTCTTCCATATGAGAACAACATCCCTGGTACCTATCGCAATGGCATGGTAAAGGTCGGCGACAAAGCACATGGCGGCATCTATACCCCGCCAAAAATCATCGAAGACGTCCAGAGACTCATGGAAGAGTTCATCGAATGGATCAACAGCGACGACCTCATCAATGAAAATGTGTTCATCAGAGCTGCGCTCTCCCACTACCATTTCTCGCTCATCCACCCATTCTGGGATGGAAACGGCCGTGTCGCCAGGCTGGTCGAAGCACGTCTGCTCCAATCAGCAGGGATACGTTATGTCCCTAAGATGCTTTCGAACTTTTATTACCGACATGTGGATGACTATTATCGCGCATTTTCCGATAGCATGAGAGCAGACAAAGATGTCACTCCGTTCCTTGACTTTATCCTGCGTGGTGTGATCGAATCATTGCAGCAGATGAAAAGCAGAATCGCGGTGCTCATTAGAGAGCTGGTAATGCGGGATTACCTCCATTTTCTGACAAACAATAAAGGAATCTCGGAGCGGCAGAATGATCTCCTAACCCTATTGCTCGATCATAAGGGAAGCGCTTTTTCTCTCAGTGAACTTCAGCATGCCCTGCCATACTCGATGATTTACCGAAAAGTTTCGGAGATGACTGCGCGGCGTGACCTAAAAAATCTGCTTAAAAAAAAGCTGCTGACCGTTGATGTTGACGGCCGACATACCTTAAACCTTTACGGATTCGACGCTTAACCGCCACCAGCATCATTCTTTGACAAGCATCAGCCGTTCGAGTTCGGCAGGAATCTCGGGGCGGCCGCGGCCGTTGAGTGCCGTACCGGTGATCTTCGCCTTCACAACCGGCCTCATATCCGGCAACCTGAGGATATCCTGGTAAAAGGCGAATTTCAGGGGTGACTCGCGAACCATGTCCAGGCAGACGACGAAACGGTCCCCGCTCTTCAGCGGCGATTTGTAGTCCAGCTCGGCACGGATGACCACCAGGTTGATCCCCTTTTCGGTGAACTCACGGAAATCGATCCCCACCGTCTTGAGGTACTGGTGGCGTGCGTGTTCGAGATAGTTCTGGTACACGCTGTTGTTCACGATACCCTGCATGTCGCATTCGTAGTCGCGCACCTCCATTTCGATCGAAAACGAGTAATCTTCCTGATTCATTTCCCGGGGTTTCATGGTTGATGACCTTTCCGTCGCCGACAAAATAACATCCGGAGTCCAGAACAAGAAACCGCTCCCACTGAAAGCTACCGCTTCAGCTTTGCGGTGAGGGCCGGCAGGAACTGCCTCAGGTCAGCCACGACGAACAGGTCGGCGACCTCTCCGATGGGCGCGTCGCGGTCGGTGTTGACCGCAAGCACGAAAGCAGCCCCCTTCATGCCCGCAAGGTGCTGGACGGCACCCGAAATGCCGCATGCGACATACAGGGCCGGCGACACGGTCTGACCTGTCGTTCCGACCTGCCGGCTGTGTTCGAGCCATCCTGCATCGACCGCGGGCCTGCTGGCGCCTACCTCGCCGCCGAGGGCTTCGGCCAGCGCCTTCACGAGTTCGACATGCTCCCGGCTTCCCACTCCTCGGCCGGCGCTGACGATCACCTCCGCTCGAGTCAGGTCGACACCGTCTGCCGGAGGCGGCTCGTACCTGATGAACTCGACATTTGAACCATGTTCTGCCCGGAGCAAATGGATTTCCGGCGCCCCGCCGGGCTGCAGTGCGGGAAATGCCCCCGGCTGCAGGGTCAGGACGACGGTCGTCGTCAGCGGCCTGACGGTACGGCGCATCTTGCCGTTGCAGCTGTCGACGATGTAGCCCTCACCGACGACCCCGGTGACTTCGGTCACCTGGGCGGCCTTCAATGCTGCAGCAACCCTCGGGGCGAGATCCCATCCCCAGGATGAGTGCATGAACACCACGGCGTCAGGACGCCCGGCCTCGACCGCCTGCAGCAAGAGGCGCTTGTGCACGTCGGGATCGTACTCCCCGGAATCGCGAACATCGGCAAAATAGACGAGCCCGTCGAAACGGGGAAGATCATCGGGGTTGCCGATGTAAGCTACCGAGACTTCAGCGCCCAGTGTACGGGCGAACCCGAACAGTTCCGCCGTAGCATCCGCAGGTCGTCCCTGCCTGCATTCGGCGACAAGAAGGGTTTTCACTGCGCGCCTCCCCGGCGCAGCACGGCCGTCTTTTCGTTCAGCAAGGCGACAACCTGCGCGGCAAGTTCGACCGCATCGCCCTCGAGCACCGTGCCGGAACCCATGCGCACCTGCGGAGCGAAGCCTGAGACCATCGTGAGCGGAGCCTCCAGGCCGGCCTCATCGGGCGAGAGGCATTCGATCTCCCGTTTCTTCGATTTCATGATGCCGGGCAGCGTCGGATATCTCGGCGTGTTGAGGCCGAGCTGGCAGGTGACGAGCGCCGGAAGGCCGAACCCGACGACGCCCCTTGCCCCCCCTTCGAGCTCCCTTTCGGCGGTTGCCCTGCGCCCTTCGAGGGAGAATCCCACGACGGTGGTCACACAGGCGATGCCCAGTCGTTCGGCCGTCAGGAGCCCCACCTGCCCCGAGCCCCGGTCGATGGACTGCATGCCCGTGAAAATCAGGTCGAACCGCCGAGGTCCGGCAAAGCCGGCGATCATGGCGGCGATCTGCCAGGGATCGCGATCCGCTGCATCCTGGTCCATGACATGAACCCCGTGGTCGCATCCCATGGCCATGGCTTTCCTGACCGTTTCGACGACACGGCCGGGGCCGATCGAAAGCACGGTCACTTCGGGCGCTCCCCCAAGCTGCTCCTTGATCCGAACGGCCTCCTCGACGGCGAATTCGTCGTAATCGTTCATGCGGAAGGCAAGCCCGGCCTCCTCGAACCAGGTGCCTGCGGCATTCGGCACGAATCGGCTCTCGAGGTCAGGCACCTGCTTGACGCACACCAGTATCTTCATGGCATCAGCTTCCATTCAGGCGCGGATAAAGACGATCTCGTCCGGAAGTCCGCTCAGCCTCGAGCCCCCCTGATCCGTGACGACGAACGTGTTTTCGATCCCGATTGCGCCCTTGCCCGGAAGGACGAACTTGGGTTCCACCGCCACCACCTGGCCTGCCTGCAGCGGCATGGTGAACCCCTGGGCAAGCACCGGCAGTTCGTCGAGCTCGAGACCGACGCCGTGGCCGACGAAGCGGGACTGCTCTCCGGGCATCCCCATGAAGTTGCCGCCGAATCCAGCGCGATCGGCCATTCCGGCAGCGAGCCCGAAAATCTCCTCGCAGACAGCTCCGGGAACCATGGCAAGCCGGACAGCCTCCTGGATTTCGAGGGAGAGGTCGAAGGCCCGCTGCAGCTCGGGATCGAGCGTACCGATCACGAACATGCGTGTCATGTCGACGATGTAGCCGTTTGCCACGCCTGCAAAATCGACCAGCACCGGCTCGTTTTCCCGTATTTCGTCCAGCGATGCCCCCTGCGGGGAAGCGCTTGAAAGCCCCTTGCCCGTTACCGCACCGTCAAAAAAACCGTAGGTGGCCGCGCCAGCCGAGACGGCCATCCCCCCGAACAGCTCCTGGTTGAAAGCCCGCATGCGCACGAAACCCTCATGACCCGCCTTGCGCAGCCTGTACTCCATCTCGGCGGCAAGATCGAGCTCCCGCATCCCCGCCTTCAGGAATGCCGGCACCTCGCCGAAAACCGAATCGAGCATGGCAGAGCTGCGCCGGAGCAGCTCGATCTCAAACGGGGATTTTACCGAACGGAGCTCTCGCACGAGCATCGAAACATCGACGAAGTTCCGACCTGGGAGCACTTTCGAATAGAATGCGTGCTGCTGCACCGGAACGGCGTCAAAGGTCATTCCGACGGCACTCCCCTCCGCTCCGAACAGGGCTGGAAGCTCCTTGCTTGGGGGGAACGGACGGATATCCGCAAGCGGGCTCTCCGCCCTCGCCCGCGAAAGGCTTTTGCGCACCAGCAGAACCGGCTCCCCCTCGGCAGGAATCCAGAGCGCGGAGTTCTGTCGGGTACCGGTGAAATAGTAGATATCGATCGGCAAGAGCAGCAGTGCGGCGGAAGCCTCCTTGCCACGGAGCATCTCCTGAAAGCGCGACACCCGCCGCTGTGATTCATGAAGAGTAAGCATGTCTGGTTGATTCACTCGTTGTAAAAAAACGACCGTTTCACAGCCGTTACGCAATCCGTCCGGCGACGACTTCTGCAATGTCAAGGAGCTTCATCCCCGCTCCTGGATCAACGTTAGCAATGCCGTCCTCGAACATGGTGAGGCAGAAAGGGCAGGCTGAAACCAGCACAGGGGCTCCGGAGGCAATTGCCATCCGGACCCGTTCGGCGTTGATCCTTCGTCCGGTACGCTCTTCAGCGAGAATGCGGCCTCCTCCCGCTCCGCAGCAGAAGCTGTCTCGTCCGGACGGGTCCATTTCACGCAGCGTCCCGCCTGCAGCCTGCAACAGGGTCCGGGGTTCCGAATACAGGTTGTTGTATCGGCCGAGGTAGCATGAGTCGTGAAAGGTGAATTCGAAGCCGATCGGTTTCAGGTTCAGTTTTTCTTCGGCCACCAGGCGGTTGATGAACACCGAATGATGCTCGACCGGCACCTCGAGCCCGAAATCGCGGTACTCCTTGCCCAACGTCGAAAAACAGTGGGGGCAGGCCGTCACGATCCGCTTCACCCCGTACTTCCTGAAGGCGGCAATGTTCTCCGCCGCCGTCATCTGGTAAAGATATTCGTTGCCCAGCTTCCTGACCGGTTCTCCGCAGCAGCGCTCCTCCGGGCCGAGGATCCCGACCCTGACACCGGCTGCCGCACAGATACGGACGAAGCTTTCGGCCACCTTTCGGTTCCGTGGATCGAACGACGCATAGCACCCGGCAAAGAAAAGGATGTCGACGCGGCTGTCATCCGCCATGATGCTGACAGGAAGGGCTTTTGCCCATGCGCCTCTCGACGAAGGCGCCATGCCGAATGGGTTCCCGCTCACCTCGATGCCTGTTGTTGCCGTCCGGGCTTCCGGACCGGGAAACTCGCCGCCCATCAGGGTCAGGGCCCGGCGCATCTCGACGATCTTGACGACGTGCTCGATGCCGGCAGGACAGATATCCTGGCAGGCTGCGCAGGTCGTACAGGCCCAGAGCTCCTCACGCGTGACCCTCTCGACGAGAGGCGTCCAGGGCGACTCCCTTGCGATGCGCCCGAGCTCACGGACAACCTTCATCGGCGAAAGCGGCTTCCCGGTAACAGACGCAGGGCAACGGTCCTGGCAGCGTTTGCAGAGGGTGCAGGCATCGGCGTCGAACAGGTCTTTCCAGGTCAGACCGGCAATGTCGGAAGCGCCGAACCGCTCGCTCCCTTCGTCTTCAAAGTCGAGGGTGACCATGCCTCCGTCCGGATCAAGCGGGCCAAGGTAACTGTTCCCGCTCGCCGTAAAGATATGGCGCAGCTTCGTGCGGGGAATAACCGCGATGAACATCAGCCCGAGCATCAGGTGCAACCACCAGAGCCCCTTGTGCAGGACCCGTAAGGCTCCCTCCCCCATGAACGAAACGAGATGGGCAACCATCATCCCGGCCGGTGACCAGCGGGCGATCGCCTGATGGCCGGGCAGTTCGGTCACGGCCATGCGGCTCCCCTCGATCAGGAATCCTGAAATTAGGATGGCAAAGAGGAGGGCATGGACGATCCCGTCCTCGCGTTTCGTTTCAAGGCCTTCCGGGCGGATAACGAAACGACGGATGAACAGGCCGCCGAGCGTCAGGAGTGCCGCGACGCCGGCGAGGTCGAGCACGAGGGAAAACAAGCGGTAGAACTTGCCGGAGAGCAGGTTGAACCTGAACAGGGGAGCGATGAGGTCAGCCTGGAACATCACCAGCAGGGTTCCGGCAAAAAGAGCGAGGAATCCCCAGAACAGCACTGCGTGAAGCACGCCGGCACCGGGTACCCGGTAAACCTTTCGTTGGCTCAGGGTTTCGGCGAGAAAGCGCGCAAAGCGTTCGGCACTCCGGTCTGACCTGTCGAGCGGACGCCCCAGGCGCCAGATCCGGAAAAGCCGGAAGAAGCCCTCAGCCATGGCCGCCGCCGCCGCCACCGTCAGCAGGTACATGACGGGAACCGCCTCATGACCGATATTCCAGAAAAGCTCCCTGGTTTCTTGCATACGCCCCTGAACAACCCGATATGTTTGCATCACGGACCGCACTCCCTGAAAACAGCCCCGCTACAGGGGCCGCGCTCACGTGCGCCTCAATTCTGAATATAGCGTAAAGGGCGTGAATCCGAATGGACTCCCATCGACACGCCGAAGGGCTCAGGAAGAGGGAAGGAAGAGGAAATGGGCGGAGCGGAGGAAGGGGTGGGTGGACTGATGGCGAAGGTCCATATCGTCCACTCAGTCCATGAAGTCCATAAACGAAGAAGGGGGGAGGTATAAATAGCACAAGCCCGCGATACTAATGCGGGCTTTTGACTAAAAACTCGGCGACGACCTACTCTCCCGCAATAAAGCAGTACCATCGGCTCTCCAGGGC
>CAIYTH010000012.1 GCA_903929135.1 uncultured Chlorobiales bacterium
GCTTATGCGGAGGCTCTCCCTGTTTGAGGCGACAGCCGAACGGAGTTGTTCGTCGGCAAACTGCAGCATATAGTCCAGCACCTGCTGCTGCGACGATCCGAAATCTCCCGAATACCACTGAAAGATCCTCGACAGTAACACTTCGCCTTTTTCCTTGTCCAGCACCAATCCCTTGCGGTTTATGAAGCTCCGTGCGGCTATGTCGAGCTGCCGGTCGATTTTTTCAGCATCATATAACTCGATCGGCGGGCAGGAGTTCGAAGCGCAGACAAGTGCGAAATGGATTCTTGGGTCGAATGTGCCTATGGCATACCGGAGCCTTGGGTCGTCCGAGCTGAACGGCCTGACCGGAAAAGCCGGATGGGGACGGTTTTTCCTCAGAATGCCGTGTTCGATGTCGTCGGGAGAGAAGAACGATCCTCCGATTTCGTAACCGATTCTTCCGAAAAAATTGACGATATCAAGTACTGAATGGCGGATATCGAGAACTATGACGCCATGGATGATCAGGATGTTGTAAATGTTGATCCAGAAGGCTTTCCTCGCCTGGTCGCTGTCAAGAGTTCCGGGATCGAACCCTTGCAGGGCACGTGCCAGACGCTGATAGTCCTGGAAGCTTCCGGAGCGTTTCATGGTTGTATAGTTGACCACTCCTTTCCTGGTATCGAAAAATGCACCCTGGAGCCGTCCGAGCATACTCTAGAGCCGGACGACGATTCTTTCCGATGATACGGCGAGCGTACCCTCTGCATGGCTGTTCAGTGTTACCCTGAGCGGTATCAGCCGCTGAAGCCATTGCATCAGCGACAGCTCGGTATCCTGCGCCTCGGCAGGGGCTTTGCCGGCAAGCAGCGCCGAGACGGCATTGATGTAGCCGATGTGGCTGAACGCCTGCGGGAAGTTACCGAGCATCTCGCCGCGATGTGGGTCGTACTCCTCCGAGAACAGCCCCAGATCGTTGGACGCCCTCATGGTTACTCCCAGAAGCTTTTCGGACTCTTCGATTTTTCCGGAAAGCGCAAGGCATTCGATCAGCCAGAAATTGCACAATACGAACCCTCCCTCCTGGCCTTCGAGCCCGTCATCGGCGACGTATCGCCTGACGAATCCATTCTGCAGGAGATGGGTCCGGCAGGCTTCGATCGTTCCCTGTATGCGGCTGTCCGAAATCGGCAGAAAGTTGACCAGCGGCAGCAGCAACAGGCTGGCGTCGAGCAGTTCGGTGTCATATCGCTGTACGAAGCAGTTGTTACGGCTGCTGAATCCCCGGGCGAGCACTTCGCTCTTTATGGCCTCGCGCTCTGCAGACCAACGTTCAAGCGGTGCCTCGAACCCGAATCTACCGGCGATGGTGATACCCCTGTCAAGCGCTACCCAGCACATCACCTTCGAATAGACGAAATGGTGCGGGCCGTTGCGAACCTCCCATATTCCGTCATCCGGTTTGCGCCAGTTTTCCATGGCCATTTCGCAAATGTCCCTGAAAAACGGCCATAGATCGTCGTCGATCTTGCCTGCATAATCCGAAAGCCTCAAGGCTGCGTCCATGACC
>CAIYTH010000013.1 GCA_903929135.1 uncultured Chlorobiales bacterium
ATTTGTGATCTGCAAGGTGAATCCAAGCCATAAGCAGCGCCAGGGGTGATCTTCGGAACAAACAACAGACTTGAGAAAAACATATGAGGTTAGCTGGTGTAAATTTGCCATTGAACAAGCATGCTGTCATCGCTCTGACGTATGTTTATGGTATCGGGAAAAAATCTGCTGAAAACATTCTTCAGAGAGCGGGTGTTGCCCCGAACAAGAAAGTCTCCGAGCTGAGCGATGAAGAGGCGCATGCTATCAGGGAGATCGTCGGCAGCGATTATACGGTGGAAGGTCAGGCACGAGGCGAGCAGCAGCTGGCCATCAAGCGCCTGATGGATATCGGTTGCTACAGGGGCCTCCGCCACAGGAGATCGCTCCCGGTCCGCGGCCAGCGCACCTCGACCAATGCACGCACCAGGAAAGGAAAGCGCAAGACGGTCGCCGGCAAGAAGAAGGCTACCAAGAAGTAGTGACACGAGTAATTCAGCAATAAGAGAGATTAAATAGCGACAGACTCATGGCAACAGCGAGCAGGAAAAAAAAGAAAGTAAAGGTTACGCCTGAAGGCACCGTTCACATCAAGGCGTCGTTCAACAACGTCATGGTGACGATCACCGATACGCTCGGCAATACGGTTTCATGGTCCAGTGCCGGCAAGAACGGCTTCAAAGGTTCCAAGAAGAATACCCCTTATGCCTCACAGGTGACCTCCGAGGCAGCAGCCAAGGAAGCATACGACCTCGGCATGCGCCACGTCGACGTGCTCATCAAGGGGCCTGGCGCCGGACGCGATGCCGCCATCAGGGCGCTCCAGGGCGTCGGTCTCGAAGTGAAGACGATCCGGGACATCACCCCGCTTCCGCACAACGGTTGCAGGCCTCCCAAGCGCAGAAGGGTCTGACGGTTATCATCAAGAATTATCAATGAAGCAATATTGCTATGGCACGATTCAGAGGCTCAATTACCAAGGTTTCTCGCAGGTTAGGGATAGCTCTTTCTCAGAAGGCTGAAAAATATCTCGAAAGACGCCCGTATGCTCCCGGCGAGCACGGTCAGTCCCGCAAGGGAAAGGTATCGGAATACGCACTTCAGCTCCGTGAGAAGCAGAAGATGAAATTCCTGTACGGTATTCTCGAAAAGCAGTTCAGGACATATTACAGGAAGGCAGTTTCGCAGCGTGGCGTCACCGGCGACAACCTCGTCAAGCTTCTGGAACGTCGTTTCGACAACGTGGTCTACCGCAGCGGATTCTCTCCTTCCCGCGCAGGTGCCCGTCAGCTCGTCACGCACGGTCACATGCTGATCAACGGCAAGAAGGTGAACATCCCTTCCTACCTCGTTACTCCCGGTGACCTGATCGAGTTCAGGCCGAAGAGCCGCACCCTCGATGCTGTCGCCGATTCGCTGAACAGGGCGTCGGATGCAAGGATTCCAGCATGGATCCAGGTTGACAAAGCGAACCGTAAAGCAGTGTTCCTCGCAGTTCCGGAACGCGAAGCAGTTCAGGAGCCGTACAACGAACAGCTTGTCGTCGAGTTGTACTCCAAGTGATTTTTTT
This sequence comes from uncultured Chlorobiales bacterium, assembly GCA_903929135.1. GTDB lineage: Bacteria > Bacteroidota > Chlorobiia > Chlorobiales > Chlorobiaceae > Chlorobaculum. Next base: position 1,550 of record CAIYTH010000013.1, read on the forward strand.
GAATCCTTAAGGTATCAAGACTATGATATATCAGATGCAGATGCCTGCAAAGATTGAAGTCGATGAAGCAACCCACACCGGTAGTTTCGGGCGTTTCATTGCCCAGCCGCTGGAGCGGGGATATGGAGTTACGCTTGGCAATGCCATGAGAAGGGTTCTTCTGGCCTCTCTCCCCGGTACGGCCATCACCGGTGTCAAGATCGATGGCGTATTTCACGAATTTTCGACGATCGACGGAGTCCGCGAGGATGTGCCCGAGATCGTGCTGAACCTGAAGAAGGTTCGTTTCAAGTCGAACTGCAAGCGCAGCTGCAAGACGACGCTCTCCCTGTCAGGCCCGAAAGAGTTCATGGCAGGAGACATTGTCGCCCAGGAAGGCGAGTTCGAGGTCCTCAACAAGGATATGCATATCGCCACGATCAACACCGAGGCGACCGTCAACATCGATATCTACATCGGCAGGGGACGCGGCTACGTACCTGCTGAGGATAACCGCAGCGAAGGCATGCCGATCGGCTTCATCGCGGTCGACTCGATCTACACCCCCATCAAGAACGTGAAGTTCACGGTCGAGAACACCAGGGTGGGACAGCGCACCGACTACGAGAAGATGGTCCTTGACGTCGAAACCGACGGATCGATCACTCCCGACGACTCGATCAGCCTTGCAGGCCGTATCATCAACGAGCACTTCACCTTCTTTGCCGAATTCTCCCCGACCGAGGAAGAGTTCTCTGAAGAGGAATACAAGCAGCTCGACGACGAGTTCGAAAGCATGCGCAAGCTGCTCCAGACCAAGATCGAAGACCTCGACCTCTCTGTCCGCTCGCACAACTGCCTGAGGCTCGCAGAGATCGATACCCTGGGCGACCTGGTCTCCCGCAGGGAAGACGAATTGCTGAACTACAAGAATTTCGGCAAGAAGTCGCTGACAGAACTGAAAGAACAGCTTGATAAGAACAACCTCAAGTTCGGGATGGATATCACCCGTTACCAGATGAAGGGTTGATGCAGGCCAAATGTTTTATTGAATCAATGAGAGCGGAAACAAGACATGCGTAAAGTTAAGCCAGCACGGAAACTTGGGAGGACTGCCGCCCATAGAAAAGCAACTCTGTCGAACCTTTCGACCCAGCTGCTGCTCCACAAGCGTATCGAGACCACCGAGGCAAAGGCCAAGGAGACTCGCAAGGTTGTAGAGAAAATCATCACCAAGGCCAGGAAAGGCACCCTCCATGCACAGCGCGAGATTTTCAGCGCACTGCGCGACAAGGAAGCCGTCCGTGCCCTGTTCGAAGAGATCGTTGGCCGTATCGGCGACCGCAACGGCGGCTACACCCGCATCATCAAGCTTGCTCCCCGTTACGGCGATGCAGCGAAGATGGCCGTGATCGAGCTGGTCGACTACACCGAGGCTCCGTCCGAGAAGAAGACGGGCACCAGGCAGGATCGTGCAAAGCGCGTCAAGGGTTCCAAGAAGGCCGAGACGGTGAAGGCACCGGAAGAGGCTGCGAAGGGTCCGGAAGAAGCCGCAGAGTAAACTACTGCTGCGCCGTTAGCGGCGTCAAGAAACTGATAGTCATCGTACGCAGGGTGTATGTTTCACCAGCGGGCGATGACTATCTGCTTTTCAGTGAAAAACTCGCTTATTTCGCCGATAGGCAACTGGTCCACCGACGCAGGGAAGCCCATGTGCTTCTCCCTCGACAGTACCGCATCGCCGATCTCCCGGTCAAGCGTCCCACCCTTCAGGCAGATCAGCACCCCCTCAGGCTTCAGCAGCCTCGAGGCATACCCGCAGAGCTCCTCGAGCGGAGCCACCTGCCTGCTGAGCACCGTATCGAACGAAAGCCCTTTCAGCTCCTCCGCTCGTGAATGGATCGCCATCACGTTCTTCAGCCCCAGCTCCTTCGCCATGGCCTTGCATGCGGCGATCTTCTTGCCGGTCGAGTCCACCAGCAGGAAGGATGTATCAGGAAAGAGGATCGCCAGGGGAATCCCGGGCAGTCCGCCCCCGGTTCCGAGATCCAGCACCTTTTCGCCGGGCCTGAAGTCGTGGACCCGGCAGACCAGCAGGGAGTGGAACACATGCTTCACGATGACCGGAGCATCCTCCTTCCGGCTGATCAGGTTCACCCTGGTATTCCACTCTTCGAGGAGGGCGGTGTATCGAACAAGTTTTTCGAGCATTTCGCCGTTGGCCGGAATGGCATGGTCACGGCAAAGTTCATGGATCAGGTGCAGGTCGTTCTGCATGTCGGTCATAGGGATGCGGTCGATGAAAAAAATGGCCACAACATGAAAAAACGATATTTTGCGGCCATTGGCAAATGTTTGAGGGCACGCCGTCGCGTTGGATGAAACAGGGTAAAATTGTTGTACATTTCTGTGTGAAATGAATCCGGACAAGAACGACTGAGAACGAGCGCATATCGCATGACCCGCATTCCCGACAGTCACGTCTACGCAGTCATTCTCGCGGGAGGCATCGGAAGCAGCCTCTGGCCGCTGTCCCGCAAGAAAATTCCCAAGCAGTTCCTGAACCTGTTCAATGGAGGCACCATGCTCCAGAACACGGTCGAAAGGATTGCCGGGGCGGTACCCTCAGAGAATATCTACATCGTCACCGGCAGGCAGCATATCCGCCTGATCCACGATTACCTGCCAGACTTCGATTCAGGCAACGTCATCGTCGAGCCGGCGGTGCGCGACACCGCCCTGTGCATCGCCCTTGCGACGACAGTGATCAGGAAACGCGATCCCGAGGCGGTGACGGTCGTGCTCCCTTCGGACCACCTCGTGTTCGACGACGAGGAGTTCCTGAGAGTCGTCAGGAAAGGGGTCATGCTGGCCAGGGAGCAGAAGGGGCTCGTGACCATCGGCATCCAGCCGGACCGTCCGGAGACGAGGTACGGCTATATCCAGACGGAGTCGTCGGTCATGCTCGGGGATGAGGGCTCCGTGTATCCCGACATCCAGCAGTTCAGGGTCAAGACCTTCGCCGAAAAGCCCGACCACGGAACCGCGCTCCAGTTCCTGCAGAGCAGGGACTTCTGGTGGAACAGCGGCATCTTCATCTGGCATGTGGACACCATCGACCACGAATTCAGCCGTTCGATGCCCGAGCTGCACAAGGACATGATGACCATCCATTCGCACCTGGGGACCGATCGCGAGGAGTCGGTCATCGAGGATGTCTACAGCTGGATCCATCCCATATCAGTGGACTATGCCATCATGGAGAAGGCCGAGAAGGTCTATATGCTCGCCGGTAATTTCGGATGGACCGACCTCGGCTGCTGGGACGAGGTGATCAAGATGCTCAGGGACGCAGGACGTGATGCCTACGGGGAGGAGGTGGTCAGGCTCGATTCGGAAAACGTCTTCATCAGGAAACCGGTCGACAAGGCCGTGGTGACGATCGGCGTCAGGGACCTGATCGTGGTGGACACCCCCGAAGCCCTGCTGATCTGCATCGCAGGCTCATCGCTCGACGTGCGCAAGGCCGTCGATGTGCTACGGAGGGAAGGGCTCGACCAGTACCTCTAAAGAGCATGGACTCCATGGACGCAGTGGACGTCATGGACGGGATGGACCCTTGACCCCCGGGTTTTAGCCTGACGGACAGTCACTTCTTACATTCTCTCCAATTGCCCCGGACTTCAGTCTCCCATACTCAGGAAGGGTTTGGCCTGACGGACATTCAACCTCTTACATTATCCTCAATTGCCCCGGACTTCAGTCCGGGGAGAGAGAGCCCCCAAAAAAAGATGAGCCAGCCGGTTCCCTTCCCAGGGAGCCTGCTGGCTCATCAAAATCTTCACATCCAATTCTTCCCCCTGCTTGAATTCCCTCAATCCCGCTTCTTCGACCAGGCGGTGCCATCCTTGGTGTCCTTGAGCTCGATGCCCTTGGCGATCAGCAGGTCGCGGATGGTGTCGCTCATTGCGAAATCCTTGCGGGCACGGGCCTGGCTTCTCAGTTCGAGCAGCACGGACATCACCTCTTCGAGGGTTTCGCCACCCTCGCCCGCCTCATTCGCCAGAAGCTCCTCCCGGCTCTTCAAGATGCCGAGCACCTCCCCTGCGTAGGTTTCGAGATAACCGAGCGCCTCATTCCTGCTTTCGGCCGACAGCCCTTCAGGTCTGTCGAGCGCGCTGTTCAGCGCCTTGGCGAACTCGAAGATCACCCCAATGGCGACCGGCGTATTGAAGTCGTCGTTCAGCGCATCGGCGGTTTTTGCCGCGAATGGAGCCACGTCGAGACGGCCGGTTCCGGCAGGAGCTTCGAGCAGCCGCCTGCAGGCCTCCTGGAGCTTCGAAAGGCCGGTCCGGGACGCCTGGATCGCTGTATCCGAAAAGTCGAGCTGAGAGCGGTAATGGGACTGCAGGATGAAGAACCTGATGACCAGGGGGTCATAGGCAGTGAAGAGATCCTTGAGGTTCACGAAGTTCTTCAGCGACTTGCCCATCTTGACGCCGTCGACGGTCACCATGTTGTTGTGCATCCAGAACCGGACGTACGGTTTGCCGGTGGCAGCTTCGGCCTGCGCGATCTCGCAGTCGTGGTGAGGGAACTTGTTCTCCATGCCGCCGCCGTGGATGTCGATGGTTTCGCCGAGGTACTTCATGGACATGGCCGAGCACTCGACATGCCATCCCGGATAGCCTTCGCCCCAGGGTGACATCCATTTCATGAGGTGGCCCGGATCGGCCTTTTTCCACAGGGCAAAATCGGAAGGGCTCCTCTTGTCCGATCGCTGCTCGACGCGACCGCCTGCCTGGAGGGCCGACTGGTCGGTCCTGCCGGAGAGCTTTCCGTAACCTTCGAAAGAGTCGACGGAGAAGTAGATGTTGCCGTTCGATTCGTAGGCGTGCCCCTTCTCGATCAGCCTGGCGATGAGCGCGATCTGTTCCGGGATGTGGCCGGTGGCGGTCGGGGCGATGTTCGGGCGCAGCACCCCGAGGCGGTCCATATCCTCGAAGTAGCTCCGGGTATAGGCCTGGGAGATCTCCATCGGATCGGTCTTCTCGAGCCGAGCCTGCTTCTGGATCTTGTCCTCCCCCTCATCGGCGTCGTCGGTCAGGTGCCCGACGTCGGTGATGTTCTGCACATACTTGACTCTGTATCCGAGCTTTCGTATCCACCGCACCACCACGTCGAACGAGACGTAGCTCTTGGCGTGACCGAGGTGTGCGTGGCCGTAAACCGTCGGTCCGCAGACATAGATGCTGACCATGCCCGGTACGAGCGGTTCGAAAGGTTCTTTGGTACGGCTGAGGGAGTTATAAATATGCAGAGAGGACATCCAGGTACGCAATGAAATGGTTTTGAGCCCCGGAAATGTGCCGGGTATGTACTAAAAGTTAAACATTTGGGTTTTTATGGCAAGGTTTTTTCGGGAACCCTGAAAAAGGAGCGTGAGCGAGTAGTGAACTGTATGGACTGGGTGCATCACATGGGCTTGATGTTACGTGCGGGATATCTGCGTTGCCGGTAACCTCCCCGAGCATTGCTCGGTATTGTGGTAACTAATGCTATATTGGCGTTCAAGTTATTGAATATCAATATCTTCCAATACCATAAACATAACCCGGATTAAACTATGGCACATAAAATCAACGATTCATGCATCATGTGCGGTGCCTGCGAACCCGAATGTCCGGTACACGCCATTTCTGCAGGCGACGATACCTATGTTATCGATGCAGCTGTCTGCGTCGACTGTGTCGGCCACAATGACGCACCTGCCTGTGTAGTGATCTGCCCCAGCGAAAGCATCGTCAAGGCCTGACCTGTCCCGGATTTTTCACTCTGGAGCGAGGTGTGCCATGCATTTTTCGCTCCGGATGTGAGCCCCTTGATGGCACCCTCTTTTCCACCTGAATCTCCACCTCTTTTTCTTCAGTTGTCTGAGTTGCTGACTGTTTCCCAGTTCCCTCATTGATTGATTGCTTTCTCGATACTATCGACTATCTCAGACACCGGGACGGTGAAGACACCGGCATCACCTGCGGTGAAGCGTATCTTCCATTCGGAGTAGCCCACCAGATACTCGGGATTGGGGGAAGCGTGATCGAGAACTTTGATGCAACTCTGCTCAAGAGTTTTCCGAGAGACAGGAGCGTGTTGAAGCTTGGTGGTAAAGCCGGACGGTGCTCCCGGGTTGTTGACCCTGACGTCAGAGATACTGATGTGATAGATCAGGCCGAGATTCGGGTCGTATTCGATCTTGTTGATCAGCAATCTGGAAGATGCTTCACCGATCCGTGTCTGATATGACCAGACCTGCCCTTCGGCGAAGCCCCTGGCCCTCGAAATTCCGAGGCGGATTGCAAGCGACATTGCTGCAAATTTGGAATGAAGTAACCTTTACTGTGTCCAGTTTAAAAGTAACCTCTTTTTTGACCGTAAAATACCCTCTATACCGTATTGGCGTCAGCGGGCAGGCCTGATACTCCTTGTGATTCTGCAGGGATGGCCAGCGATAGGCGAGGCATGAAAATGACAGAATATGATATATGACGTGTACTGAATTTGTAAATTATCGAAAGATGCGGGGCTGATCGTTGTCGGGGGCTATTGTCGTTATGGGACAAAGCTCCCAAGCTTCGCTTCCAGGGATATCGACATCGGCGGGTGGCCGGATCCTTGACTTCTGTTGCCGAAAAACAAGATGAAACTTCATGATTTCAGTGACATCCCCAAGGGTTAACCTATAACTAGGAGTCATCATGCTTACCAATTCGCTGTCCCCCTGCATCACAACGGTCAAGGTCAAAGAGTCCCGTGATTTCTACGTCCGACTCTTTGGGGCAAAGATTACCTTCGACTGCGGTTGGTATGTCAATCTCGAATTCGGGAAGGGCTTCTCTCTTCAGTTTATGGAACCGCAGCCTGATCAGCCGAGCTGCAATCCAGTTGGCCTGACGTACAACTTCTGCGTCGCCGATGTGGATGCTGAGTTCCACTCACTCATGGCATCCGGTTTGGTTGCTGTCATGTCTCTTGAAGACCATCCCTGGGGAGATCGCGGGTTTGCCGTTCAAGATCCCAACGGTATCGTTCTTTACTTGTACTCCGAGCGCGAACCAAGCCCAGAGTTCAAACAATATTTCAAGTCCTGAACCCATGTCCGATTTTGAGAGTAATTGATGGCGAAAAGCCTGCTCTGAAATCAGGACTTAGCTTGAGATGACGTTTGTTTGCGAATTGGACTTGTCGAGCGCTTGAGGGAAGCTCATGTTTGCGTGCACTCATATGGTTTTGTGAATTTCATCATGATTGCCACCAGGGACTTCTGAAGCGAGCGGAATTTGCTGTTTCTTGAATTGTGTATACAAATTGTGTAGAAAAATTGGTATGTTTGAGTGGGACGATAACAAGCGACGTTGCAACCTTGAGAAGCACAAACTTGATTTTGTGGCTGCCCGGTTGCTTTTCGATGGGAGGCCAACGGTTACGGCAACGTCTGATAATCCCGAAGAGGCTCGTCAGGTAACGACCGGTGTCTTACATGACGGGAAATTTTATACAGTGGTATGGACATGGCGGGACCAGGCCCGCCGGATTATATCATTCAGGAGGGCAAGAGATGTCGAAGAAGGAACATATCGTCAGATACACGGATAAAGAGCTTCTCGCAATGCAAAAGCGAGGGGATGATAAAAGCGACTGGAAGGGTGCTGCGGCCATGACGAACAAGGAGATCGACGCGGCAATTGCTGACGACGACGACGAGGCAGGGATGCACGTTGACTGGTCTAACGTTTCGGTGGAGCTGCCTCGACCCAAGGCGGTGCTCAACATGCGAATCGATTATGAGGTCCTGGAGTTCTTCCGCAGCCAAGGCAAAGGCTATCAGAAAAAAATAAATGCGGTTCTGCGCTCTTACGTTGAGCAAAAGCAACAACAAAAGGGTATGAAGATTAGCCAATGAACCTTGTTATTGCGCTGGCAAATATACCGCCGTTGTTAGGCCTGCTGGTCTGGCCGTTCGCTGTTCTGGTCTCGCCAATGATTTTCGATGCCCCCGGCTCCGACACCAATCCTCTGGCCTGGGCATTTTATTACACCTTATGGGCTTATCCCTTGCCGACACTGATCGGCGGGATCCTGACGTTCAGGTACTGCAAACAAAACCGGCACTCGCGATGCCTGTTTTCGACGCTTATTACCTATTCATGCGTACTGGCATTTCTGCTGGAAACTTTAGCAGCGAAGTTTCTGGAAGGCTAAAGGGCGTGCAAGAGAAGAGCTGTTCAGCGATGAGAGAATCCTTGGCACGGGGGATTTTGAGAAAGATGTGGGAGGCGATTCACATTTTACATTAGCTAACGCACTTCTTTCTCAATCATTATAGGCTCCAGAGGATATCTCCCAATCCTACGAATACCAAGTCTCAATTGCAGATGAAACAGATATCTGAAGAAGAGCTTCTCAGGATCGTGCTTCCGGAAGAACGATATGCTGTTGACCTGAAGCTCTATGAATATGGGCAGGGCGTGTCCGCCCGGTGCTTGACGCTTGCCCTGTCCGGCATTGCTGCCGTCGGAGTATTCCTGCAATTGCTGGATAAAACGGTAGCTCTGGCAGCAGTAACCGACTGGGTGTTTAAAGCGTTGCTGGGAGCCTCCACCATTGCGTTCGCTGCGTCAGCAGGCTTTGCCCTGCTCCAGCATTTTTTTGCCTCCAGTGGAATGTTTCATCACATAAAGTCAATGAAGATCGCATCCACGGACGACCCGACGCTTGCGCAGGATCTCAGCGAAAATCTTGCTGTTCGTCAAAAAAAATTCACACTCTCGCATTTGTATCTGAAAGCTACAGCGTCCATGCTGGTGCTCGGTGCCTTCCTGCTCGGCCTCGCATTCATCCGTCTCATGATCAATTTATAAATTGATGCGCCAGATCGCGCCTGATCCTGATCACACCGGCCTTTCCTCAGCAAGCATCGACAGGCAATACCTGAAAGGAAGCTGTTCGGCAGGGTGGAGGTAAAAAATCGGGTTCTTCGGGCAAGGTGGCTGAACTTTGCTTTTCAATCCGTCGCAAGAACCGCGGCGCGATTTTTTATACGGGCTCCCGAATGAACATCACCAGCGAAGCATTTTTCCGAAGTGCTTCTGCGATCAACGGCCTTCCGGAAAAGAACCGGCCATTATGAAAGAACGGCGAGCGCGGGCGCGTAATACTTAATGAGAGGAGGATCCAATGTCGGTTCCGCCGAATTCAAACAAAAGGACAACGATGAAGAAGAATCTGACTACGGGTGTTTTGGTCGCACTGGCCATGAGTGGCGTTTTTGGCGATGTTTCGTTGGCGGCTGACAATGCGCCGGCTCCCCGCCCTGCGCCGGCCGTCGAAAGGAAAGCTGATATTCGCGAAGAGCGCGCGGTGAAAAAGGCGGAAGTCCGTGAGGAACGGGTCGAGAAACGGGCTTTCCATCGTGAGGCGCGTGTCGACAGGCGTGCGGCACATCGCCGGGCTCGAATCGTGCGACGCGCCAAAATACGTAAGGCGCGGGCAATCCGCCGGGCTGAAATGCGGCACGAACGGCACGAAATGAGGAGTGCTCCGGGCCGTTAAACCTCGGGTCAGATACAACCAACAACAGGCATTGATGAGGCTGTCTCAGAAGCATTTCCGAGGCAGCCTTTTCTGTTTGTTCTTCGTTGATGCAGGGTTTTTCTCTGTCATTCTGAGTCCGACGAAGTCGGGCGAAGAATCCAGAATTCATGGATCCTTTGCTTCGCGGGGATCGTAGCTTCTGATGCAATCGGAATGACATGCCATACGAAGACCCTGAATATTAAAACCGGGGATGGATCCTTCACTTCGTTCAGGATGACATGCCGGACGGAACCCCTGAAAATGGGTTGGATGCTTCACATCGCTATGCTTCGTGGGGAGCGTAGCTTCCGATGCAATCGGAATGACATGCCGGACGAAGACCCTGAATATTACAACCGGGGATGGATCCTTCACTTCGTTCAGGATGACATACCGGACGGAACCCCTGAAAATGGGTTGGATGCTTCACATCACCATGCTTCGTCCAGAGGAATTTTCTGGAAGGATACCTGATTCATTGCAATTGGAAGCATGGCAACCGGGAGATTTATTCAGGAGCGTCCCCAGGGTTTCAGTTCACCACAATGGAGAAATGACATGGACAAGCAGGCAAAGATGACGATCTGCCTTTGGTACGACGGCGGCGCTGAGGAGGCAGCGCGATTTTATGCGAAGACTTTTCCGGATTCATCTGTCGGCGCGGTGCATCATGCGCCGGGAGACTATCCTGCCGGGAAAAAAGGGGATGTGCTGACGGTCGAGTTTACGGTGATGGGAATTCCCTGCCTCGGGCTCAACGGCGGCCCTGCGTTCAGGCACAATGAATCGTTTTCGTTCCAGGTCGCAACCGCCGACCAAGCCGAAACCGATCGTTACTGGAACGCCATTGTCGGCAATGGCGGCGAAGAGAGTGCGTGCGGGTGGTGCAGGGACAAATGGGGCCTGTCGTGGCAGATTACGCCGGTCGCCCTCACCGAAGCGGTGACCGACCCCGATCGCGTCGCTGCCAGGCGCGCGTTCGATGCGATGATGGAGATGAAAAAGATCGACATCGCTGCAATCGAGGCGGCGCGCCGCGGTTGAGGTTGCGCGAGGATGATTTGCCCGTGAAAGGGTTTATTCAGCAAACGCAAACAGGGAGGCAAATGGGAAGGACGTATGAGGTGGGCGACGATTATTTCAGGGAAAAAATAATGGCCGCTGTTTTTCTGGGATTCCGTATCGCCAACAATCCGTCATCGGTGACGGTTCATCCCGAACTCATGATGAAGATCAGGGAGAATTTCAGGAACAAAGCTGTCGGTCCGAAACGTGTGGGCGACTCGGAGGTGTTCTGTGGACTGACGGTGATCGAAGATGCGACGAAAGAGAAGGATCATCTCTCTGTCAGTTAAGCCATCTAAAGGGCACCTCTGAAAACCTATTGCGCGTCCTGATTGCTGCGTTGGGTGGTGCTCGAAATCCTCATGTACTCTGTGTACACTCCGGTTCCTGCGCTCCATCCGTCTTGCACTAAGGCCGCTCATGACACTTTTCAGATGCGCCCTAAAGCAACGTCGACTAAGGGCATTTGCACGGTAAGTGGAATAATCCGGATCGCTCCCCGCCAGGCAATGGCAGGATGGGGCGGCCCCAGGCCCAAACAATTGGGTTTTTCGGGGCAGGTTGTTTAGCTTGGCAGGTCAACCGGCGGCGAGACCGTCTTGCGCCTTTACCAGGATCCCTGTTCATGAACATCACCAGCGCCGAATTTTTCCGAAGTGCTTCTGCCATCAGCGGCCTTCCGGAAGAGAACCTGCCTGAAATCGTCTTTGTCGGTCGATCGAATGTCGGCAAATCATCCCTGCTCAACTCCCTCTGCGGCAAGAAGGGGCTGGCCAAGACCAGCTCGACGCCGGGCAAGACCCGCCTCATCAACTATTTCAAGATCAACGGGAACCTCTTTTTCGTCGACCTTCCGGGTTACGGCTATGCGGCCGTCGGGCAGGGTGAGCGCGAGGGGTGGGGTAAGCTCCTTTCGGAGTATATCCGGGAGCGCGACCGGATCTCGCTCGTCGTGCTGCTGGTCGATTCACGGCATCCGGGTATGGGCTCCGACCGCGAGATGATGGAGTTCCTCGAGTACTACGACCGCCCCTACTGCATCGTCATGACCAAGTACGACAAGCTGAGCCAGTCCGAGAAGGCGAAGGCCCGAAAGGCGATGGAAAGTTGCGCCGCCAATGCCAAATTTATTGTAAATTATTCATCTTTTTCCGGAGATGGCAGGAGCGCGCTTCTGGCCCATCTCGATAACTTCACTCAGTAAAAGCAATCGAAGTGGAAGACAGAAAATCAGGCAGGCCGGCAGCGTCTGCTACCGTGCTTGTCGGCACGCAGTTCGGTGACGAGGGCAAGGGCAAGCTTGTCGATTACCTTTCAGACAAGTACGACATCGTGGTCAGGTACCAGGGCGGCGCGAACGCCGGCCACACCATCTGTTTCGACAACAAGACCGTGGTGCTCCACCTCATCCCTTCCGGCATCTTCAACAAGGATTGCATCTGCGTCATCGGCAACGGCGTCGTGATCGACCCGAACGCCCTGCTCGAGGAGATCAAGAAAGTCGAGGATCTGGGCTACGACGTCCGGGGCCGCCTGTTCATCAGCCACAACGCGCACCTCATCATGCCGTACCACAAGCGGCTCGACTCCCTGAGCGAGACCGCCCTGAGCGATAACAAGATCGGCACCACGGGCAGGGGCATCGGGCCGAGCTACGAGGACAAGTTCGCCCGCAGCGGCATCAGGGTGGTCGACCTGCTCAACCCCCAGGTGCTCGAGGAGAAGCTTCGCGAGAACATCGCCGCGAAGAACAAGCTGTTCAAGAACATCTACGACAAGGAGGAACTCGACGTCGACGCCATGGTCAGGGAGTACGCCGAGTTCGACAAGATCATCGATCCCTTCGTCACCAATACCCAGCTCTACCTGAACCGCCAGATCAAGGCGGGCAAGACCATCCTGCTCGAGGGCGCCCAGGGGTGCCTGCTCGACGTTGACCACGGCACTTATCCGTTCGTGACCTCCTCCAACCCGACCTCCGGCGGTGCCTGCACCGGCTCCGGCGTCGCGCCGAACCATATCGACAAGGTGATCGGCGTCGTAAAGGCTTACACCACGAGGGTGGGCAACGGCGACTTCCCGACCGAGCTCAACGACGAGGTCGGCGAAGCGCTCGGCCGGATCGGCCACGAGTTCGGCGCCACCACGGGCCGCAAGCGGCGCTGCGGGTGGATCGACCTGGTTGCCCTGCGCTACTCGCTCATCATCAGCGGTGTGACCGAAGTTGCCCTGACCAAGCTCGACGTGCTCGACACCTTCGAGGAGATCAAGGTCTGCACCTCTTACATGCTCGACGGCAAGGAGATCCACGATTTCCCGACCGAACACCAGACCCTGTCGAGGGTGACGCCCGTCTACAAGACCCTGAAAGGATGGATGGCCTCGAATTCCGGCGCGAAGAGCTTCGCAGAGATGCACGAGAACGCACGGAACTATGTCACCTTCCTCGAAGAGGCGCTCGACGTGCCGGTGACCTTCATTTCGGTGGGGCCGGGCAGGGACGAGACCGTCTTTAAATAATGGCACCTCTGAAAGTGGTCGGGAGTGTGTGGCGCTCTAAACGATAATTCATGTCATTCTGAGCCCGACTTGTCGGGGGAAGAATCCATAATTGTCCTTCGGGAAGATGGATTCTTCGCTTCGCTCAGAATGACAGAACGGCTGTTTTCGTTTTCTGGTGATAGTTGGTTTCAGGGATGTGAGCTAAGCAGCTCCTCAACATTGACTTGTGCGATGGCTTTGATGGACATCACGGTGGTGCCGCTCGGCACCGGGCAGGGAAGCCTCAGCCCCTGGATCGCCGGACTCGAGGCGCTCCTTGGGAAGAGCGGGCTCCCGTTTCGACTCCACGATATGGGCACGACCGTCGAGGGCTCGGCGGACGAGCTTTTCTCCGTCGCCCGCCAGCTCCACGAATACAGTTTCCAGCAGGGTGCCCCGAGGGTCTACACCGTCGTGAAGGTCGACGACCGGCGCGACAGGAGCGTCTCGATCGGCGACAAGGTGGCCTCGGTCGAAGCCCGCAGAGCCGCACAGGATATATGAAAAATATTTTTATCTTCGAGTTCTCAATATTCGGGGTTGCCAGCAGCAACACATACAAGGAAATAACGCCATGATGCCGGTTTCAAGCGATTGCCAGAATCTCAAGGAGGACAACGTAACCCAGAGCTTCTGCGGACTGGCCTGCGTCGGATGGCTCTACCAGAAGATCAAGGACAGCTTCTTCCTCGTCCTCGGCACCCACACCTGCGCCCATTTCCTCCAGAACGCCCTCGGCATGATGATCTTCGCCAAACCCAGGTTCGGCGTCGCCCTGATCGAGGAGATGGATCTTGCAAGGGAGGAGCCGAAGCTCGAACAGATCATCGCGGAGATCAGGCGCGACCACAATCCGTCGGTCATTTTCCTGCTTTCATCATGCACCCCCGAGGTGATGAAGGTCGACTTCAAGGGCCTCGCCCATTCGCTCAGCAGCGAAGAGACCCCGGTGCTTTTCGTGCCGGCCAGCGGTCTCGTGTTCAACTTCACCCAGGCAGAGGATTCGGTGCTCCAGGCGCTGGTGCCGTATTGCCCGGAAGCTCCTGCCGGAGACAAGAAAGTGGTGTTCGTCGGTTCGGTGAACGACATGACTGCCGACGATATGCGGGCCGAAGCAGAACAGCTCGGTATCCCCGTGGGCGGATTCCTGCCTGAAAGCCGCTTCGACCGGCTTCCGGCCGTCGGCCCCGACACGGTGCTCGCCCCGATCCAGCCCTACCTTTCACGAGTCTGCTCCCGCCTGAGCCGCGAACGCGGTGCGCAGGTGCTCACCTCGCTTTTCCCGTTCGGCCCCGACGGCACCCGTGCCTTCTGGGAGGACCTGGCCGCCATGTTCGGCAAGACGGTCGACCTTGCCGACCGTGAAAAGGCTGCGTGGCAGAAGATCGGCGAGCAGACCGCGCTGCTCAGGGGCAAGAAGATCTTCCTGACGGCCGACACCATGATGGAGCTGCCGCTCGCCCGCTTCCTCAAGCATGCAGGCGCCGACGTCGTCGAATGCAGCAGCGCCTATATCAACAAGAAGTTCCACGCACGGGAGCTCGAGGCGCTCGACGGGGTCAGGGTCGTCGAACAGCCCAACTTCCACCGCCAGCTCGAAGAGGTCAAACGGACCAGGCCCGACATGATCGTCACCTCGCTCATGACGGCAAACCCATTCGTCGGAAACGGCTTCGTCGTCAAATGGAGCATGGAGTTCACCCTCATGTCGATCCACAGCTGGTCGGGTGTTTTCACCCTCGCGAACCTGTTTGTCGCTCCGCTCCTGCGCCGCAAGAGCCTGCCGGAGTTCGACGATTCGGTCTGGCTTGAAGGGGTGATGCCCAGCTCGAAATAAATTCAATGACGAAAACAAACGAACAATCATGCGTTTAGCTTTCTGGCTGTATGAAGGGACCGCACTCCACGGGGTAAGCCGTGTGACCAACAGCATGAAGGGGGTCCACACCGTCTACCACGCCCCCCAGGGAGACGACTACATTACGGCCACCTACACGATGCTCGAAAGGACGCCCGATTTTCCGAAGCTCTCCATCAGCGTGGTTCGCGGCCAGGACCTTGCCCGCGGCACTTCGCGCCTTCCCGGTACCGTCAAGCAGGTCGACGAGCACTACAACCCTGAACTGATCGTGGTCGCACCGAGCTGCAGCACGGCGCTTCTCCAGGAGGACCTCGCCCAGATGGCGCGCTCTTCAGGAGTCGCGGACGAGAAGATCATGGTCTACGCGGTCAATCCCTTCAGGGTCTCGGAGAACGAGGCTGCAGAAGGGCTCTTCACCGAGCTGGTGAAACGCTACGCAGCCGACTGCCCCAAGACCGAAAAGCCGTCAGTCAACCTGCTCGGGTTCACCTCGCTGGGTTTCCACCTCCGCGCGAACCTGACGAGCCTCCGCCGCATGCTGGCCACCCTCGGCGTCGAGGTCAACGTCACGGCTCCCTGGGGCGCCGGCGTTTCGGACCTGAAGAGGCTTCCCGCCGCCTGGATCAACATCGCCCCGTACCGCGAAATCGGCTGCAATGCCGCCGCTTACCTGAAGGAGACCTTCGGGATGCCCTCCGTGACCGAAGCCCCGATCGGCGTGCTGGCCACCACGCGCTGGCTGAAGGCCATCATCGAAGAGATCAACCGGATTGCCGCAGAGCGCGGCGTTCCGCCGATTGCGATGCCCGAGATGCGCAAATTCTCGCTCGACGGCCAGAGCGCACCGAGCGGCGTTCCGTGGTTCGCGAGGACCGCCGACATGGAGAGCTTCAGCAACAAGCGAGCTTTCGTTTTCGGCGACGCCACCCAGGTCGTCGGCGTGGTGAAGTTCCTCAAGGCTGAACTCGGCATGAAGATCATCGGTGCAGGCACCTATCTGGCCAGCCAGGCCGACTGGGTCCGTTCGCAGCTCCAGGGCTACCTGCCGGGCGAACTCATGGTGACCGACAAGTTCCAGGAGGTCGCGCAGTTCATCGAGGACGAGATGCCGGAACTGGTCTGCGGCACCCAGATGGAGCGTCACAGCTGCCGGAAGCTCGACGCGCCCTGCATGGTCATTTCGCCTCCGACCCATATCGAGAACCACCTGCTCGGCTACTACCCCTTCTTCGGGTTCGACGGTGCCGATGTCATTGCCGACAGGGTCTATACCTCGGCAAAGCTCGGCCTCGAGAAGCACCTCATCGATTTCTTCGGCGATGCCGGACTCGAATACGAGGAGCCGGAAACGGCGACCGTTTCGTCCAACGGCACGGCAGGGGCCCATGGCGAAGAAGCCGTGAGCTCGCCCGCTGCTGCGGGAGCCGCCGCCCCTTCAGCCTCCGGCGAGATGGGCTGGACCGACGAAGCGGAGAAGATGCTGAACAAGGTGCCGTTCTTCGTGCGCAAGAAGGTGCGCAAGAACACCGAGAACTTTGCCCGCGAGATCGGCGAGCCGCTCATTTCGGCCGACGTGTTTCGCAAGGCAAAGGAACATTTGGGCGGGTAAGGCACCATGAAAAAGCTGTTCCGCGACCCGATTGCTGCGTTGCCTGATGTCATCCTGAACGAAGCAACGCGAAGTGAAGGATCCAGGGTAAGCCATAGATGTCGGTGATGATGGATTCTTCGCTTCGCTCAGAATGACAGCTTTCGGCGTTAACTTTCTCTGCATTCGTTCAGGATTTTCCCGGGAATGTCATGAGGTTCATTATTAACCAAACCATTTGACCTTTATTCAACCATGAGTTTAGTATTGGCCGTATACGGTAAGGGTGGCATCGGCAAGAGCACGACCAGCGCGAACATTTCGGCGGCACTCGCCATAAAAGGGGCCAAGGTGCTCCAGATCGGCTGCGATCCGAAGCACGACAGCACCTTCCCGATCACCGGAAAGCTTCAGAAGACCGTCATCGAAGCTCTTGAAGAGGTTGATTTCCATCACGAGGAGCGTACCCCGGAAGATATCATCGAACCCGGTTTTGCCGGCATCGACGGTCTCGAGGCGGGCGGTCCCCCTGCAGGCAGCGGTTGCGGCGGCTATGTCGTCGGCGAATCGGTCTCCCTGCTCCAGGAGATGGGCCTGTACGACAAGTATGACGTGATCCTGTTCGACGTTCTCGGCGACGTGGTCTGCGGCGGCTTCAGCGCCCCGCTGAACTATGCCGACTACGCGATCATCATCGCCACCAACGACTTCGACAGCATTTTCGCTGCCAACCGCCTCTGCATGGCCATCCAGCAGAAGAGCGTGCGCTACAAGGTGCAGCTCGCCGGCATCGTGGCAAACCGGGTCGACTACACCACAGGCGGCGGCACCAACATGCTTGACCAGTTCGCCGAACAGGTCGGCACGCGCCTGCTGGCCAAGGTGCCTTACCACGAACTCATCAGAAAGAGCCGTTTCGCCGGCAAGACCATGTTCGCCATGGACGACAGCGAAGCGGGCAAGGCAGAGTGCCTCGTGCCGTACAACGAGATCGCCGATGCGATCCTGTCGAAGCAGCCGCAGGCCTCCGTGCCGAAACCGATCGGCGACCGCGAAATCTTCGAAATCGTCGGCGGCTGGCAATAAATGAGCCTCCGGGCCTTTTGAACAATCGCGCTGTTCATTATATTTCAAGAGTCTGAGAAGGCGGACCCCCCGTTCCGCCTTTCTTCGTTTCCGGCAATCCGGGAATATCTTGACACCCTTGCTTTTCCGGTTTTCCTTCGCAGGGTCCTGGCAGACCTCTGCGCTTCAGGCGTTTGTATTGCTTTCCCCCAGGCAACGACAAAACCATGAGCAATCCACCTCCATCCTACATTCCTCCACACGGCAACTCTTGCGATTTGCGCTCTTTTCGGAAGGCCGAAATTGTTGATGGCCTGACAATACATCTCCCTGAACGATATCAGGAAGAGCGTTCCGGCAAAGCGGTAAACGATGAACAGGAAGCCGTTTCGATGCCATGAGTGATCTTCATCAATTGCTTGCCGGCGGAGACCGGCGCTCGATCGGCAGGGTCACAGAGGCCGTAACCTTGGTGCTGGGCAGCCCAAGCCGGTTTGACCAGCTTATCGACGGTATGGTTTCACCCGATCCGGTCGTTCGCATGCGATGTGCCGACGCGGCCGAAAAGGTGACTGCCGTTCGTCCCGACCTGCTGCTGCCGCATCGGCATCTGCTGATCGACCGGCTGTCGGCATCGGAGCAGCAGGAGGTGCGCTGGCATGTCGCCCCTATGCTGCTGCGCCTGCCGTTAACCGATGACGAAGAGGATAAGGTCATGGGCCTGCTCATCGAATACTCCCGCGACAGGAGCCGTATCGTCAGAACCACGGCCATGCAGGCAATGGCGGACCTTGCCTTCCGGAGCGCCCGGTTTGTTCCTGAGGTGCTCACCCGGATTGAGGCGCTGACGGCGACAGGTACTCCCGCCATGCGAGCCAGGGGGCGGAGGCTGCTGCACAAACTTGCCTGTATCAACGGTGCAGAGCGTTGATTGCCATGGAGACACGCGAGGAAAAACTGGCACGGGTGCTGACGGAACCGATCGAGGTAGTGGACTATGACCCGTCATGGCCTTCACGGTTCGAAGAGGAGTGCCGGCACCTGAGGGACTGCCTGCCTCCGGAGCTTGTCGGGCGCATCGATCATTTCGGCAGCACAGCGGTGCCCGGCCTTGCGGCCAAACCGGTCATCGACATGCTGGTCGAAGTCCGGAGCCTCGACGAGGCCCGTGAACGTATCGTGCCGATCCTCGAAGCCCAGGGGTACGACTACTTCTGGCGTCCGACCCGCGGCGACGACACTCCGCCATGGTACGCCTGGTTCATCAGGCGCGACGGAGCCGGCAAGAGAACACACCATATCCACATGGTCGAACCCGGCTCCGAACACTGGGACCGCTTGCTGTTCCGTGACCTCCTCATCGACGTGCTGGAACTCGCCCGGGAGTATGCCGAACTCAAGCGTGCGCTTTGCCTTGCCACAAAGGACCGCGTAGCTTACACCAGGGCGAAAGAGGGGTTCATCGAGCGGGTGACCGGAGAGGCGCTTCGGAGCCGCGGAAAATAGCGCATTTCAGGTGCTTCGCATGCCTCCCGGTGGATGGAATGATTCACAATTGTTTATCTTTTCCTCATCGATCGGCATGTTCCGGTCGAAAAAAATTACCTGAATTCTTTTAACGGAGGTTGTATGAACAAATATTTACTGGTGCTGGCAGGCGTTGCGGTTTTCGGCGCGACGGCACATGCGGAACAGAACGCGGCTCCCGCACAGGCCACCCGCCAGCAGGGCATGGCGATGTGCGGCGGGAGCATGGGGTCGGGGTGCCAGATGCCGGCGATGGTCGAGGTGATGAAACTCGAACGCAAGCTCGCGGCAGGCGTCCCAGCAGGACAGAAAAAAGCGCTGCTTGCCGAGATCGACAAGAAGATCGCAGCTCTCGAAACAGCTGCAGCCGCAATGCCCTGCGCTTCCACGCCCGGAATGAAGTCTGGCGCCATGCCCTGCATGCCGGCGCAGCCTCAGGCAGCTCCCCAGTCTTCGGCCTCAGCACCGGGCAGCTCGACCATGACCATGAACATGCCCTGTTGTCCTGAGCCGAACGCCGTACCGGCAACGAAGAAGTAACCGGAAGGAAGCGTGGACTCCGGTGTGGGATCCGTGTCAACGATAAACGCAGGAAGCGGGCAAAAGCCCGCTTCCTGCGTTTATCGTTGTGGCCGTGGTTGCGCGGATCAGATGCTGCACGCGTATCGGCAGACAATGGCGCCGCTTTCCTTGCGGATGTTCTCCCTGATCGAGGTGTTCGGGTTGACCAGCTCACGGAGCAGTGCGATGAAGGTGCCGAGGTAGAAGTTGCCGACCACCGGTTCCGACGGGAAGGTGACCTTGACGTTGATGTTGGGCGAGGGTTTCGACGAGTAATCGAACTCTCCGCTGCCGGCGAAGGTCCAGGCGTTTTTTGAAATGGCGAACAGCAACACCCTGAAGGCCAGGCCTGGCGGAAGGAGTTTGACGATCTTCTGGAACGGCCCGGGGATGCGGACCCTCAGCAGGTACTTCGCCGTGCGTTCTCCGGACTCCTTCAGGATCCCGGCCGTCGCGGTTTCGCCGATCTCCTTCTGGAGCGCCGTGACGAGTGCATGGAACTTCGACTCATCGGTCATTTCGGAGGGCAGGTTGCCGATCCAGTGCCCCTGGCCGGCGTTCGTGAGGATCTCATCGGCGCGGGATTTCCCGTAGGCTGATTCGAGAGCGCCGACGGTCTGTATGATCGAGTTAGGGCCGATTTTTGATGGAGTACTCATGGATTGGCGTGAAGTTCTGTGGTTTAGTGTCGTTTGCGTTTCGAAGGTTTGACTTTGGTTTTCGCGGGAGCAGCCGGCACGCTCTCCTGCCGGGACTGTTTTGCGGAAAGGCGTGGCAGTATGGTTTCTGTCGTCCAGCCGGGCTTGACGACGACAGAGATCGCGGCAAAGGGTTCGCTTGGCCTGAACGGCGTCACCGATCCCGGCTGCCATTCGGTCATGGGGGTTACGGTACGGGATGCGGCGGGTATGAATGCGCTCACGGTGTAGTTGCCGGGCGGAAGAGTGCGGAATGCATAGCTGAAGGCTCCGCCCGCAGAAGGCCGGACGACGGCCCTTGAGATGCTGCTCGTGCCCTCGCGGCGGACCTCGACGACAACTTCGGAAGCATCTGATGTTCCGCCTCCGGTGATCTCGCCATACTGGTCCGGTGCGGCGGTGCTGAACCTGGAAACCGCCAGCGAGTCTTTGCCCCTGGCTCCGGTGAAGGTTGCGACGAGGGTGGGACGGACCTTGACGAGATACTCCGTTCCGGGTTCGAATCCGCCTGTCGCCTTGAGCGTCCAGGTCCTGCTGTCGTATCTCGCCAGGGTCGATGGCACCTCCTGCTCTCCGGTTTGCCTGATCGCCTTGAGGGTTACGGCCTTTCGGACCGACAGCTCCTCTACCGGCAGGTTGAACTGGAGTTCGATGCAGCTCCCGGCATCAGGCCGCACGATTTCAAGCAATGCATTCAAGGTTTTGTCCGCCGGGACGATCGCCACGGTCAGGTTAGGATAGGTCACGGCGCGAGAGCTGCCGAGGAAGTTGATCCCTGTTTTTTTCGTGCGCGGATCTTCCGGGGGGGCAGAGGAGACCGTATAGGTCGATTTCTGGTCCATGGCGCCCGTCAGGAGCCTGAAGGTGCTCTCTTCCGCGGAACGGTTCAGGCTGAAGCAGCCGAGTACCGCAAGCTTCGCTCCCGTTGCCTTGTCGCTGATATCGAACGCTGAAGGCGTCAGCGAGCGGGTTTGCATGCTCCTGTTGAAGCTGACCTCGATTTCGCGTAGGCTGACCGCCTTTGCCGAGCGTATGGCAACGGCGGCGGTATCCGCCTCTGACAGACGGAACGCGATGCCGGTGGCGCCGGTTGCGACGGAAAGGGTGGGGGTGACTCCGAACTCATCCTTTCCGGGATCGAAGCGGAAATTCGAATTCTTGTCCCTCAGTGCGACGAGTCGATACTTTCCTGCGGTGAGGCTCTCGAAGCGGAAGCTGCCGGACGCATCGGTCTGTGTCAGGTAGTCAGGAACCGATGCGAGCGTGTCGGGCGCCACAGCGTCAGCAGGGGGGAGCGCGTAGGCAAGGACCGAGATGTTCGAGGCCGGGGCCATGAGCCGGGTCCATACCTTGCCCTCGAGCGTTTCCCTGTCGATCACGGGCCCGGTTGAAAAGGGGAGCGTCCAGCTGCTGGCAAGCTCAGTGCCGTAGTAGCTTCTCAGGGATTTCCTGAGCGTCAGCGTGTAGGTGCGTCCCGGTTTCAGGGGCGAGAAGAGTCGGATTTCCGCCTCCCGGCCATGCATCGAGATCTGGTAGTTCCTGATGACGGGAGAGAAGAAGATTGCCTTGAGCAGTGCGCCGGAGGTGACGAAGCGGTTGAATTCGATGCGGATGACCCTGGGCGAGACGTTGGTGGTGCCTGGTTCAGGGCTCGACGCAACGACTTCAAGCGGGGTTGTGTCGGGAGGTCCGCCTGTCGGAGGGCGGTCGACGGCGCAGGCGCCGGCAAAGAGTGAGATAAAGAGGACCGCCAGGGTTTTCAGGCCGGGAAATCGTTTCACGAATTGTCTCCCTTCGGTGAGTTGAAGGATAGGTGGGGTCCTAAATTGTTTCTCAGCGTGAAAATTCTTAAATTAAAAACTGAAGATATTCTATGAAAGCCTTTTCTTGAAAAAAACATAGTTCTATTGTGCGATAGATGGCCAGAAGAAATTTCAAGGTTCTTTATGTCTCTGGCGAAGTTTCTCCTTTTATAAGGGTCAGTTCGCTGGCCGATTATATGGCCTCCTTTCCCCAGGCTCTCGAAGAGGAGGGTTTCGAGGCGCGGATCATGATGCCCAAGTACGGGATAATCAATGACAGGAAGTTTCGTCTTCACGATGTGCTTCGCCTGTCAGACATCGAGGTCCGCCTTAAAGAGAAAAGCGACATGCTGCACGTGAAGGTCACGGCGCTTCCGTCCAGCAAGATCCAGACATACTTTCTCTACAACGAGAAATATTTCAAAAGAAACGGGCTCTTTTCCGACATCCAGCTCGGCGGGGACCATAAGGGAAGCTCCGAGAAACTGATTTTCTTCAGTGTCGGAGTCCTGGAGACCCTCGTCCGCCTCGGCTGGCAGCCCGATATCATCCACTGCCATGACTGGCATGCTGGACTTATCCCGCTCCTCGTCAAGACCCAGTACGCCCAGCACGAATTTTTCAGGAAGGTGAAAGTCGTGCAGACCATTCACAATATCTACCGTCAGGGGATATTCCAGGCAAAGAATTTCCAGAAATCCTTTTCGGATGAGGTGTTCGACGGCCTCGTGAAGCAGGGCGACGACGTCAACCTTCTCGCCACCGGCGTGAAGTACGCCGACCTGGTGACCACCACCTCGAAGCTCTACGCCGGCGAAGTCGCCCATGACAGCGCCGCTTCGTGCGGGCTCGACAAGCTGCTGCTGGAGCGCGGCGACCGTTTTCACGGTATCCGCAACGGCATCGATACCCGTCAGTGGAATCCGGCTGCCGACAAGCTCATCAAGAAGCGTTTCGGCATCGAACAGCCTGAAATCAAGCTCGATAACAAGAAGGTGCTCCTTGAGGATGTCGGGCTGCCTTTCGAGGAGGAGAAGCCGCTGGTGGGCGTTGTCATGAACTTTGACGCGTTCCAGGGGGCCGAGCTGCTGAAAGAGAGCCTCGGGAAGCTGCTTGAACTCGATCTGCAGCTGCTGGTTTTCGGATCCGGAGACAAGGAGACCGAGCAGGCGTTCACCGATGCGGCCGCCGAAAATCCGGAGAAGATGGCCGTCAGGACCGAGTTCTCGGACGCCTTTTTCCATCAGATGATGGCGGGGCTCGACATGATCATCATGCCCTCCAGGATCGAGGCATGCGGCATGATCCAGATGTTCGCCATGAATTACGGTACCGTGCCGGTTGCCTATGCGGGCGGAGGCATCGTGGAGACCATCGAGGAGGTTGCGGACGAAAAGGGTACCGGGTTCATCTTCAGCGACTATACGCCGGAAGGGCTGGTCGGCAAACTGGGTGAGGCGATAGCCCTGTACGCAGACCAGGAGCGATGGGGCAGACTCGTACTCGAAGACATGGGCCGCGATTTTTCATGGAAGGCGTCGGCCGAAGAGTACGGCGAGCTTTACCGCGATCTTCTGGGATAGGCGCGATGCAGGACAAGGTGAAAGTGCTTTTTCTCGACAGGGACGGGACGATCAACAAGGACCTCGGTACCTACGTTTCGACACGCGAGGATTTCGTGCTGATCGAAAGGGCCGACGAAGCCATCGCGATGGCGCGTGAGGCCGGCTTCAGGATCGTGATCATCACCAACCAGGCCGGTATTGCCCGCGGGATCGTGACTCCCGAACAGGTCGAGGACGTGAACCGTTACCTCAACGAGCTGCTGGCCCTGAGGCAGACCTCGTTCGACCGCTGCTATTACTGCCCGTCGCACCCCGATTATCCCCATCCCGAGTACGACCGTTTCATCGATTGCCGTAAGCCTTCGCCGAGAATGGTCGAGAAAGCCATCGACGATTTCAGGCTTGAAGGGCTCGATGTGGACGTTGCGGGTTCGTTCTTCATCGGCGACAAGGTGGTCGACGTCGAATGCGGCCTTCGCGCAGGGCTGAGGCCGATCCTGGTCCGGACCGGGCACAACGAGGAGGCCCTGTGCCTCGAACGCGGGGTCGTGCCGGAATATGTCGCCGACGACCTTTTCCATGCCGTGGCCGGCTACATTCTTCCTGCGGCATCCCGCTGAGGGCATCCCATGCTCTCGCTTTACCTCCATATCCCCTTCTGCCGAGCTCGTTGCCCCTATTGTGATTTTTTCCTTGTGACACGCCAGGAGCATGTCGACCGATTTTTCGAGGCGCTCGCCGAAGAGACGCGATCGAAGGCGGATCTGCTCCGGGGCCGGAAGGTCAGCGCGATCCATTTCGGCGGCGGCACCCCGTCCATCGTCCCGGTTTCCCGTATTTCCGGATGGCTCTCCCAGGTCGCCGGCATCGCCAGCCTGGAACCCGGCGCCGAGATCACCCTCGAAGCCAACCCGGAAGACCTCAATCCCGTGACGCTCGGGGAGCTTCGGGATGCGGGGGTCAATCGGCTGAGTATCGGGGTTCAGTCCTTTACCGACAGGAAACTCCGCGCCCTCGGCCGTGCCCACTCCTCTGCCGATGCGCTCCGGACCGTCGCTGCGGCCATGGAGCGCTTCGATTCGGTGGCCATCGACCTGATGTGCGGGGCGGAGGGCGAGGGGATCGGCGAATGGGAGGGAGACCTCTGCGCCGCACTGGAGCTTCGCCCGCGGCACGTGTCGGTCTACATGCTGAACCTCGAGGAGAAGACGCGGCTCTGGCGCGACGTCCGCCGGGGAGTCGTCGAACTTCCGGACGAGTCCCTGCAGGCTGCGATGTACCGCAAGGCGCGGCTCATGCTCACCGGCGCGGGGTACCGTCATTACGAGGTCTCCAACTACGCCCTTGAGGGGTTCCATTCGCGTTACAACCTTTCGAGCTGGAGGCGGGAGCCGTATCTCGGGTTCGGACCGTCAGCGCACAGCTTCATAGTCGAAGGCGGAGAAGAGTCCAGGTTCTCGAACGTCAGCAGCCTGACGAGGTACCTCGCCGACCCTGCCGGCGCGCAGGATTTCCGGGAGGAGCTCTCCCCCGGACAGCGCTTCGACGAGGAGGTGTTCCTCTCACTGAGGATCAGGCGTGGGTTGTCGCTCGGGTTTCTGCGCAGCGGGCACGAGGCCGACCTTCAGCGACTCGACGCGGCGCTCGAAGAATTTCTCGGGAAGGGCTGGATCCGCATCGAGGAGGGACATGTCACCCTCACCGAAGAGGGGTTCCTGTTTGCCGACCTGGTCGCCACCGCACTGATCCACGGATAATCGTGATGCATCGTGGCGTTTTTCAGGGGCACCGGGTGCGTTTGAAAGGGGCGGACCGGGCATGCGTTCCCTCCTTCAGCCGGGAATTTCTTCAGGCCCCTGTAAAGAGGGTTGAAATGCTTATATTTCCGGCTGTTTCTGACGGGCGGGAATTACGACGTCCTGACCCGAAAGGCCCAAGTTCAATGGATATAGCATGAATCACCGTAAGCTCAACAGGATCGTCGCCGCCCTCATGTTTCTGGCCGCGGAGGCCGTCTATCTGTCGACGATGGCTCCGACCCTGTCGTTCTGGGACTGCGGCGAGGTGATAGCGACCGCCCGCACGCTGGGCATTCCGCATCCTCCCGGGGCACCGTTTTTCCTTCTGATCGGGCACATTTTTTCCATGCTGCCCTTTTTTCATGACATCGGCGCACGCGTCAACTTCGTCAGCACGCTCGAGTGCTCGGCGACGGTCATGCTCACCTATCTGATCACGGTCCGGTTCATTATCCTCAACAGGGGTACCGAACCGGATGGATGGAGCCTTTCGGAAAAAATCTCCGCTTACGGAGGCGCGGCTGTGGGCGCCCTCGCGCTCGCCTGGTCCGAAAGCTTCTGGTTCAACGCGGTCGAGACCGGTCTCTGGGCGGCATCTTCCTTTTTTACGGCAACCGTCATCTGGATGATCCTCTGCTGGTATGAGGAGGACCCGGAGCCAGGCAACGAGCGCTGGCTTCTGGCCGTGATGTACATGATCGGCCTCTCGATCGGCGTGCACCTGCTCTGCCTGCTGGCCCTGTTCTCGGTGGTGCTGGTCTACTACTTCAAGAAATACGATGTGACGATCCGCTCTACCGGCATGATGCTGCTCGGCAGCCTCGGGCTGTTTTTCCTCATCTACCGGGTGATCATCAAGGAGATTCCGGTACTCCTGGTCACCACCTCCTGGTGGGGCCTGCTCGCGCTCGTGGCCCTGCTGGCGTTCGGCATCCTGCAGACCCACCGGAACCGCATGGTCCTCCTGAACACCGGGCTTCTTGCCGTGCTGCTGCTCATCCTCGGTTACACCACCTATCTGCTGATCTTCGTGCGTGCACATGCCGCTCCGCCGATCAACGAAAACAATCCTTCGACCATCGGTTCGTTTTTTTCGTATGTCAACCGTGAGCAGTACGGCGAATGGCCGCTCTGGCCGAGGAGATGGTCGCAGGAACCGGTCCACCAGTATTTCTACAATCGCTATTCGAGCGAACTCGAATATTTCTTCAGCTATCAGCTCGGCCACATGTACCTGCGCTATTTCGGGTGGCAGTTCATCGGGCGCGGCGTGGACATGGAGGGCGCCATGGTCGACTGGCGCGTGCTCTGGGGCCTGCCGTTCCTTGCCGGCATGGCGGGGATGATCTCCCATTTCAGGCGCAACTGGAAAATGGCCTCCGTCGTCGCCGCCCTGTTCGCCATGACCGGGATCGTGCTGGTGATCTACCTGAACCAGACTGAGCCGCAGCCGCGTGAACGCGATTACAGTTATGTCGGCAGCTTTTTCGCCTTTGCCATATGGATCGGTATCGGCATGGAGGGCCTGTTCGCGAAGGTGGCCGGAGTGATGAAATCCGGCGATGCGAAACGTCAGGCGCTGGTCACCGCACTGGCCGTGGCCGCCGGGTTCCTGCTGGTCGACGGACGCATGCTGCAGGCCAATTACCGGACGCATGACCGCTCGGGCAATTACGTGCCGTGGGACTGGGCCTGGAACATGCTGCAGAGCTGCGAAAAGGACGCGATTCTTTTCACCAACGGCGATAACGATACCTTTCCGCTCTGGTATCTCCAGGAGGTCGAGCACATCAGGACCGACGTCCGGGTGGTCAACCTCAGCCTGGCAAATACCGGCTGGTATCTGCTGCAACTGAAGCACGAAAGCCCGAGGGGGGCGAAGCCGATCGATTTCAGCCTCAGCGACGAGGAGCTCGCAGGCATCAACTATGAGCCGATCGACTCGATGAGCGTCGCCGTGCCGGCAGGGCTCGAGCGGCGAAGGCTTCTGGATGACGCGAGGCTTGCCGGTACGACGCTGCCGTCGGCCCCTTCCGATTCCCTCCGATGGCTGCTCGTGCCGGGCATCAACTACAAGGGGCAGGGGTACCTCAGGCCCCAGGATATCGCCGTTTTCGAGATTGTCGCCGGCAATTACGGCCGTCGCCCGGTCTACTTTGCGCTCACCGTCGACCCGGAGGGCATGATCGGCCTCGAAAAGCATCTCCGGCTGGACGGCATGGTCTACAAGGTGGTACCCATGCAGAACGATTCGCCCATGAGCTTCGTCGATGCAGGCAAGCTCTACGGCAACCTCTTCCGCACCTACCGTTACCGAAACCTCGGCAACAGGAAGGTCTACATCGAACAGACCGGAAGGGACCTTGCCGGTAACTATCCTCCGCTGTTCGTCCGCCTGGCTCTCGAGCTCGCTTCCGCGCCGGACAGGCCGTTCATGATGGACGGACCTTCGGGCCTTCCGGTCGCGAGGCAGAGGGGAGCCCTTGCCGTCGAGGTGCTCGACCAGGCCGCCCGGCTGTTTCCGCTGGACCGCTATCCGGTCACTCCGGCCCTTGCCTTTTCGGTCGTTTCGATCTACTCTCGGCAAGGTGCAAAGCAGAAAGCTTATCCGTATATTCAGTATCTGGAAATCCTGGCGAGCCAGAGCGACGAGCGTCGCGATCCGGCCCTCTTCTACACCCTCGCCAGAGCCTATCGTGCCGCAGGACGTGAGCGGGAGGCCGGAGCGGTCCTCGATCGCCTCAAACGGGTCATTCCTGAAATGGAGCGGCAGCTGGATTCCTTAAAGCAATAGAACGCAGTATATGAGCAGCAGCATTCATGCGACCGCCGTGATCGGTTCCGGTGCCCGGCTGGGCGAAGGTGTGGTGATCGGCCCTTACACGGTGATCGAAGAGGATGTCGTCATCGGCGACGGCACGGTCATCGCCCCCCATGTCCACATCGCCGATGGCGCGCGCATCGGCAGCGAGTGCCGGATAGCGACCGGGGCGGTGCTTTCGACGGCGCCTCAGGATCTGAAGTTTACCGGGGAGAAGACCTATCTCGAGATCGGCGACCGGACGGTCATCCGGGAGTGTGTTACCCTGAACAGGGGGACCAGGGCCAGCGGCAGGACGGTCGTCGGCTCCGACAACCTCATCATGGCGTACGTCCATGCCGGTCATGACTGCGTGATAGGCAACCACGTCGTGATCGCCAATTCCGTTCAGTTCGGCGGACACTGCGAGGTCGGCGATTATGTCGTTGTGGGCGGCCTCGCCGGGGTGCACCAGTTCGTCAGGATCGGCAGGTACTCCATGGTCGGAGGGGTCTCCCGCGCCTCCCTCGACGTTCCGCCTTTCGTCATGGCCGGAGGCCACTCCTCATTCAGGTACGAAGGTCTCAATGTGATCGGCCTCAGGCGCCGGGGCTTTACCCCGGAACAACTCAGCGTCATCCGGGACGTGTACCGGGTGATCTTCCAGTCAGGGCTGCTGCTCAACAACGCCCTCGATACCGTAAGGCGCGACTTTCCCCGGACCCCCGAGGTAGAGGAAATTCTCGGATTTTTCGACACGAAGCAATCGGGCAGGAAGTTCATCAGGCCTTTCAAATCTTAACTATCAGGCCTATGCCTTCCTGGGCCATCGGCATCGATCTCGGCGGAACAAATATCAAGGCGGCGGTCGTCGACGAGGCGAAGGGCATCCTGTTCGAGGATTCCCAGCCTACCGACATCGCGTCCGGTCCGGAAGGGGTGGTCAGGCAACTGGCGCTCCTCGCTTCGGACCATTATCAGCGGGCTTCGGAACTGCTCGATACCGGAACCTTCGCGGGCATCGGCGTCGGTGCTCCCGGTGCGGTCGACTCGGTGCGCGGCATCCTCAGCTATCCTCCCAACCTTCCCGGCTGGGGTCGGGTCCCCTTGCGCGACGCTCTCCAGGAACGGCTCGAGCATGCCCACGGGCTTTCGGCGCCCATCCTGATCGAGAACGACGCAAACGCGGCAGCTTACGGGGAGGCCGTGTACGGGGGAGGCAATGCCTTCAGGGATTTCATGATGGTGACCCTCGGAACCGGCGTCGGCGGCGGGATCATCCTCGACCGGAAGCTCTATCGGGGCCCGAACGGCACCGCCGGCGAGATCGGGTTCATGATCATCGATTTCGAGGGCGAGAGCGTCCATGCCGGTGTGCGCGGCACACTGGAAAGCCTGATCGGCAAGAAGATGATCGTCGAGCTTGCCTGCGGCATGCTCAGTGACCCCAAAGAGTCGCCCCGGCTCATGGAACTTTGCCGCCAGAACCCTTCGAAGATCTCTCCGCGTCACCTGGAGCAGGCGGCCATGGAGGGCGATCCGGTAGCCCTCAGGGCGTGGCAGCGGGTCGGCACGATCCTCGGCGTCGGCCTGGCAAACATCGTGGCGCTGATGGATATCCGCAAGTTCGTGATCGGCGGTGGAATCGCGGCCGCAGGTGAGCTGATCTTCGAGCCGGCGCTGATGCAGCTTCATCGCTCGACCCTTCCCTCGATGCACGAGGGGCTGGAGATCGTGCCTGCCAGGCTCGGCAACACGGCGGGGGTGTGCGGAACTGCCGCGCTCTGTTTCGCTTCCGGCCATCCCCTGCGGAGCGATGATTAAGGGGTTCAGGCATATCCTGTTCCCGGAGGTCTGCATCTCCTGCCGCGAACTGCTCGATACCGAAGAGAATTTTATCTGCACCGCATGTTTTGCGGAGTTCAATCCTTTTCCAGGATCAGGGGCGGGTGGCGAGGCCCTCAAACGGCTGGTCCGGGAACATTTCAGCGAGGATCAGGTGCCTTCCGATGCGTGGTGCCTCTACCCCTACCGAAACAGCGGCCAGCTTCATGATGCGCTGCTCGCCCTGAAATACGGGGGCATCTTTCCGATCGGCGCTCTTTTCGGCCGCAAACTTGGCGAGCTGATCGCGTCCGGCGGCCAGCATGCACCATTCGACGGCATCGTGCCGGTACCGCTCCACCCGCTCAAGTGTATCGAACGGACCTACAACCAGGCGGCGAAGATTGCCAAGGGCATCTCCGGGGTGCTGCGCGTGCCGGTGCTCGACAAGCTCCTCGTCCGGGAGCACTACACCGATTCACAGACAGGCCTGACCTCTTCGGCGCGCCGGAAGAATGTGCACGACGCGTTCCGACCGGGCCGGTTGAAGTGCCCGAACCGCCTGCTGCTCGTCGACGACGTGGTGACCACCGGATCCACGCTGATCGCTGCCGCCAGGGTGCTCAGGGAGTCCGGAGCCTCATCGGTGGCCTTTGCGACCGTCGCCCTCACTGAAAAAGAGTAGTTGTCATGGACCTCTTCTATGTCTCTCCCGGCCAGCTCGATCCCGAACTGGGCCATGCCGTGATCGACGGTGACGAGTTTCACCATCTGGCCAGGGTACTCAGGAGCAGGGAAGGCGACCGGATCGAGATCACGGACGGGGCAGGGCTGTCAGCCCAGATGACCATCGATTCCATCGGCAAGCGGTCGCTTGAAGGGACGCTCCGGAACTGCGTCCGCAAGGCTCGCCCGGATACGAGGGTTTCAGTCGCCATTTCCATGCTCAAGTCGCCCCAACGCTTCGATCTGTTTCTCGAGAAGGCGACCGAGCTCGGGGTCGACAGGATCATTCCCATGACGACCCGGCGCACGGTTTCCACTCCCTCGGCGGGGAAGTCCGGGCGAAAGGCCGAACGTTGGCGGGGCATCGTGCATTCGGCCGCCCGGCAGTGCCGGAGGTATTATCTTCCTGAAGTGTGCGAGCCTGTGGGCTTCGCCGAAGTGCTTCGCCTTCCCGGATATGACATGCGCCTCATGCCCTATGAGTCGGAGCAGCGTTTTCCGGAGTTCGAGCCCGCCGGGAAGAGCATCCTCTTCCTTATCGGCGGCGAGGGGGGGTTCACCGATGGCGAGGTCTCTGATGCCGTCGCCGCCGGATTTTCGCCGGTGACCTTCGGCAGGACGATCCTCAGGGCAGAGACGGCAGGTATCTTCGCCATAGCCATGGTCCGGGCGCACCTTCTCGGGGAAGCCGACGCCGACGTGCGGCTGTGAAGTTTTTTCGTGCCGCTGCCCGGTGAAGTTTTGCGGCGCTCCCCCCTCGGCGTACATTGAATAAACAGTGACACGTAACGAGTGATACGTGACGGGTCGAGAGTGTTGTGCGGCAGGTAAACGCATGGCCGGTGAAGAGCTCTTCCGAACGAATGTCCCAATCGATGAACCAGACGAACACCCTGAAAATCAACCGGATCGTGGTACTCATTGCGGCCATCCTGATCTCCGCGCTGTTCCTGTCCATGATCCGCCAGTTTATCATGACCATTCTTCTGGCGGGAATCTTCGCCGGCCTCGAGATGCCGCTTTTCAACCGGTTCAGGAAGTTTTTCGGCGGACGCCGGAACCTGAGTGCGGGGATGACGCTGGCGGTTTTCCTGCTGATCGTGA
Organism: uncultured Chlorobiales bacterium; assembly: GCA_903929135.1. Classification (GTDB taxonomy): domain Bacteria; phylum Bacteroidota; class Chlorobiia; order Chlorobiales; family Chlorobiaceae; genus Chlorobaculum. Next base: position 33,688 of record CAIYTH010000013.1, read on the forward strand.
TGCTGCCGATGGCCGGGCTGCTTGCCGTGGTGGCCACGCAGGCCCTTTCGCTGAGCAGCACGGCCATCCCGCTGATCCGTGAACAGCTCAAGGGTCCCCCCGTCCTGCACGGCCTGTTATCGCAACTGCCGTTCTACCATGACATCGGCTCATACAGCGACCTCATCCTCCAGAAGGCGAGCGAGTATCTCGGGCGGCTCGGTTCGGCCCTCTTCGACAGCGTTTCGGCCATCACCTATACGGCCGTCTACGACCTCTTCCTGTTTTTCGTCTTCTGCTACACCATGTTCTTCTTCCTGAAGGACGGGGATCTCCTGATGGAAAGGATCCTGGCATCCGTACCGCTGAACGAGACCGACCAGCGGAGGCTCCTGGACCGCTTCCTGTCGGTGACGAGGGCCACGATCAAGGGGACGCTGGTCATCGCCCTCCTGCAGGGCTCGCTCGCAGGCATAGCCTTCCAGGTCGTCGGCATCGACAGCGCGGTGTTCTGGGGTACCGTGATGGCCGTGCTGTCGATCATGCCGCTCATCGGCTCGCCGATCATCTGGGTTCCTGCCGTGATCGGACTGGTCATATCGGGCGATTACCTCCAGGCTTCCGGGCTTGCGCTGTTCTGCAGCCTCGTCGTCGGCCAGATCGACAATATCCTCAGGCCCATTCTGGTAGGACGCGACACGCAGATGCACGAGCTGTTCATCTTTTTCGGCACGCTCGGAGGTATCGGGATGTTCGGGGTGTTCGGGTTCATCATCGGACCGGTCATCGCGGCCCTGTTCGTCACGGTCTGGGAGATCTACGGAGAGACGTTCAACGCGGCGCTGGTGGACATCAGGCAAGGGAGGGCAGGTTCGGGTCTGCGGGACGGGGAGTGAGTCCGGCTGGAAGCGTTTGTGGCGCCTGCATCTGCCGGACCGTCAGGGACGGCCCGGCTTCACAGGAAAAGTCGGGGAGGGATCAGTCGACCCTGACGACCTCTTCTGCTGCGAAGAAGAACGCACCTTCGATGGCGGCGTTTTCTGCAGAGTCGGAGCCGTGGACGATGTTTTCACCCTTGCTGTCGGCGAAAAGCCTGCGGACGGTGCCTTCGTCGGCCTGTGCCGGGTCGGTCGCACCGATGAGTGTCCTGAAGTCGGCGACGGCGTTCTCCTTTTCGAGGATCATGGGTACGCAGGGGCCGGATGACATGAAGTCAACCAGTTCGCCGTAGAAAGGGCGTTCCTTGTGAACGGCATAGAATGCACCGGCGGTTTCTTTGGTCAGCCTGGTCTTTTTCATGGCGACGATGCGGAAGCCGGCGCGTTCGATTTTGTCGGTGACGGCGCCGATGAGCTGCTTGCGGACGCAGTCGGGCTTGAGGATGGTAAGCGTTCTTTCCATTGAGAGAGTCATTTGCGTTGTCGGAAACGGATTGCGTGCGAAGATACGCAATGTCCTCCGATTATGGAAGGCACCCGGGCAAATCTCTTGTGTGGCCCGGCTCTTTTCCGGCGGGTGCCCGAAATCCTTCTCTCTTCGGGAGGGTTGATATCTCCCTGAAGCGTCCGGTTTCCTCTCCCGGGCGGATGTCAGTGCGTCTGGCTTCTGATGGCAATCTTCGAAGCGTCCTCGTCGTTGAGTTCCACCAGGAGGCGCGCCACCCTCTGGCCGTCCATCTTGATGACCCTGAACTGGATATCCTGCCATTCGAGCGTGTCGGACACGGAGGGCACTTCGCCGAGCATGTTCATCATGAATCCACCCATCGTGTCGAACCGGGGCTCCTCCTCCTCGAGGAAGGTGTCGAGGTTGAGGTTGAAGGCGGCCACGAATTCGTCGACAGGAAGCATGCCGTCGACGATCCATGTCCGCTGGCTTCTCCTCACGATCTTTCTGCCCACGTCGAGGTCGTCGGCCGGCAGATCGCCGACGATGCTCTCAAGTACGTCGGTCAGGGTGATCGCACCCTGGACAGAACCATGTTCGTCGATCACGAGCGCCATGTGCGCCCGGTTTTTCCTGAACACTTCGAGCACCTGGAATGCCGGAATCGATTCGGGCACGAAGAGCGGGACCTTCATCGAAGCCCTGACGGCCTCTTTCACGCTGCCCGGCTTCGAGAGCTGCAGGTTGACCAGGTCGAGCGCCCGCACCACGCCACACAGGTCGTCGAGGCTGCCCTCGGCCACCGGGAAGCGCGACCTGCCGCTTGCCTTGATGCGCGCAATCAGCTTTTCGTCGCTTTCCTCGAGGTCGAGCCACTCGATTTCGTTGCGGGGAGTCATGATGGAGCTGGCACGCTTGTCGCTCATGCGGAAGATGCGCGAGATCATCTCGTACTCGACCGACTCGAAAATCCCTTTTTTCGCACCCTGCTTGATCATCATGATGATGTCTTCGTCGTTGACCGTCGGTGTTACAGCGGTGTCGACCCCGAGCGCCTTGAGGAGCATGTCGGTCGAACCGTTGACCAGGCTGACGAACGGCGCGACGAGCCGGCAGAGCAGGTCGATGATCGATGCGATCTTCAGGGCGATCGATTCAGGGTGCTGCAGGGCGATTTTTTTAGGGACGAGCTCACCGGCCACCAGGGAGAAGTAGGTTACGGGTATGACCACGATGACGAGCGCGAGCCGGTCGCTGTAAGGCTGAAGGTCGGGAATGGCATCGAGCAGGCGGACAAGCGGGCCTGAAAAGGAGACGGCACTGAAAACGCCGGTGAAGGTGCCGATCAGGGTGATGCTGACCTGTATGGTCGAAAGGAACCTGCCGGGGTTGTCGAGCAGGCGGAGCACCAGGTCCGCTTCAGGATAGCCGGCTTCCTTGAGCTCATGGAGCCTGGTCGGTCTTGATGAAATGATGGCGAACTCGGCCAGGGAGAGGAAGCCGATGGCAAGGATGAGGAAAAAGATGACCAGCGCCTCGATACTGTGAGGATTCATGTGTGGGTTCTGACAGCCCTGTTAAGTTCGGTGACGGCGCCCGGTGCGGCGTCATTTCACGTAAAGATATTCAAAAAAAAGAATAATCGTCGCCGGGGCCAGAACGTTCAACCGATGTCCAGGGTTCATTCAAAATAAAAGCTTGCCTTGCCGGGGGCGGATTTTATGGGTACAATCATGGTATGGACCATTCAACACACCCGGGTCACAGATGAGACAAAACCCCTTTTCCTCCTTTCTCTGCCTTGTTTTCGCCGGTGCGTCGCTGCTTCTTTCATCCTGCACGTCGAAACCGGGAGGTTCGGACGCAGGGGCCATCTATGAAGAAGCTTCGCGTTTCTACCGCCACAACAAATATCCCGAAGCGCTTGACGCATGGAACAGGGCGCTGGCCGTCGATACGCTGAAAGGCTTTTCACGGCAGGCCGTCGACGCCCTGCGGCAGAAGAGCCGGGTCGAGTACCTTACCGGCGAATACGAGGCGGCGTTCCGGACCTTCGAAACCCTCGATAACCATGCCGGAAAGATGCTTCCCGATTCCGTGCGGACCTCGTTGCTGCTTGACCGGGCAAGGATGCATGCCGAGATCGGTGATTTCGGAACTGCGGCTGCGTTTCTGGGGAGGGTTCCGGGACAGGATGCCTGGCTTCGACTCGAGCAGGCTGCACTGCTTGCAAAGGGCGGCGATCTTCCCGGGGCTTCACAGGCTTTCCTCGGACTTTCGAAATCCGACGATCCCGCGGTGCGCATCAGTGCTCTTTCCGGGCTCCTCGACTGCGCTGTCTCGAGGAGCGACATGGGGCTCGATCCACCGGAGGCGTATGCCGGAAAGATCGCCGCCGTGTCCGGGAAGGTCATGTCGATGCAGGCGGCTCCGGAGTTACGGATACGTGCCCTGCGCACGGCGTCCAGAAGCCTTCAGCAACTCGACCGGCAGCGGCCCAACGCCAGCTTCCTGCTGTTCAGGGCGCTCGCCCTCGCCCAGCAGGAACGCCTGACGCGCCTGGACCAGATACTCCAGTTCGAGTCGAACGCCGTGATCGTCCGGAAGCCGGATGTCTACAGGAGCGTGATCGAATTTTTCACACAGAGGAACATGCCGTACTCCAGGATGGCCGCACTCTACAGTCTCGGCATGAGCCCCGAGCTTAAAGAGAAAGAGCGGATCGAAGCCCTGAAGAGCGGCCTGCAGATTTGCCAGAATTACGGCGTTCCCGCGACGGCCACCAATTACCTGAATCTTGAAAGGGATGCCATCGGCACGCTGGAGGATCTTCTGATCGGCAGCGGGCGCTATTTTGAGCTTTTCGAAGTGAGCGAGCAGGTCAAGCTGCTCGAACTGCAACGCGACATGCAGGCGGGTATCACGGAGTTCAGGCTGCCGGCAGGCCATGAAGCCCTGCAGAACGAGATCATCGAATTGACCCGAGATATCTCCGGATTGCTGCAGCGGAAGGTTAATATGGCTGATGAAGGTTACGGCTTCGAGCTTTCCGCCCTGGCCGACAAATCGATCAGCAGGAAGCGGGGCCGCCTCATCGAGCTGGCGGCGGAAGCGGCGGCCATCGACAAGGGCGCGGCGTCGAGGCTCAGCCTTACTCCCGCCACCATGCTTACGGTCCAGAAAAGCCTGCGTCCCGACGAGGCCCTGGTCAGGCTCTTCATCAGGGACTCGCTTGCGACGGGCATGCTCATCAGCGACAGGGAGATGCAGATCATCTCCTCTCCGGTTTCCAGGCTTCAGGTACGTTCACGGCTCACGACGCTCCGGCAGACGCTTTCTGCCGGCGGTCCCGATCTGCCGGCACGTCTCCGGACCGACGAACAGCGGCTCTGGCTGACCGATGCCCTTCTGCTTTCCATCAGCGAACGTCTCAAGGGGTACGGCCACCTGGTCTTCGTCGCCGACGCTCCGGTGCCGTTCCATCTGCTCGGCCGTGAGGGGATGCTCGGCGCGGAAAGGCGCATCTCCCTGCTCGGTTCTGCCAAGGAGGCCGTCGTCTACTCTGGTCAGTACCCGTCGGCAGGGCAGGCGCCCGGCATGGCGTTTTTCGATGCTTCACGACCGGATCAGGCCAGGATATACAAGATGTACCATCCCGGGGACCGGATTTTCCTGTTCTGGAAACCCTTGTCGAAAAACGAGATCGGTGAACTCAAGGAGCTGCTTTCGGCACATCTCAAGATTGATGCTTCAGGTTCCGGCAGCCTCAGGGCTCTTGCTTCGGGATCCGGTGCACCGCCGGATGGCAGGTGGATCTACCTGACCTCCTACGGTATCGATTGACGCCGCCGGCTTCGCCAGTCCGTAAATATGGCATTCCGTTCAGTTTTTTTCTTGTCCCGGTTGCTCCGAACCCTTGTAATTCGTTAAATTTCCAAGTTGTTCATTGGTGTATTGCCACGTTAACCTGATCTTGCTTTATGGCGAATGAGGTTGGTTCCGGTGGTTCGCTTGAACTGCTTACCCTTGAGCTGAAAAACGAGCGGGTCAAAAGACAACTGTCGATCGAAGAGATCGGCCGGCTGGTCAACATCAGTGCCGCGCATATCGAAAAGCTCGAAGAGGGGGATTTTTCCTTTCTTCCGCCTCTGTACGTTTTCTGTTACCTGAAAAAATATGCCGTCGAGCTTGGCGTCGGCGATGAGGAGCTGCTTGCCCGATGCCGCAGTGAGCTTCAGGCGCCTGATGTACCGTTTCTCATTCACTCTTCCGCTACAGAGTGCGACGACGAGCTCGTCCCTCCTAAGAGCCGCCGAACGCTGGCCATTACCTCTGTGATATTCCTGCTCCTTCTTGCTGCGGCGATCCTTGCCAGGGCCTTCTGAACCCTTTTTTCCTCTCCCCCCATTCTTCCGTTTGCATTTTGATCAAATAAGACTATTTTTGTCCTTCATAAGGGTGCCTCAGGAACCTTATGTTTGTGGATGGTTGTTCAGATGGAATAACCTTATATTCTCCTGCTTGCGGCAAGAATCACCGAAATTCATAAACCAGCTATGGAAGCGAGAAAGATATACTTCGATAACAATGCCACCACTCCGTTGCATCCCGAGGTCAGGAAAGAGATGACTGCAGCGATGGATATGTTCGGAAACCCTTCCAGCATGCATGCTTTCGGCCGTGAGGCCCGTGCCAACGTCGAGGATGCGCGCAGAAGGGTGGCTCAGTTCATGGGGGCCGATGAAAACGAAATCGTCTTTACGGGAAGCGGTTCGGAAGCCAACAACACCGTGCTTTCCCTGTTCGTCTGCAGCACCGCACAGTGCATTCCGGGCATGCGCCAGACGATCATCACGAGCAGGATCGAACACCCCTGCGTCCTGGAAACCTCCCAGTGCCTGACGCACCGGGGCGTTGACGTCAAGTACCTCGATGTGGACCACTACGGCAAGGTAGACCTTCAGCAGCTGGACGATATTCTCTCGAGCCGCAGCGTCGGGCTCGTGTCGGTCATGATGGCCAACAACGAGATAGGTACGCTCCAGGACATCAGGGCCATCTCCGATATCGCCCACAGGTACGGCGCACTCATGCATACGGATGCTGTCCAGGCTTTCGGCAAGGTACCGGTCGATGTCGACGACCTGGGGGTGGATTTCCTGACCATATCCGGACACAAGATCTACGGCCCCAAAGGCATCGGCGCCCTCTATGTCCGCAAGGGCATTCCGTACTGTCCGTTCATCAGGGGGGGCCATCAGGAGAAAGGCCGCAGGGCGGGCACCGAGAACACCCTTGGCATCATGGGGCTCGGCATGGCCGTGGATATGCGGAAGATCGAGATGGAAGCCGAGGAGGTTCGCCTGCAGGGCCTCAAGGAGGTGCTCAGGAAGGGTATCGAGGAGAGGATCGACGATGCCCTGTTCAACGGCCATCCTGTCGATTCGCTGGCCAATACGCTCAACGTGTCGTTCCCCGGCGCGGAGGGCGAGGCGATCCTGCTGTACCTCGACCTGGCGGGCATCGCCGTGTCGACCGGTTCGGCTTGCGCCTCGGGTTCGCTAGATCCCTCCCATGTGCTGCTTGCCACCGGCGTGGATGCCGAGCGGGCGCACGGTTCGATCAGGCTCAGCCTGGGACGGGGCAATACCATGGAAGAGGTGGAGTACCTGCTCGACGTGCTTCCGGGGGTCATCAAACGTGTCAGAAACATGTCAACAGCTTATGTAAAAGGAGGAGTTCATGCTGCAGCCAGGTGAATGGGCATATACCGAAAAACTCAAGGAGCATTTCGAGAGCCCGAAAAATATCATGCAGGGAGACAACCCCGACAGCTTCGACGGCGTCGGGATGGAAGGCAACCTGCAGTGCGGCGACCAGATGCTGGTAGCCATCATGGTGGACAAGGAGAAGGAGGTCATCACCGACTGCAAGTGGAAGACCTACGGTTGCGCCAGCGCCATCGCAAGCACCTCCATCCTTTCGGAAATGGTCAGGGGGATGACGCTCGACCAGGCCTTCCACGTCTCTCCGAAGGATGTTGCGAAGGCGCTCGGCGGCTTGCCGGACCACAAGATCCACTGCTCGGTGCTTGGCGACAAGGCGTTGCGTGCCGCGATCAACAACTATTACGTGCGCAACGGCATGGATGACCGTGTCAAGAAGGAGCAGGTGAAGATCGTCTGCCAGTGCATGAACGTCACGGACCATGACATAGAGGATGCCGTTCTCGAGGGCGCCAGGAGCTATTACGAGCTTCAGGAGCGTACCAAGCTCGGCACGGTCTGTGGTCAGTGCAAGGACGAGGCCGAATCGCTGCTCGAAAAGTACAAGCATATCCATTTCGGCGTCTGAAAGGGTTGAACCCGATGGAACAGATCGTTCGACCAGGAGGGGGGCCTTGGCCCCCCCTCGTTGTTCGGGCCGACGCATCAGAACCGGCGGCCCGGTCATGAACGTGGAAGCGAAGCGGCTCCTGGCCTTTTACCCGGTACTCTACGTATCGGCCTTCTCCCTCAATTTCTGCTGGGAATCATGGCACGGCCTGCTGTACGTAGCCCATCAGGGGTTGCCGGCTTCGGTCTATGTGCCGATGATGGTGCAGATGGCGCTGCTCGACGCCATTTCAGTCATCGGCATGCACCTGTTCACAGCCTTTTTCGCCCGGAAGTTCGTCTGGAGGCCGGCGGGCAGGCACCTGGTCGTGTTCTGCCTTGCGGGAGCCCTGCCGGCCTGGGCTGTCGAATTCGCCTCGGTCAACCTGCTGCATCTCTGGTCGTATACCGGTGCCATGCCGATGCTGTTCAGGGTCGGCATGAGCCCGCTCCTGCAGCTTCCCCTGACCGGCCTGGCCGGTATTGTCGTCGCCCGCGCGGTCGCGGGGTACGACCGGATTCGGGACGAACCGTTCTCGAGAACTTATTTCTGAACGAAAGTGAACCCTTCTTCGACATCGTTTTTCATCCACACCTTCGGCTGCCAGATGAACCAGGCCGATACGGAGATCGTCACCTCGCTTCTCCAGTCCGAGGGCTTCGTCCCGACGGGGGACGAAGCGTCGGCCGGAATCATCCTGCTGAACTCCTGCGCTGTCCGCGAGAACGCCGTGGACCGCATCGGCAACTTCCTGCAGCAGCTCAAGGGGCGCAAAAGGAGGAACAGGGCGCTGGTCATCGGTGTGCTGGGCTGTGTTCCCCAGTTCGAGAAGGAGCGCTTCTTCGACGCCCATCCCTTCATCGATTTCGTCGCAGGTCCGGATACCTACCGTTCGTTGCCGTCCATGATTGCCCAGGTGCGAGAGGGGGCCAGAGTGGTGAGGCTCGAGTACGACCACCGTGAAACCTATTCGGGCATCGATCCCGTACGGTCAGGACGCATCGGCACGTTCCTGCCGGTCATGCGCGGCTGCAACAACAGCTGCGCCTTCTGCGTGGTGCCGGTGACGAGGGGGCGTGAGCGCAGCGTGCCGTTCCGGAGGGTCGTCGACGAGGTTTCGAAACTTGCTGCATCAGGCTACCGGGAAGTCACCCTTCTCGGACAGAATGTGAATTCGTACCATGACGCCGAAGATGGCCGTGACTTCGCCGCGTTGCTCGATGCCGTCAGCCGAGAGGCTCCCGGCATGCGCATCCGCTTCACCACCTCCCACCCCAAGGATATCTCCCGGGAGCTGGTGGAGGTCATCGCCGGAAGGCCTAACATCTGCAACCACATCCATCTGCCCGTGCAGTCCGGCTCTTCCCGGATCCTCGAACTGATGCGGCGTGGACATACGCGGGAAGAGTACCTTCGCAGGATCGAGATGATCCGGAGCATCATTCCCGGCGTGGCACTCACCACGGACCTGATCGCCGGCTTCTGCTCCGAGACCGACGAGGAGCACCGCCAGACACTTTCGCTCATGGAGGAGGTGCGTTTCGACTCCTCGTTCATGTTCTACTACTCGGTCCGCCCGGGCACCTGGGCCGACAGGAACCTCCAGGACGACGTGCCCGAGCCGGTCAAGAAGGCCCGCCTGCAGGAGATCATCGACCTGCAGAACGTCATCTCGCTGGAGCGTTACCGGCAGGATATCGGCAGGAGCGTCGAGGTGCTTGCCGAATCTGAAAGCCGGCGGGCGGTTTCTCAGCTGATGGGCCGGACCGGCACGAACCGGGCCGTGGTGTTCGACAGGGGGGAGTTTGCTCCGGGAGACCTGTTGCAGGTACATGTTACCGATGCCACCTCTGCAACCCTCGTCGGTGTCACTGCCGGGGCGGCATGAACTGCTTTCATATGTTTGTTCAGATTCGTAAATTGCTGTCACGTAAAGCTAATCCTCAATAACCGGCCATCGCTGCCGATCCTGAAATCCATAGTTATGCCAGCAGTTCAGCAGACAGGATTTGTCAATAAAATCAAAGCTCATCTTGAACTCCTGGACCCGGTGACCTGGATCAGCGTTTTTCCATGCCTTGCAGGCGGCGTCATGGCCTCCGGAGCCATGCAGCCGACGATCCATGACTATCTGCTGCTCTTCGCTCTCTTTTTGCTTTACGGACCGTTTGCCACCGGATTCAGCCAGTCGGTCAACGATTACTACGATCTCGAACTCGACCGTGTCAACGAACCGACCCGCCCGATTCCTTCCGGTCGCCTGACAGAAAAGGAGGCTATCTGGAACTGGTCGATCATCCTGCTGTCGGCTATCATTCTGGGGACAACGCTCGGTCTTCATATCGGAGGGCAGCGTGGTATCGTGCTTGTCACATCGATGCTGTCGGGCCTTGTCGTAGCCTTCATCTACTCCGCGCCGCCGCTCAAGCTCAAGAAGAACATCCTTTTTTCCGCACCTGCCGTCGGTTTTGCCTACGCATTCATCACCTATCTGTCGGGAAACGTCCTGTTCAGCGAGATCCGCCCGGAAGTGCTCTGGCTTGCCGGGCTCAACTTTTTTATGGCCATCGCCCTGATCATCATGAACGATTTCAAGTCGAAAGAGGGCGACGCCAAAGGTGGAATGAAATCCCTGACCGTGATGATCGGTTCGAAAAACACCTTCCTGGTAGCGTTCATCATCATTGACCTCGTGTTTTCGGTCTTTGCCTGGCTTGCCTGGTCCTGGGGTTTCAATATTCTCTTCTACTTCATCCTCGGTGCGCTGATCGTTAATATGGTTATCCAGGTTCCCATGTACCGCGACCCGAAATCGGGAATCACGTTCATGCAGCATGCCGTTGATGACGGGTTCGGCAATGCTATCGGCAAGAGCGAGGTTCAGGAACATAACGCGTTCCTGAGGTTCCAGGTCGTCAACAATATTCTGTTTTTGTCCAACCAGTTGTTTGCGGCTGCACTGATCGGAAGCAGGTATATGTGATCTCCGGCAGGTTGTCGGAGGTTTCTTGATGACTGCCAGACTCCTGTCTGGATTGACCAGTTTCTATTCCACACCCATATTAACCGGAGGAATCATGATGCCGACCGACTCGACCTTTTTCTCCCTGCCTCTCGTCTGGCATAACGCACTTGTCACCCTGCTGACCTTCATCTATGTTTTCAGCGTACCTCCGCTGATGGACTGGCTGGTGACGAACCACGGCCTGCCACGCGACATCAGCCGCAAGATCACCCATATCTGCGCCGGTTCCGCCATCATCTTCCTGCCGCTTTTCCGGGAAGGAGACTGGTCCCACTACCTGAACATCACGGTGTTCGCCGTCTGGACCCTGCTCCTGATCCAGAAAGGCCTCTTTGCGACGGCAGACGATCAGGCGGTCAAGACCATGACCAGGACAGGGGACAAGCGCGAACTGCTCAAGGGAACCCTCTATTTCGTGGTCGTGGCCATGATCTGCGGTACGGTCTTCTACAAGCAGGCGTCCGGTGTGCTCGCGATGGCCATGCTCGGCTGGGGCGACGGTCTCGCACCGATCGTCGGTACGCGCTACGGCAAGATGAGGTACAAGCTGGTTTGTGACAAGAGCGTCGAGGGGAGCCTCGCCTTCCTCTTCGGCAGCTTCTTTGCAGGCCTGTTTTTCGTGCGCCTGATCGTGCCTGAAGCCTACGATCCCGCCAAAATCGCCATCATTGCCGTTGCGGCGACGGTGATTGAGGGGCTCAGCCCGAAAGAGGTGGACAACATTCTCATTCCGGTCGGAGTCATCGGGCTCACGATGATTTTATGAGCGACGAACCAGAAGACGGGACGCGATGCCGGGACTCTATTTCGTAAGCGATATTCATCTTGGTCTGCAGGATCCGCTGGATGAGCGTCTGAAGCTGGATCGCCTTGAAGCCCTTTTCTCGATGATCCGCAGGGAGCGCGGGACGCTCTACCTGGTCGGTGATATTCTCGATTACTGGATGGAATACCGCCAGGTGATTCCCAAGGGGTACACCCGGTTCCTCTGCATGCTTTCCGGGCTTGCAAGGAGCGGGGTGGAGGTTTCGTATCTGGCAGGCAACCACGATTTCCACCTCGGGCGCTATTTCGACGACGAGCTTGGGGTGAAGACCCTCTATGGCATGCAGGAGGTGCGCCATGACGGGAAACTGTTCCTTGTCGCGCACGGTGACGGACTCGGCGAAGGCGACCTCGGCTACAAGTTTTTTGCACGCTTTGTCAGGAACCGTTTCAACCTGGGGCTGCTGACCGGATTCCATCCGGACCTGGCGACCGCCCTCATGAAAAAGCTCTCACTTCTCAGCCGCCGCCACAAACCGGTGGACATGAAATCCGAACCCAGACGCCTGATCGATTTTGCCACCGTGCTGGCTCGGGAAAGGGTTTTTGACTATTTTGTCTGCGGCCACAACCATGCGGAACGGATGGAAGCCGTCAACGGATCGGGCAGCACCTACGTCAATCTCGGCACGTGGATCGAAGGGGAGTACCCCTATGGCGTCTACGACGAGGGGCGTTTTCAGATCAGGAAAGTTTAAGTCAAACATCACATTTCACCAAACATGAGCAATATCAACAAGGTTTTGAAGCTGGGACTGCCAAAGGGCAGCCTGCAGGACTCCACCCTCGAACTTTTTGCCAACGCCGGATTCAAGTTTTCCGTACAGAGCCGCTCCTATTTTCCTTCGATCGACGACGACGAACTGGAAGCTATTCTTATCCGCGCCCAGGAGATGGCCCGTTATGTCGCCCAGGGGGCTTTCGACGCAGGCCTGACCGGCAGGGACTGGATCATCGAGACCGACGCCGACGTTGTCGAGGTGGCGGATCTTGTGTACTCCAAGGCCTCCATGAGGCCGGTCCGCTGGGTGCTCGCCGTGCCTGAAAATTCGCCGATCAAATCGGTCAAGGACCTCGAAGGCAAGCACATCGCCACAGAAGTGGTGAACATCACCAAAAAATACCTCGCTAAAAACGGCGTGAACGCTTCGGTGGAATTCAGCTGGGGCGCAACCGAAGTCAAGCCTCCGGAGCTTGCCGATGCGATCGTCGAGGTGACCGAGACCGGTTCGTCGCTTCGCGCCAACAAGCTCAGGATCGTCGAAACCGTGCTCGAGTCGAACACCAAGCTCATCGCCAACCGTGCATCATGGGAAGACCCATGGAAGCGTGAGAAGATCGAGAGCATGGCCCTCCTTCTCCAGGGCGCCATCAATGCCCAGGGTAAAGTCGGCCTGAAGATGAACGCGCCCAAATCCTCGCTCGACAAGATCATGTCGGTCATCCCGGCGCTTCGCCTGCCGACCGTTTCCGACCTGGCGGACAACGCATGGGTAGCGCTTGAAGTGATCGTGGCCGAAAAAACCGTGCGCAAGCTGATTCCCGAACTGAAGCGGGCAGGTGCCGAGGGGATTTTCGAGTATAATATCAATAAGCTGATCGACTGAGTTGGTAGCGCGCTCCATCTGTTGCGCGATTTGATTGCTGCGTTGGGTGGTGCTCGAAATCCTCATGTACTGTGTGTACATTCCGGTTTCTCCGCTCCTTCCGCCTTACACTCAAACCGCTCACGACGATGGAGCGCGCTACCATGGCCGTATCAGGTTGAGCGTTCATTTTTTTCTGTCTTGCTGCGCTCAACTGTAGAAATCAATTCAGGTCGCATTGTGCGGCCTTTTTTTTGCCATGGTGCTTTATCAGATCTTTATTCTCGGTTGCCTGCTGGTGTTTCTTGGCATCATCCTGAAAAACATCGCCGATTTTCAGGACCTGCCTACGGCCGGCGAGTCCCCGGCGACCGGGCCGATGGTTTCGGTGCTCGTGCCTGCACGCGACGAGGAGCTGAACATCGCCGGGTGCGTCGCATCGCTGCTCGCGCAGGATTACCGGAACTTCGAAGTCGTCGTGCTCGACGATAACTCGACGGATGGTACCTGGTCGGAGCTTCAGCGGCTTTTGACCGGTCCTGGCGGAGAGCGTCTCCGCATGGTGAAGGGTACGCCGCTTCCGGAGGGCTGGCACGGCAAGGCATGGGCCTGCCAGCAGCTGGCCGACCAATCGACCGGCGATCTGCTGCTCTTCACCGATGCCGATACGCGGCATCGGCCGGAGTCCCTTCGCCGCGCCGTGGCGGCTATGGGGTCATGTGGTGCGGACATGCTCTCCCTGACGCCTGCACAGGAGCTTGGATCGTTCTGGGAGGGGCTGATCGTGCCGCTCGTCTACCATATCCTGTTCAGTTACCTGCCGATCTGCCTGGTCGGCTCAAGCAGATCCCCGGCCTTCTGCTACGCCATCGGCCAGTTCATCCTGTTCCGCCGCGAAGCGTACCTGAATATCGGCGGTCACCGTTCGGTCTGCAGCAATATCGTGGAGGATGTGTGGCTCTGCAAGGTGGTCAAGCGTGCAGGCGGGAGGGTGGCGGCCTTCAATGGCATCGATGCGGTCAGTTGCCGGATGTACCGTGGTTTCGGAGATGTCTGGAGCGGTTTCTCGAAAAACCTTTTTGCCGGACTCGGAAACAGCGCCGTTACCCTGTTCTCCCTGATGCTCTTCGTCGTGCTGCTCTATCTGGCGCCCTGGGGCTTCCTCGCGGCTTCGCTGCTGCGCGGGGAGCTGTCGCCAGCCGGGTTCTGGCTGCCGGCTGCCCAGGTCGCCGTCGCCATCGTCAGCCGCATGCTGATTTCGGCCAGGTTCAGGCAGCCGGTCTGGCCCGGACTGCTCCATCCCTTTTCCCAGGCGCTCCTGCTCCTGATCGCCCTGAACTCTTTCCGGCAGACCACCTTTGGTGGCGGGCCGGTCTGGAAGGGACGGAATTACCGTTTTCACGGGGATCGCACATGAGCTTGCGCAACCCGTTTCCGGCAGTACCCGGCAGGGAGTGCGGCCTGTGGGTTCCGGATAAAATTTCTTAAATTCAAAGTCAGTATTTCCGGCGCACCGCTCCTTGTGCGCTGCCATCAATTCAAACGATTTTACACCCATGGGTTTCTTGTCAAAGATTTTCGGGAAAAAGGAAGTAGAGCTGAAACGTCCTACGGTCAAGGAGGATGTCAACCTCATCAAGACCATGGAGGGACATCTCGACCGTGTGCTCGGGGTGAAATTCAGTCCTGACGGCAAAAAGCTGGTAAGCGGAGGTTTCGACGAACTGGTCATGCTCTGGGATGTCGAGAGCGGAAAGGCGATCCATACCATGAAAGGGCACGATACCTGGGTGGAGTGCATCGACTACAGCCGCGACGGCCTGAAGCTCGCCAGCGGCAGCACCGACAGCACGGCCCGGATATGGGACGCAGCGACCGGCGCCTGCCTGCATCTCTGCAAGGGGCATGACACGGCCGTGCGCATGGTGGCCTTCAGCCCGGACAGCAAGACGCTGGCGACCTGTTCGAGGGACACCACCATCCGTTTGTGGGACGTCGAGACCGGCGGGGAGACCTCAAGGATTCTCGGCCACAAGTCATACATCGAATGCCTCGCCTGGAGCCATGACGGCAAAAAGCTGGTCAGCTGCGGCGAAGAGCCGGTGGTGAAGATATGGGACGCGGAGAGCGGAACGAACATCGCCAATTTCCAGACGGGAGACACCCTTTCACACTCCGTCAGCTTCAGTCCCGACGACACCCTTATCGTGCTGTGCGGCCGGGATTCGAAGGTCAAGATTCTGGATGCAGCCACCGGCCAAATACTCAAGGTGCTCGAAGGCCACCTGGACGCTGTGCGTGGGGTCTGCTTCAGCCCCGACGGCTCGGTCGTGGCCAGCGCCGCCAACGACGAATCGGTAAGGCTCTGGGACGTCAAGGCCGGTACGCTGCTGCACACCTACCGCGGTCATACGCTGGAAGTCCAGTCGGTGGACATCTCTCCCGACGGCAGGGTTATCGCCAGCGGCAGCGACGACCGCAAGATCAAGCTGTGGGGAATCAGGTAAGCAAGTAGACCATTTGGAAACAGTTACTTCCTGCCGGGCCCCTGCCCGGCAGTTTTTTTTGGGTCTGATCAGACGGACTGAATGGACAAAGAATCAGTCCCACATCCAGGAGGGTTTTAACCCTCCGGACATTCAACCTCTTACATTCATTGCCCCGGGCTTCAGCCCGGGGGGAAGGGCAGGTCCCTCACCTGCTTCAGCCGTTGGCGCCTATTGCGGTCGTGGGGCAGGCATCGATCTGCTCCCTGCAGAGCGCGACCTGGTCCGTTGCCTGTGGCTGAAGCGAGACGTACGCGTAGCCTTCACCGTCTTCGGAAAAGAACTCCGGGGCGGCATTGTAGCAGATAGTGCAGGCTGTGCAGCCCTCTCCTTCCGGATCTTCCGGGCTGGTGACGTAAAATGGACCCGGGGCGTTCGACGGGTGTTTCATGTTGCTGTTGGCCATGCGGTTCCTCCTGATGTGTTGGCGATCTCTCTTCCTGAGTGTCCGGTTCTCCTTGCCTGACATAAAAAGGGGGTAAAGAGTTCCTTGAGGATGCCTGCGCCGCCCTGCGGCTGAAGCTGTTTGACTCCGGGCGGCAGGTACGTATCTTCCATACAGAGGCCCGAACGGGTTCTGAATCCTGGCAACGACATCGCATGAGGAGCATGATGCTTCATATCGGAAACGTGGTTGTCCCTGTCGGGTTCGAGCCGTTTTTACGGGAGGCCGTGACCATGGGAACAACGATCAGAAGGAGATTGTCGTGATCATCATCAGCGATACGATTGCCATTTCCGACGACGAAGTCGAGATCAGGACCATGCGTTCCCAGGGTGCCGGAGGACAGAACGTCAACAAGGTCGAAACGGCCGTCCATCTCCGATTCGACGTGGTGTCGTCATCGCTGCCCCCGGAAGTCAGGGAACGACTGCTGAATCTGGGCGACCGGCGGATTTCGAAAGAGGGGGTGCTCGTCATCCGGGCACAGCGGTTCAGGTCGCAGGAGAAGAACCGCGAGGATGCCCTTCTTCGGCTCAATGATTTGGTGCAGAAAGTACTCATACCAAGAAAAGCGCGCCGTCCGACGGGTCCGACGGGAAGTTCGAAGCGCAGGCGGCTCGAAGGCAAGGCGCGCCGGAGCGAGGTCAAGTCAGGGAGGGGAAGGGTGCGGAGCGATGGAGAGTGAGGCCGTTCGCCCTCCAGGCAAGGTCAAAGGAGTACTGAAGGACGTTGCGAGATGCTGGCGATCCTGAAAAGGCTGTTGTCGAGCTGGAACTGGTACAGGTCGATTTTTGCGAGCAGGCCGCCCAGTTCCGCAGGGGTGAGCCGTCGCTTCGGCGCAATGGCCTGAAGGGCGGCAAGCGGGTTCTGGAGCATGCCGTTCATGATGACGCGGAAATCGAGGTGCGGACCTGTCGATGAGCCGGTCGATCCGACGTAGCCGATGACATCTCCCTGCTGGACCTTCCGGCCGAACGCGCAGAGCGCCGAGAATCGCCGGAGGTGCAGGTACTGGGTATGCATGCCGCCGCCGTGATCGATCGTGACCATGTTGCCGGCTCCGCCGTTCCTGCCGAGGAACACCACGCTGCCGTCGGCGATTGCCACGACCGGGGTGCCGGCCTGGGCGGCAAGGTCAACGCCGCCGTGGAACTGGATGCGCCGGCTGATCGGATGGCGGCGGTACCCGAATCCGCTCGATACGTGGTCATAGCCGCAGGGCTGAAGATACATGGGTGCGTCGAGGAGGGCAATGCCGCGTTCGTCATAATAGCTGATGCCGCCCATGGAGTCCTTGAACCTGTAGGCGTTGTAGCGACGGTTTCCGGCGCTTATCTCGACGGCAAGGATCTTTCCCGCCCCGGCGGATTCACCGCCGACCAGCCGCTCTTCGTAGAGGATGCGGTATGCCGCGCCCCGGAGGGGGCTGGCCGACAGATCGACCTTCGAGGAGAGCAGTTTTCCCACCTCCTCGGCAAGCGTCGCGCCGCCCCTGCGGATGAGCTCGCTGTTCAGTGACGACGGAACGGTTCCGGCAAGGGTAGCAACCTGTGCTTCGTAGGGGAGGTTCTCCTTCCAGACGCTCAGTTCGCCGGTCTGCTGCTCTTTTTCGAGGTGCAGCATGGTTGTCCGGTCCATGCGCCAGGAGAGGCTGTTGAAGCTGCCGTCGGGATTCGTCTCGATGTCGCAGGTTGTCCCGGGTGCGAACCCGTTCGCCTTGAACGAGCCGTTCAGTTGCCGTTCAAGCTCATGGGCCTCTCTCGCGGAAAGGCCTGATCCTGCCAGGATGCCTGACAGAGATTCGCCGTAGGCGACCGTTCGCCGCCGGAGCATGCTGCCGGTGCCCTTGTCCCCTTTTTCGATCCTGACAGGATCGGTGTCGCTTTCGAGGCCGAACTCGTCCTCAGCGTGGATGCCGAAAGCGTCCGGAATGGTGCGCAATGATGAGGTGAGCAGCTGTGCTGCCGTATACTTGCCTGATGAGCCGGAAGCGGGAAGGAAGAAACTGATGAGGGAGAACAGGAGGACGATAAGTACTGACGTAGCTGGCAGGAGTTGCGCAGGACTTCGGAAGAGGGCAGATCGTCGAAGCCTCTGCAGGCGATTGAAAAAACGGGTATTGCTGAATGCCATGGAGCAGGCTTTGATTCCGGGAAAACGAAAACGGTTCAGGTCATTTCGCTCTAGATTGCATGGCAATGTAATCAAATAACTTTTAAAATAAAAGCGTCTCTCGGTCCGGCCGATCTCCGGCTTTGTCATAAGCGCCTATTGTGCTATATACTTGAGGGCATCCAGCCTCCTTCCGAAGAACAACCAAAACGAAGTCAAATGCTTGCTACCAACGAAGAGCACCTTGTCGAATTCCTACTGCAGTGCCAGCCTGGACAGCCCCGAACCCGCGGCACCTGGGAGGTCGACCACCAGGGGACGCCGTTCATCCTGCCGTCCATCGGCGGCATCACCACCAATATCCAGGTCGGTGATCAGGCATTCGGATGGGAAGGCGACCATATCGAGCCCGGCGTCAGCTGTACGGCTGATACGCACAAGCCCTACGAGCACCCCAACGTCACCCTGCAGGTGCTGAGCTGTGTCGGCAACTCGGCCACCGTCGTCTCCGGCGAGGCCAAGGGGGCTACCGGCACCGTGATCGGCCACCATGGGGGATCGGAGCACATAATCGTCGATTTTCCAGGGGATGCCAAGGAAAAGATGACCTACAGCGACACCATCATGATCCGTTCGAAGGGTCAGGGGCTGAAGCTGACCGATTATCCCGACATCACGCTGTTCAACCTCGATCCCTCCCTCCTGAAGAAGCTCGCCCTTCGCAGGGCTTCCGACGGCGTCCTCGAAGTTCCGGTAACGACCATGGTTCCGGCGTACTGCATGGGTTCCGGTATCGGTTCCGCGCATGTCGCCAAAGGGGATTACGACATTGTGACCAGCGACGAGCATGCAGTCAGGGAGTTCGGCATCGACCGTATCCGCTTCGGCGATTTCGTGGCCCTCATGGACCAGGACAACCGCTTCGGGCGCGCCTACCGCCGAGGGGCTGTATCCATCGGCGTGGTCGTGCACAGCGACTGCCGGGAAGCCGGCCATGGCCCCGGCGTGACCACCATCATGACCTGTGCGTCGCCGCTCATCCGCCCCGTGATCGATCCGAAAGCCAATATCGCCGACCTCTGCGGCATAGGAACCACGCTGAAGGACTGAGCCTCAGATTGATTCTGGCATTGAGTGTCCGCACCTGCCCCTCGGGTGCGGAATTATTTTTTCCCCGAGTTTGTTTGCATATGGTGTTGTATTGCATGCAAAATCAGTCAACCTCAAGGGAAAAAAGCCATGACACTGAAGCTCTACGGAAGGGATCCCCTGAAGATGTTCGAAGACGTCTTCAATGAAAGGCTGACACCTTTCTTCAGTACGATGGGCTCGATGATAACTCCGACCTTCAAGGTCGACATCAGCGAGGACGAGCAGGCGTTCTTTCTTTCTGCCGACATACCCGGAGTGAGGAAGGAGGACGTGAAGGTGACGATGGATGAGGATGTGCTCTGCATCAGCGCCGAGAGGAGCCAGGAAGAGGACGAGAAGAACAAGAACTACCACAGGGTGGAGCGCTCCTGGGGCAGCCTCTCCAGAAGCTTTACCATCGGGTTCAACGTCGACAGTGAGAACATCAAGGCCTCATACGACAACGGCGTCCTCAAGATCGTCGTCCCGAAAAAGGAGCCTGAGCCGAAGAAGAGCAAGGAGATAGCTGTCAACTGAACTGCAACTCTCCGGGACAAAAAGAAAAACCCTCCGTGCTCCGGAGGGTTTTTGCTTTCGATGCTGGCCTCGCTGCTGCGATCAGCAGTTGCGCACGGTCGTCGAGGTGCGGTCCTTGATGGTGGTCTCGTCGAACTCGTCCCAGTTGTGCTCGTCGTGCTCGCGCTGGTAGCCGGCTTCCTTGAGGCCGAAGCTCATATCGGCGACCATTTCAGGCCTCAGCTCTTTCAGGTTCTTCACCTCCGCCTCGGTCAGGATCCTCGATTTGTCGAATCCGAGATCGATCTCGATCTTGCGGTTCTTGGTCTTGACGCGGTCGATATCGTAGAACCTCTTGGTGAGGGTGGTCTGCGCAAAGGCCTTCAGGCAACCGAGCATGTACTTGCGTACATACGGGTCCTTGATCCACGGGTAGCTGAAGAAGGTCTTGCGGGCATAGAAGCGCGCGTAGGACTTGAGCACCCCTTTCAGCACATCCTCCCGCTCCATGTTGTCCGGCTTGATGATCGGCGAGACAAAGTTGTAGCGTGAGTAGTCGCGGACCTCGACGCGGTCGCCGAGCTCCTTGAAGAGGTCGGAGAAGGGCCACGGCGTGTAGATCGTCCAGTTGGCCATGTCGGGATCCCAGTCCTTGCAGAGCTGGTAGGTCTCCTCGATGCTCTCCGGAGTCTCGTGCTCGAGACCCATCACGAACTGCGCTTCGGCCACGATGCCGTTCTTCTGGAGCAGCTTGATGGCGTACTTGTTCTCCTCGATGGTGGTCTCTTTGCGGAACCGGTTCAGGTTCATCTGGCTCGCGGCTTCGGTGCCGAGCGAGACGTGCACCAGGCCTGCCTTGCGGAAGAACGGGAGGAGATCCTCGTCACGCATGATATCGGTCACGCGGGTATTGATGCCCCAGGTGACGTTGAGCTTGCGGTCGATGAGCTCCTGGCAGAGGGAGACGAACTTCTGCTTGTTGATGGTCGGCTCTTCGTCGGCAAGGATGAAGAATCCGACGTTGTATTTCTTGACCAGGATTTCGATCTCGTCGACGAAATTTTTCGGGCTGCGTGCGCGGTACCGGCGCCAGAACTGCCATTGCGAGCAGAAGGTGCAGGTGAACGGGCATCCGCGGGCGAAGTTCGGTACGGCGAGGCGGCAGTTAAGAGGGGTGTAGATATACTTGTCCCAGTCGTAGAGGCTCCAGTCAGGGGAGAGG
Organism: uncultured Chlorobiales bacterium; assembly: GCA_903929135.1. Taxonomy (GTDB): domain Bacteria; phylum Bacteroidota; class Chlorobiia; order Chlorobiales; family Chlorobiaceae; genus Chlorobaculum. Next base: position 54,836 of record CAIYTH010000013.1, read on the forward strand.
GTATCGAGATCCTCGATGACCGGGTGAGCCGGAGTGGCGAAGACCTCTCCTTTCTCATCGACATAGGCGATGCCGGTGATCTCTGCGCGGTCCTGCAGGTCGGTGCCTGCGGCGATCGACTTGACGAGGTTGACCGTCACCTCTTCACCCTCGCCACGGACGACGTAATCGGTTTCAGGGGCTTCGGAGAGCACCTGCGGGTACATGAAGGTGGAGTGGATGCCGCCCATGATGGTCTTGATCTTCGGATTGACCCTTTTGGCGGCTTTCATGATATCCTGTGCCTTGAAAATCGACGGGGTGATGTTGGTGGCCATCACGATATCCGGCTGGTTCTTGCGGATGATCTCCTCAATCGTTTCATCAGGAAGGTTGTCTGCCATTGCGTCTACAAACTTCACCTGAGTAAAGCCAGCCTGCTTCAGGGCGCCTCCGATGTAGGCAACCCAGCTGGGTGTCCAGTTGCCTGCAATTTCAGCGCCGCCTGAATGATAATTCGGCTGAATCATCAGAATCTTCATCTGTTTCCGCCCTCCGGATAGGTTTTTTTATGTACAAAATCGGTCTTGTCGGCATGCATACACTTCAACAGTCTGCAAGTCCGAAAAAATTCATAGAACTTACAATTTACAACTAATTCAATGAAATTCCTGAGCCTGTTTGGCCTGATCAGCGCCTCTCGACATGCATCAGCATGGTGTGGTAGAAGCCGAAGCTGATCTTCTGCCGGCCCACCACCTTCAGCCCGAGTTCGCCGAGCACCCGCTGCATCTCCTCGTCCCTGATCATCTGGATGGTCGTGCGACGCTCCTTTTTGGGGAAGTAGCCGCCGAGCCAGTGCTGGAAGGCGAGGATGTTGTTGTAGGGCGCGTAGGTGAAGATCATCGGCCCTTTCGTGAGGCTGCTCAGGTTTCGGAACGCCTGGGCGAAACCTTCGGCGGGGTAGTGGATCAGTACGTCAAAGCAGACCACGGCATCGTAACTGCCCGACACCGACTCGATGGAGTTGACCTCGAATTCGATGTTTCCGGCCACACCGGCTTTTTCGGCATCTTCCTTCGTTTTGTTCACCATCTGCGCGGCGATGTCGGCCGATTTGACCCGGTAGCCGCTCTTCGCGAGCCTGATGCTGAAGAGGCCGGTGCCGCAGCCGGCGTCGAGCACCGTCGCGCCCTTCTTCAGGCCGGTCTTCTGCAGCCATTCGAACGCCTTGTCCATCATGACAGCATGTCCCTGCCGCACGGTCGAGCGGACGGTCGAGAGCTTTTCGTTTCCGTAGATCGACGCCCAGCGCTGGAAGCCCTGGCCATTGAAGTACGACTGGAGCATCTTCTTGTGTTCTTCGGCGTTGAATGATGAGCTGTTCATGGTTGATGTTGCGTCGTTGGTGATGATGTTGCGAGAATTCAAGGGTCCCTTGCTGCTTTTTTTCAGGCCTGACTGCTGTGCGCGCCTTCGATTCTTGTTTCAAGTTCTTCGTACAGGTCCTGCAGCTCCTCGATCGTCCCTTCGTCGGCCTCCCAGAACCCTCGTGAATTGGCTTCGAGCAGGCGCCTGGTCATGGCCATGGTGGCGTTGGGATTCAGCGCCGCCATCCGCTCGAGCATCTCACGATCCTGCAGGAAGGTCTGTGAGAACTGCTGGTAGGTCCAGCCCCTGACCGCCGAGGCCGTGGCGCTCCACCCGTAGGTGTTCGTCAGGTGCGCCTCGATCTCCCTGACCCCCTCGTAGCCATGTTCGAGCATCGCCTCGTACCACTTCGGGTTCAGCAGCTTCGTGCGAGCCTCGAGCGCAACCATGCTTTCGAGTGAACGGATCTTCTGGCCTGTGCCGAATCCGCCCATGTCGCCGACCATCACTTTCGGTTTCGAGCCGCTGAGTACCTCGACCGACTTTGAGACGCCGCCAAGATACTCATAATAATGGTCAATATCCGAAACGCCGATTTCGAAACTGTCGATATTCTGAAACGTCAGGGTGACATTTTTCAGCGCGGAGCGCAGCACTTCAGGGCTCTCCAGCCACTCCCCGGACGGGTTGTACGAAAAGCTTTTCCGGTTGACGAAAGCATCGGCCAGCTGGGTCTCCTCCTCCCAGGTGCTGCTTTCCACGAGATGGTTGACGTTCGAACCGTAACTGCCGGGAGCGTTCGAGTAGATCCGCCCTGCCGCCTCATCGACCGTCACCTGCATCTCGGCGGCCTGCTTCAGGACGTTTTTCCTGACGAAGTTCATGGACTCGGGTTCGTCTGCATGTGCGGCCATGCGTACCGCCTTGTCGAGCAGCCTTACCTGGTGGGAGAGCAGGTCCCTGAAAATGCCGCTGACCGTCACCACGATGTCGATGCGGGGCCGGCCGAGTTCGCTGAGGGGGATCAGTTCGACGTCGCCGATCTTGCCGAGTTCGTCGACCTTGACTTTTGCTCCGAGCAGTGCAAGGGCCTGGGAGACTCCTTCGCCGTCGCTTTTCAGGTTGTCTGTTCCCCAGAGGATGAGGGCGATCGATTCCGGAAGTGAGCCGGTCTCCTTGAGGTGCTGCTCCAGAAGCGCATCTGCCGACTGCTTTCCCGCCTTCTGTGCGAAAGGGGTCGGAATGCTGAACGGGTCGAGGCTGTGGATGTTCCTTCCGGTCGGGACGATGTTCGGGTTCCTGACCAGATCGTTGCCCGGCGACGGCGGGATGTAGGCGCCGGAAAGGGCGCTGAGGACCGCCTCGATCTCACGGTTGTTCGCCATGCCGATCAGGATGGCGTTCAGGAAGTGCCAGAGCCTGCTCAGCTGGCCGGGCCTGATGCCTGCGGCTTTCTGGAGCATGGCGTCCGCGTCGTTCATGCGGATCGTGAGGTTTCCTTCGAGGAGCGCAGTCATCGTCACCCCCTGCGGCAGCGTTGCCGGCAGTTCGCCGATGAAGAGCCTGACCGCTTCGCGGCAGATGGAGCTGACTTTTTGCCATGATTCGCGCAGTCGCATATCCTCTTCGTGGCGCTCGGCCATCAGCCTGCAGTCAAGGCCAAGTCCCAGGCTGACCAGCTCGGGAAGTGAGCGGTCGTCGAGCTCGGGCCGTGCGTGGCTCACCAGAAGGGTCAGGTTGTCGGCAAGGCTTTCGACAGCCGGAGCCTGGCCGAGCACATGCAGGCCGAGCGGGATCATCCGCTCTTCGATCAGGTACAGCTCGTTGTTCAGCCAGGTGACGTAAACCTCCCCGTCCATTTCGACGGAGGGAGGCTGCATGTCGATGCCGGAGGCCATCTCGCGGATCTGCGCCAGAACGTCGTCCGAAGGTCGGCTGCGCCATGCACCCACAAGGTCACGAAGTTGCCGCATACCTTTGTAGAGGCCGGCATGCTCGAGCGGGGGAGCCATGTAACTGACGAGGGTGGCGAATCCCCTGCGTTTGGCGATCGCCCCTTCGCTCGGGTTGTTCACGCAGTAGCAATAGAAGTTCGGAAGGGAGCCGATGAGCAGTTTCGGCCAGCAATCGACGGAGAGTCCAACCTGCTTGCCCGGCATGAACTCGAGCGCGCCGTGGGTGCCGAAGTGCAATACCGCATCGGCCCGGTACTCTTTGTCAAGCCAGGAGTAGAAGGCTGCGAAGGCATGGTTCGGCGCGGCGTCTTTTGCCATGAGCAGTCGCATCGGATCCCGCTCATAGCCGAATGAGGGTTGCTGGCCGACGAAGATGTTGCCGAATGTCGCGCCGAGGATATGGAACCGGTTGCGGTCGTTCAAGATCTCGCCGGGAGCATCTCCCCAGAATGGCTCGATCCGTTCGTAGGCAGGGCATTGCTTCCGGTACAGATCGACCGGATAGTGGGCCGCCACGTTGCCGTCAGTGCCGAAGACGAGCCTGTTGCCTTCCAGCAGCCGGTCCCGCAGCTCGTCTGCAGAGGCAGGGAGGTCGACACGATAACCTTCATCCCGCAGTTTCTGCATGAGGCGGTAGAGGCTTTCGAACACTTCGAGGAATGCGGCCGTGCCTGCGTTGCCGAGGTTCGGAGGGAAATTGAAGAGCACGACGGCGATTTTTTTCTCGGCTGCGGTTTTTCTGCGGAGCTGCAGCCAGCGGGCAACCCTGGCCGAGAGTGCGCCGATTTCCGCTTCAAGCGGCATGGTTCGTTCGCTGCCCTCTTCGAGCCCGGCGAAAACATGCGGTTCGATGGCTCCGTCGAGTTCAGGTACGGCGACGCTCAAGGCGGTCTGAAGAGGGGTGAGCCCGAGGTGGCTCTCTTTCCACTGGGTGATCGGCTGGAAGGCGAGCGGGATGATGTTGAAGCACGGTACGCCGATTTTCTTCAGGATGTCTACCGCCTCGGCCGATCGGGTCTCGGCCGGTCCACCGACGAGAGAGAACCCCGTGGCGTTGATGAACAGGTCCACCGGAATCGATTCGGGGATTTCAGGATCGAAAAACCCTTCGAGCGCCGTGCGGAAATCGAGGCCGCCGCTGTAGGCGACGCAGCACCTGATGCCATGCGTCTCAAGCTGCTGAACGAGGTTTTCGACATGCAGCATGTTTTCGGAGAGGAGCGTGGCGCGCATCACCAGGATGGCCACGGTACCTTTGGCGGTGTCCGGGCGGTTGGTCTGGTGCCACTCGCGATACTCCGAGGTCGTGGCGAACGGTTTGCCGGCATCGGGATGGAACAGTGCGGTGTCGGGGTAGAAGATCGGGTCTTTCTGAGGCAGCACCCCCTTGTAACCCGGGATGTACCGGTCGACGAGCAGGCACAGGAACCGCTTCATGTTCTCCTGCGAGCCGTTCAGCCAGAACTGGTGCGCCGAGATGAAGGTATGGATGTCCCGTGCCTTGCCGGGGATGTGCTTCATGAGCTTGCCCACGTTGCGGACCATGGCGAGCTGCCGTTGGCTCTCCCCGCTGCTGTGTGTCGGCTTGAGCTTCGCAGCCCACTGCTTGAAGATACCCTGCGGCTTTTCGTCTTCCCTTGTTTTCTGCAGGGAGAAGCGGCCGACCCTGGTCTGGCTGATCAGCGCGGGATTGCTGGTGATCATGCAGACAGGGCAGGTAGCGGTTTCAAGGATCTGTTCGAGCGGTCGGACGATCTCTTCGCTGAACAGCATCGATCCGAAAATAAAATCTGCCGAAGGAACCTCTTTCTCCAGTTTCGACCAGACCTGCGGACCATGATTCAGCCCGAGGTTGAACATGGAGACATCCAGTTGCAGATCGAACTCACGACTCAGCTCAGCGGCAGCTGATTTCAGCACGCTGTTGTTCGTGGGCTCCATCGTTATAAAGAGAAATCTCATAAGTTCGAATCCTGTTTCAGTACGGTTATCCGGATTGAGGTCTCGCCGCAAAAAGAGTCAGCCTGCCACAGGCAGACCAGGGCAGCAACACCATCATGAACCTGCCTTGGGCAGTGTTCGAGGGTGGCTGTACTGACGGTTGCCGTTCGCTGGACAGTCTGGCAGTACGAAGTCTAAATCAGGAGTACAGGATTCTGCTGGAAGAGGTTGTAAGGCTGAGGAGATGAGTCGGAGAGGCTGTATGATGGGGTGTGCCGGGAGTCGTGACGTGTCAGGCGTGCCTCATCTGGCAGGTGGTAGGCATGCATCACTTCCTGTGGATCAGGCAGGATCCGGACCTGATCCTGGTTCCCGAAGGAGAGATGCTGTTCTGACGTGGTGGAAATTACTTCACCAAGCTCCCTGAGTTCACGGTCATGACCGAAGCAACCCAGATTTTTCCTCACATCTGACGGGTGGTTGCGGCTCTTGTCCTTGGAACTGGCGGAGGAGGTTTTGGCGAGGAGGCCGAATCCAAGCACCGAGATTGCAAAAAACAGTGCAATCTCGAAAACGCGAAGTATGTTTCGCGCAAAGGATTTACTTCGGGCTCTCATTGACACAATGTGCTTGATGGATAGTTAAATATATAAAACCTGAGCATAAAAACGAAGCAGGGCGGCCCTTCATAAGGTTTTGGCTCCATGAATACAGATATAACGTAGCAATAATGGCGTAATATCGCCTCGTGGCTCATAAATCGGGAAGAGTATTTTCTCCCTGCGTTACGACGTTGAGGTCCGGCAGGGATGGAAAAAGAGAAGGCCCGCTGCTTGCGGGCCTTCTGCTGTATTCGTCCGGTTCAGACCTCGATGCCTTCAAGGCGGTCTTCCAGATCGGAGTAGATCTCCTGAAGCTTCTCGATCATGTCGGGATCGGCAGCCCACATGCCTCTGCCGCTGGCCTCGAGCATACGTCCGACAATGTTCTTGAATGCTTTCGGATTCAGTTTCATGAGCTTGTCGCGCATGGCCGGGTCGAATGCGTAGGTTTCGGCTGCCTCTTTGTACACCCAGTCGTCGACACCCTTGGTGACGGCATCCCAGCCCAGCATATAGGTGAACCGGTTGCTGATTTCAGCAGCGCCGCTGTGCCCCTGCGCAAGCATGCCCTCGAACCATTTCGGGTTGAGCAGTTTGGTGCGGAACTCCACTTTCAGCGCCTTTTCAGCATCGTCGACCTTGATGTCGGCCGTGTAGGTCTCGACATAGTTCAGCTTCACGTTGTCGCCCTTCGGGTTCCGGCGGCGTGCGGAGAGCTGCAGGGCACCCGACGAGGAGAAGTAGCGGTCGATGTCCGATATGCCGTATTCGGCCGAGTCGACCTGCTGCACGACACGGTCGACGGTGCCGAGCAGGTCCTTCAGGACATCGGTCTGCTGATCACCGTACCGGTTGCCGCCATAGGCGAAGCCCGTACGCTTGACGAACATGTTGTCAAGGTCCTCCTCGGTTTCCCATGCCGAATCCTCGACCAGCTCCTCGACCTGAGAGCCGTAGGTTCCGGGAGCCTGCGTGAAGAGTCGCGAGGTGGCGCTTTCGAAATCCCTGCCCTGGCGCATGGCTTCGTCCACATGCTTCTTGATGTGGTTCATCTCGTCAGGTTCGATGGCCCTTGCGGCGTCCTTGACCAGCTTGTCGAGGTGGTCGACCAGCACGCCGAAGGTGTCGCGGAAGATGGAGCTGATCTGGATCAGCACGTCGATCCTCGGACGTCCGAGCTTTTCGAGCGGCACGAGGCGATAGTGGCTGATCTTGTTCTGGGCATCGTAAGCCGGTTCGGCACCCATGAGGTGGATGATGACCGCGACGGCCTCGCCCTTGCTCTTGATGGTGTCAAGACCCCAGAGTACCTGGGCGATGGTCTGCGGATATTCGCCGTTGTTCTCCTCCTGGTGCCTGCGGATGATCGTGTCCGCGATCTGTATTCCTCTCTTGAATGCAAGTTCGGACGGAATCCTCCATGGGTCGATGGCGTGGATGTTGCGACCGGTCGGCAGGATTGCTGCACCGTCACGCACGAGGTCGCCGCCCGGGCCTGAGGGCAGGTACTCGCCGTTCAGGGCGCGGATGAAGCTCTTCATCTCGTGGCCGTTGTCCTGAAGCCCTTTCTTGAGTGCGAGTCCTTCCTGTATGGCGGTGTTGATGGCGGCTGCCATCTCCTCATTGACTTTCACACCGTCGGTCAGGACGCTGAACACGCTGCCGGGGTTTCCGTTGCCGAAGATGGTCTGCTCGATGAACGTTTTGGTGGCATCGTCGACCTTCTCCCTGAGCGCAAGGGCTTTCGGGTCGCCCTTGCGGGCTTTCGTCGCCAAAGCTCCGTAGTCGCCCCAGGTGCGGCTTTCGCCGAGGGCCTCGAGGATCACCGAAGGCAGCGAGCGGTCGTTGCCGCGCACCTTCAGGTACTCGGAAATCGTGGTGACCTGATTGGCCAGTTCGGGGGTTTCCCCGAAAACGTGCAGGGCGTTCGAGATGAGTTTTCCTTCCAGCTCGAGCATGTAGGTATACAGGCGGCTGATATAGTCGCTGAACGGTTCCTCCTGGATCCTCGGGCAATCGTCGGTCAGGTTGAGCTGCTCCGCCTTCTCGATGATGGTCATTTCGGTCTCGACGTCCACGATCTTTTCCAGTCCACGCTCGCGGTAGTCGCTCAGCATCTCCTTGAAGGCCGGGAGTTCCTTGTAGAGGCCGGCGCGGGCGAGCGGCGGGATGTTGTGGGAGATCATGGTCGCGTAACCGCGGCGTTTTGCGATGTTCGCTTCGCTCGGGTTGTTGACCGGATAGATGTAGAAGTGCGGGAGTTCGCCGAGCAGGGCATCGGACCAGCAGTCGCCGGTGACGCCGAGCTGGAGTCCCGGCATCCACTCCGCTGTGCCGTGCATGCCGACGTGAACCAGCGCGTGGGCACCGAACTCGCGGCTGATCCAGCGGTAGAATGCGATATACTGGTGGTGCGGCGTGTTCTCCTTGTCGAAGAGCAGGCGCATCGGGTCACCCTGTACGCCGAGCCTCGGCTGCACGCCGATGAAGACGTTGCCGAGCGTGATGCCGCCGATGAAGAGCTTGTCGACGCCGACCGGCGCGATGTCGCCCGGGAAGCCGCTCCAGCGACCTTCGATGCGTTCGCGCTCGTGATCGGAGGTGATGGAGTTGTAGGTCTGGCGGTCGATGGTGAAGCAGTCCGCCTCATGAGCCTGGATTTCATAGTCGGTGGCCCTTTCGAGCATCGCGAGCATGGCTTCCGGCGACTCCGGCAGCTCGCCCACGTTGTAGCCTTCGTTCTTCATGCGCTGCAGCATCCTGTAGATGCTCGTGGGCACGTCGAGCAGTGCGGCGCTGCACTTTTTGCCCATGCCGGGCGGATAGTCGTAGACCACGAAGGCGACCTTCTTGTCGCGGTTCGGGGTGTGGCGCAGGACGGAGAACTTTTTCGCCAGGCCAGACAGACGCTCGAGGCGGTCGGGAACCGTGTGCAGGCGGCCGTCCTTGATCGCGCCGAGCACGACCGGGCAGACCGCGCCGTCCATTTCCGGAAGGGCGAAGGTCATGGCCGACTGCAGCGGCACGACGCCCTGGGTCTTCCATGAGTTGATGTCCTGGATGAAGAGCGGCTGGGAGACGACGTATGGCGCATTGATCTTGCCGAGGATCTCTTCCCTTGCCGAGGCGGATGCTCCTGGTGTGGTCGCTCCGGCGGGGCCGCCGACGAACCCGAAGCCCATCATGTTGATGATCATGTCGAGCTTGGTGTGGGCGAACCATTCACGGGCTGCGACATGGCCCTCGACGCCCATGACGAACACCGGCAGCGGGTTCAGCCCCTTGGCTTCCAGGGCGCGGATGGTATTGTCGATATACTCCTTTTCCTGCAGGAGGTGCTTGCGGAAGAAAAGCAGGCCGACGTTGTTCTGTTTTGCAGCGTTCTTGTTCTTTTTGTGCAGCCACTTCTCGTAATGGTGCAGGTCCTTCAGGTACTCCGGTGCGTCGGGGTGGTAGAAACCCATCGTCGGAACCTCCTGCACCTTTTCGGCCTTCACGTTCACGTCGAAGTACTCCGCCATGATATAGTTGAACATGGATGCCAGGTTCTCGGCAGTCGGGTGCATCCAGTAGGTGTACACCTGCATCCAGTTCTTGAAATCCTTTGCTTTCTTCGGGATCAGCGGAAGCATGGTCCGCATGATCTTGAGCAGTTTCATGTATCCGTAGAGCGCATCTTCGTCGCGCCCTTTCACGAGCATTTTTGCAACCTTCTTGACGATCTCCGGCATGCCGCTGCCGTTTTCGGAGACCACATAGCTGCCGACTTTCGTCATGTGCATGACTTCAGGCATCGATTCGTAGGCGAAGATCGTCTTCACCTTCGACTGGTCGATCTGCTCCTGCAGCCAGTCCGCCTGGCCCTTGAACTGGATGAGAGTGGTGAAGATGCAGTCGGCTTCACGGATGGCGCGACCTGCCTCCGGGTTCTGGTGTTCGAGATCCTGGTCGGTCCACTGTGTCAGTTCGGCGTTCCGGCCGATCAGTTCCTTCACTTCCCGCCATACCCGCTGATTGCATTGCTCCATACCGACAACCGCGGCAATTCGGATTTTCTCGCCCATAGATAACAACTTGGAAATGTGCATTGTTGATGACCGCCCATGAACCGCAGAACCGCATGGAATGCGGATTCGAGGCGCCCTGAGGTTTTTCAGGACTACGCAATGTAATAAATCCTGTCTTTACTCTCCGCATGAAAAAAACAGGCCCCTCCGGTTGGAGGGGCCTGTGCGGGGTTAACCCGAGAGATGTGCGAAACGGCAGCTCAGTAGCTCAGGTCGATGCCTGCGACGAAGCTCCGGCCGGGTGCGCCGAAATTGACCACTTCCTGATACTGCTTGTTGAAGAGGTCGTTGCAGGAGATGCTGGCGCTCACGTTCTTGTTGAACTGGTACTTCGTCCCCAGGCTGAACAGTACGAAATTGCCGGGATAGCCTGCCCCAGTCTTGTTGGTACTCGAACTGATGTTCTTGTACTTGCCGACATACCGCATGTTCGAGTTGATCGACAGACCCTTTGCCGGCTTCCAGATCACGCTTGCCGAGGCGGTGTGCTCTGGCCTGTAGGGGAGCCATGTCGGGTCCGGGTTGGCATCGACCGTGGCGTTTCCAGCCACATACGAACGGTTCTTGGCGTTCAGATAGGTGTACGCCAGGTTGATGGTGAGCGGGTCGACAGGTCTGACATTCAGATTCGTCTCGATACCCCAGATCCGTGCTTTGGCAATGTTCTGGAACTGGTAGATAGGCCAATACGCTACCCCTGGGCCAGGAACGATGTCAACCTGATCAATCTGGATGGATTCGATCAGGTCCTTGTAGTCGTTGATGAATCCAGCCACGTCAAGAGAGACCCTGTCGCCGAACTGCTTGAACATGCCCACTTCGTATGCGGTCATGTTCTCTTTGTTCAACGGCCCATAAGGTGCCGTGGTTCCATAGCCGCCGGCATCGGTAACGAAACGTTCGTAGATGGCCGGTGCCCGGAAGCTCTTGCCCCATGAGGCACGGAAGCTCATGTCGTCCAGGGCCTTGTAGTTGAGGGCGATACGGGGGCTGATAGCATCGACCGAATTGTTCTGGATAGCTACGGTTTTCGGTAACATCAGCGGGAACGTGGTCCAGTCCCTGTAGGTTATGCTATCGGCGTTAATTCCGCTCCAGTCGTAACGCACCGATGCGAGCGCGGTCAGCTTTCCGGTGATTTTCCACTCGTCCTGAAGGAAGGCGGAGAAATCCTTTTCCTGCTTGTCATTGAACGATCCGTTCGTTGTGAAGAGCAGCGAAGAGGTCACCTTGGTAAGGTTGGCATCCACACCTGCAAGCAGACGGTGCTGGTCGCTGAGCCTCCAGTCGAGTTTCGTGCCCACGCCGGCCCTGTCGGAGAATGTCTCATTGAAGGTGTTATTATAAGGGTACTCATTGCGGCTTCCGTTGTGCGTGTAGTACGCCTTCGTGTCAAGTGAAACGTTGTCGCTGAAGAGCTTGACGTAGTTCAGGCCGACGAGCGCGTTGTTCCTGAAGGTTTTGGCTGAGCTGTATTTGGCAACGGGAGTCTGAGCCGAATAGTAGGCATCGAGCGGGTGGGCTGCATCGGGCCACTGATACTGATAGCCGCCGTTCGTATTGTTGTAGAAGCTGGAGAGCAGCAGGTACTGGGTGGCGTCGATGTCGTACCTGGCCTTGAACTTGATGTCGTTCACGTTGACATTGTTGTTCGCTTTATAGCCGTTGTCTGCGGCGTGGGTGTACAGCAGGCTGTAGCGCAATTTGCCATCCTTGTTGCCATAACCGGCATAGCTGCTCCAGAAAACGGGAGTGTAGTTTTTCCGGTAGAGGCTCTGGTCGCTCGCCGGCGTCTTGTCGTAGAAGCCGTAGCTCGATCCGGCAATGAACTCCTCCTTGTCGGCAAGGTGGCCGGTAAGGTTCACGACGCCGCCCATGGCGCCCGACCCGTAGAGCGTCGCTGCAGCGCCCTTCAGCACCTCGACCCTGTCGACGGCGTTCATGTTCACCGTCTGCCAGACGATTTCACCGGACTCGGGGGCGTTGATCGGGAATCCGTCGTAGAGGGCCTGCACCCTGGTGCCGATGCCTCCGCCCTGATAGGTGTTGGAGCCTCGGATCTGCAGGGATGACGCTGTCTGGCCGCCTGCGCGGGACATGACCACGCCGGGGACGTCCTCAACCACCCTGTCGAGCGACGGGTTCGGCTGCTGCTTGATCTTTTCCTTGGAAACAACGTTCGCCGTCACGGGCACGTCGAGCCGGTCCTGCTTGTAGAGGGCTGCGCCGACGACCACTTCGGAGGCCATGATGGTGGTCTGGCCGAGTGAGAAGTTCGCCGTGGCGGTCTGGCCTTCCCCGACGCTGACCGTTTGCGTCACGGGAGCGTAGCCGATGATGGAGACCGAAACCTTCTGTGCTGATGCCGGTACGTTTCTCAGAACGAAGTTGCCGTTGATGTCGGTCGAAGTGCCGATGCTGGTGCCCGGGATGACGACCGATGCACCGACGACGCCTTCACCGTCACTCTTGTCGACGACTCGTCCTTTAAGTACGCCGGGTTCGGCGCCGTACATCGGCAGCGGAGCCAGCGAAGCGGTCAGGAAAGACGCGGACAGAACAAGACGCCTCAGGAGAGAACCCTTAGCTTGTTGCTGTTTCATGGTATTACTGTTGTGTTGTTGGTAGTGTGTGTGTCAACGGGAAAACAGTATCGGCAAACTGCTTTTCAGGGCGGTTGCCGTTATGGTTGTGCGCATGGGCACTGTGTGGTAGGCATAGGTACGGGGCGCCATCGAATCCGTATACATCATCGTTCGGGTGATTTCCGCATAATCGTTTATTTTACTGAAAAAATGCGGGAAGTGCAAATTATATGAATATAGATGAAAATATAGGAGGAAACTGAACAGGCCCCGACTTTCATCGGGGCCTGCGGAAGCGGATTCGCGGAGAGGGGTCAGATAACGCCGAGTTCCCGGCCGATCGTGGCGAATTCGGCGATCACCTTGTCGAGATGCTCCTTTTCATGTGAAGCCATGAAGCTGGTCCTGAGCGCCTCGTGCCCGGGCATGACGCCGGGACGGATGAAGGCGTTGACATAGACGCCGGCTTCGAAGAGTTTTTTCCAGAAGACGAGCGTTTTCATCTGGTCGGAGATCAGCACCGTGACGATGGCGGTACGTGAAGGCATGAGGTCAAATCCTTCCTTCAGCAGGCCCTTGCGGACATAATCGGTGTTGGCGATGAGGCGCGTCATCAGCTCGGGTTCGTTCCTGATGATCTCGAGAGAGGCCAGCACGGCAGCCACGCTCGCAGGGGTAGGCGAGGCGCTGAAGATCAGCGATGATGCGTTGTGCTTGATATAGTTGATGACCGATCGGTCGCCGACGACGTAACCGCCGAGAGAACCGAAGGTTTTCGAGAAGGTGCCCATGATCAGGTCGACGTCGTCGACGAGGTCGAACTCCGACGGGGTACCCCTGCCGTTGCGGCCGATGACGCCGACGGCGTGGGCATCGTCGATCACGATGCGGGCGTTGTATTTCTTGGCCAGCGTGACCAGTCCCGGAAGGTCCACGATCTCGCCCGAAACCGAAAAGACGCCATCGGAGACGATCATCCGTCCTGCCGAAGCGGGGATCTTCTGAAGCACGCGCTCCAGGTCGGCCATGTTGTTGTGGTTGTAACGCACCAGGTTCGCTCCGGCACCCTGCGCCATGATCGACGCGGCCACGAGGCTGGCATGGTTGTCGCGGTCGGAAACGATGTATTCGCCGCGCTGAACGAGCGTCGGGATGATGCCCTGGCCGGTCTGGTAGCCGGTGCTGAACAGCAGGCAGCGCTCCTTTTCGAAGAAGTCGGCAAGCTTTTCCTCGAGCTCGACATGCAGGTTGACCGTACCGGTCATATAGCGCGAGCCGGAGCAGCTGGTCCCGTAACGCCTGATGGCATCGATGGAGGCCTGTTTGACCCTTTCGTCTGAAGTGAGGCCGAGATAGTTGTTCGATCCGGCCATGACCAGCTTTCTGCCGCCGAATGAAACGACCGGTCCCTCGGTTTCGTCTATGGGATGGAAAAAGGGGTATATGCCCTGCGCCTTCACTTCATCAGCGAGGGTAAAGTCAAAGCACTTTTTGAATAGATCTTTCGGTTGTTCCACAGGATGCGGTTTTACTTCGGCATTTTCGCTGAGCACGTGTGTCGGCAGGAGTTTCTCCGGTAATGCTTGTCCAGCGCAGCTGCAATGATTGAACGGATTAGGCAATGAAACAGAAATGTATCAAAAATTTCCTTTTTTTATAGGCGGCTGCCGTATTTTCTCTGCGGACAGTGCTGCAGGCTTCCCGAAGCATCGCGGTGCAGGCGGCTGGGCGATGTCCTGCGAAAATACAAACATGGGGTAGATGTATGGCTGGAAAGGTACTGGTTACCGGGTCGACCGGATTCATCGGATCGAGAACGGTCGAGGAACTGGTCAGGCAGGGGGCATCGGTCAGGATCCTGCTGCGGCCCGAAAGCCGTTCGCCGTTTCCTGCCGGCGTCATCGAAGAGTGCAGGGCCGGATACGGGGATTCCGAGTCGCTCGACAGGGCGGTAGCCGGGGTGGGAATGATCATCCATCTGGCCGGAGTGACCAAAGCCGTCGATGAAGAGGGGTTCTTCGCCGGCAACGTGACGCCGGTTGAAAACCTTCTCAAGGCTGTCAGCAGAACCAACCCGTCACTGGAACGCTTTCTGCTCGTTTCGTCGCTTGCCGCCGCAGGACCGGCATCTTCACCATCGCCCGGCGTCCGGGAATCGGACCGCCCGGAACCGGTAAGCGCCTACGGCATCAGCAAGCTGCTCGGGGAGGAGGCGGCGAAGCGCCATGCGGGAAGCGTGCCGTTGACCATCGTTCGTCCGCCTGCCGTCTACGGGCCGGGTGACCGGGATGTCCTCGAAGTGTTCCGGATGATGCAGAAGGGTTTGCTCGTCTCGGGCGGTTCCGTCAAACGGCAGCGCTTCAGCATGATCCATGTCGATGACCTTGTCGAAGGAATGCTGACCGCGCTTCGGTCCGCCGCCGCCGTCGGCCAGACCTACTTCCTTGCTTCTCCATCTCCTTACGGATGGGATGACGTCGTCGAGGCAGCCCGCCCCGTGCTCGGGTTCTGGCCTCTCCTGCGCATCGGGCTTCCGGTGCCTCTCGTCTTCGGGCTCGGTGCGCTTCTCGAAGCTGCGGCCGGCTTTACGGGCAGGCCTCCCCTGATCAACAGGGACAAGGCCGGTGAACTGACGCAGGATTACTGGGTCTGTTCCACTGAAAAGGCGACGAGGGAGATCGGTTTCACCGCAGCGATGCAGCTCGAAGCGGGCATCTCCGCGACGCTGCAGTGGTACAAGGAAAAAGGGTGGCTGTAGTGCGGGGCATGCACCTTCTCCTCCCGGCTTGAAAGCCGGGGCAATTGAAGAGAATGTAAGATTTTGAATGTCCGGAGGGTTGAAACCCTCCTGAATATGGGACTGTTCTTCCGTCCATATCGTCCATCAAGTCCACTGAGTCCATTCTGATGCTTACCCCAGCATCTGCTGCATCAGTTTCAGAAGGGTGTACTTTTCGTCACCGCTCTGCACGATGCCCTTCAGGGCGGCATCGGCGTCCCTGAGGGCGAGGATAGCCCGTTCCGCCTCCACGGTGCTGAACCGTTTCGCGTAGCCGATATAGTTTTTCGCGAAGTACTCCTGCCGCCCGAACATGCCGAGCGCTGCCGCGGTTTCCTGCGGTGATTTCTGCTGCATGCCGGGCGCCTGCAGTTTCCAGATCCGGATGTAGAAGGTGGTCAGGTACCTGACGATATTCATCAGCCCCTCTTTCTGGCCCTCCTGCTCCATGATCATCAGGGCGATCCCGCTGCAGAGCCTCAGATTTTTTTCGACCAGGGCCTTTTCAAGTTCGAAGACATTGTATTTGCGCGAAATGCCGACGCAGTCACAGACGTCGTCCAGGGTGATGCGCTTTTCGGGCCGTTTGTCGGAGACGTAGAGCGTGAGCTTCTCCAGCTCCTGGCAGATTTGCCGAGAAGAGGGCTCGATGTAGGCAGAAAAGGCTTTGAGCGCTTCGGGTTCGAACTCCCATCCGGACTCCCTGGCCCTTTCGGTGGTGAACAGGTCGACATGCTTGACGGCCGGAAAATCATGACGGAAGGGCTTGAGGTGCCGATAGTGGGCTTTCTCAAGCTCCTTTTTGTCGAGCTCCTCAGCATCGAGAACCAGCACGGCGAACGACGCCGGGTCGGCGAGATACCGGGCGAAGGACTCCTCCTGCAGCTGAACCTGCTCCCTGGAGCCGCCTTTCTTCAGCTTGTCGAACTGGCGGACGATCACCAGCTTTTTCTCGGTGAACATCGGATACTCCGAAGCCGCCGAGACGATCTCTCCGAGCGTGACATCCTGTCCGTAGAGTACCATCGTGTTCAGCGCAGCCTCGTTTTCCGAAGGAAAGAGCGCGGCCCTGATTCGGGCTGCGAGCTCTTCCTTCAGCCAGCTTTCGGGTCCCTGAAAAAAATAGACCGGCGCCAGGCGTCCGGCCGCAATCTGCTTCTTCAGGTCCGACATGTCGATCTCCGGGGAAACGGCATGGTTCAGAAGGGCAGGTCGTCTTTTTCGATTTCGGTCATGGAGCCTGTCGCAGGCTTCGAACCGAAATCACCGGATGGGGGTTCGGGCCTCTGCGTCGGCTTCGAGTAGGCAGGACGCTCCTGTCCCTGAGCGGGCTGCTCGCCCATGCCTCCGCCCGAATCCCGGCCGGCGCCGAGCATCTGCATGTCGCTGCAGACGATTTCGGTCGTGTACTTCTTCTCGCCTGATTTGCTGTCGTCCCAGGAGCGCGTCTGGAGGCGTCCTTCGATGTAGACCTGGCGTCCTTTTTTCAGGTACTGGCTGCAGATATCGGCGAGCCTGCCCCAGGCGACGATACGGTGCCATTCGGTACGTTCCTGGATGTTGCCGCTGCTGTCCTTGAAGCTTTCGCTGGTGGCGACGGTGAAATTGACGACTGTCTGGCCCGATGCGGTTTCACGGCGTTCGGGGTCGTTGCCGAGATGACCGATGAGCATCACTTTGTTCAAGCCTTTTGCCATAGTGGTAAGTGGGAGTTTTTGAAGTATCCTTGCGCAATGCCGTTCCGTGGGGACGCGGCCTGGTTATCGTTGAAACTTAAACTACATGAATATTCATAATTCTTCAAGGACGCTCCTCGGTGGTGAACCGCCGTCCGTCGATGACCGGCCCCTCCCGGCAGAGCAGGATGCTCTCGAGTTCGCCGTCGGCATTGTTCAGCTCGACCATGCAGCCATAGCAGATACCCACTCCGCAGCCCATGATCGATTCGAGCGAGAGTTCGCAGGGGATCGAGCGGGATGCGCAGAACCTTGCCAGGGCCTTCAGCATGGGGTTGGGACCGCAGGCGAAGACTTTTGCCCTGCCGATTCCGGCCGTAGATTCGAGATGGTGTTTCAGGAGTTCGACGACGTTACCCCGAAATCCTTCGGAACCGTCGTCCGTAGCGGTGCTGCAGTTCGACAGGCCCCTGGTCAGCAGGTCGGTGCGTGTCCGTCCGCCCACCAGGTTCCGGAACGGGATCCCTTTCGCCGCCAGGCTTTTTTCGAGGAACAGCATCGGGGCGGTACCGATGCCTCCCGAGACGAGCAGGGCGGTGTCGAAGTCAGGGGTATCGATGGAGAAGGCGTTGCCGAGCGGTCCAAGCACCATCGCGCTGGTGCCGCAGGAAGCTTCGCAGAGCAGGGTGGTGCCCTTGCCGACGCTCTTCACCATCACGTCGATCATGTTGCCACGGACGTTGTGGATGCAGAACGGGCGTCGCAGCAGGGGCTGGTTCGATTCGCTGACCTTGATGTTGACGAAATTGCCCGGCCGGGCCGTGGCTGCTATTCCGGGGCAATCGAACGAAATGACGGAAACATCCGCCCCGATGGCGCGGGTTTCGGTGATCAGGGCGCGGGCGTCGGTGATGGGGCTGGAAGGAAGCATGGGCGGCAGAATGAAGGTTTCCTGATACAGGGCCGGTGAGGCTTGTGCAATCAATTAAGAGCACTGTCATGAATTTTGCAAATCACTCGTCTTGAGGCTCATTATTCCGGTTTCGGCAGGAGCCCGGAGGCGGATTGATCCTTTGCAGAATCTCGGGAGATGTATATCTTAATGACCTTGGCTGTATCAACAAACCCAATGCCTGCTCCATGCGTATATTGACTTTTACAGGTAAAGGCGGTGTAGGAAAGACAAGTGTTTCGGCCGCTACAGCAGTCCGGCTTTCCGAGTTGGGGCATCGTACCCTGGTGCTGTCCACAGATCCTGCCCACAGCCTCTCCGACTCTTTCAACCTGCCGCTGGGTGCCGAGCCGACCAAAATCAAGGACAATCTTCACGCCATCGAGGTCAACCCCTACGTCGACCTCAAGCAGAACTGGCATTCTGTACAGAAATATTATACACGCATTTTCATGGCCCAGGGTGTTTCCGGGGTCATGGCAGACGAAATGACGATCCTTCCCGGAATGGAGGAGCTGTTCTCCCTGCTCCGCATCAAACGCTATAAATCAGCAGGCCTCTACGATGCCCTCGTGCTGGATACCGCGCCGACCGGCGAGACCCTCAGGCTGCTCTCCCTTCCCGATACGCTTTCATGGGGCATGAAGGCCGTCAAGAACGTCAACAAGTATATCGTCCGTCCGCTCAGCAAGCCGCTCTCCAAGATGTCGGACAAGATCGCTTATTATATACCGCCCGAAGATGCCATCGAATCGGTCGACCAGGTGTTCGACGAACTCGAGGACATCCGCGAGATCCTGACCGACAACGTCAAGTCGACCGTCAGGCTGGTCATGAACGCCGAGAAGATGTCGATCAAGGAGACCATGCGTGCGCTCACCTACCTGAACCTCTACGGTTTCAAGGTGGACATGGTCCTGGTCAACAAGCTGCTCGATACACAGGAGGACAGCGGCTACCTCGAAAAGTGGAAAGGAATCCAGCAGAAGTACCTCGGAGAGATCGAGGAAGGTTTCTCACCCCTGCCGGTCATAAAGCTGAAGATGTACGATCAGGAGATCGTCGGCGTCAAGGCGCTCGAGGTCTTCGCCCGTGACATGTACGGCGATGTGGACCCGTCCGGCATGATGTATGACGAGCCGCCGATCAAGTTCATCCGGAACGGCGACGTCTACGAGGTCCAGCTCAAGCTCATGTTCGCAAACCCGGTCGATATCGACGTCTGGGTGACCGGCGACGAACTTTACGTGCAGATCGGAAACCAGAGGAAGATCATCACCCTTCCGATCAGCCTCACCGGCCTTGAACCCGGCGATGCCGTATTCAAGGACAAGTGGCTCCATATCCCCTTCGATCTCGCGCGGCAGGGAACGCACCACAGGAGCGGAGAGATGCACAGGGCATGATTTTTTTCGTAGTATAAACCAGTAACCGAAGGCTGCGGTTGCAGCCTCAATAAAGGAGGACATCATGTCAGAATCCTACCAGAAGCTTCGCAAGGATTTCAAGGATCTCGATTTCACCGACAGGCTCACCTTTCTTGCCGAAAGCGTGCTGCTGACCGGACAGAGCGCCATCGTCGGCGGTCTTGAGCTGGCCGGAGGCCTTGTGGAGACCGTTGCAGGCACGTTTGGTTCACTTGTCGATGCATCGGGCATCGGTGGCGTGCTCGGCAAGACCAGCGGTGTGGTCGGCGAGACCATCGATCGCGTGGCCATCACGGTCAAGGACGTTTCCCGTTCAGCAGGCGACCTCTATGGTGATGCGGTCAGGAGCGTCGAAAATGTAACGGGCAATGCAGCCAAGGCGGTCGGTGACGTAGGTTCGTCTGCTTCCGATGCGGTGAAGAACATCGCAGGTTCATTCCAGAAGACAACCGGCAAGAAATAATGCGGATTGTCCTCACAAAGTGATTTCCATGAGCGATACGGAATCTTTTATTTTGTGTTTTGTTGTTGAATCGCTTATTTTTATTCCAAAGTCCCGATTTTACTGAACGTTGTACATTTCTGTCAATTAAATTCCAAAAGGAGGAGTTATGAGTGGAGGAGGCGTATTTACCGATATCTTAGCCGCCGCAGGCCGTATTTTCGAAGTTATGGTCGAAGGTCACTGGGAAACCGTCGGAATGCTGTTTGACTCGCTGGGCAAGGGCACGATGAGGATCAACCGTAATGCCTATGGCAGCATGGGTGGCGGATCCAGCCTTCGCGGTTCTTCACCTGAGGTTTCCGGCTATGCCGTACCTACCAAGGAAGTCGAATCGAAGTTTGCTAAATAAGCGAACCGATCCGGTCAGAACCATAAGGGCAGTGACAGGCATAGCGCCTTCACTGCCTTTTTTTTATCCCGTTTTCTGCTTTATCGGAGCCGTATCTTCCGTTACCCTGAAAAGTTCGGTTCCTCCTCACCGCAAGAGCCTCGTCCTTGCCGCTTCTTTGTTACGTAATTTATTTTTGTTTTCATATTTTAATAGCTTGATTGCTCCTTAACAGAACGACAGGCAACACAGGAAACGTGATCGGACGCAGTAATGGCTAATATCTCTCTTTATGTCTCAGGGCAGACCGAACTGAACGATGTCACTGAGTTTTTCCAGAAACGCCTTATCGGTGAAGGTGAAAGCCCCATAGCTTTTTTCGACGGCGTTTTTTACGAATCCCACCAGGAGCGGGTCGGAAACATTGTTTTCCAGGATTATCTCATCTATACCGACAAGGCTGTCTACCTCTGGGCCAGGGGAACGTCGAAGGATTTCCTCGACCGTTTCAGCCTCGGGGCCGTATCGGTCAACAGCCGGAACAAGGACAGCGCCTTCGCAACCCTCAACCTGAAGATCAAAAGGGAGGGCAAGGAGCCGGTTTACGTGATTTTCGACATGGTCGAGATTCATGAGGCCGAAACAATCGTCAAGCTTCATACGGTCATCGAATCGACCATCGAGGATTACCTCGGTGTCAATTTCCGCCAGGAGATTCCTCAGGAAACCGCCACCAGGATTCTCCAGACCGCGAGGAACATCTGTCCTCCACGTTCGGTTTCCATCGTCCTGGAGGCGCCTCAGATGCCGGTTCCGGATGCCGGTATCGGATACGGCCAGGATCTTCTCGAGCAGTACAAGGCGTCGATCGGATACAGCCTCGATCAGGAGCCGCAACAGCAGGGTGCGCAGCCTCGACAGCGCGGCGGCATGGGTATGCCTCCGCCTCCTCCCGGCCTCGAGGGACTCCTGCCGACCGATCCGGCCTCGATCAAGCGGATTGCCGGCCAGCTCAAGGAGCTGGTGGGAGATGCCCCGTTCAAGCTCAGGGATCAGGTGATGAAGGATCTGCAGCATGTACCGAACGATGTCGCCACGGTACTGACGGCCCTGAACGAGCTCCTTGTCAGTATCGCCGGAAATCCTCAGGCCGAGCGGTTCGTCATGAACGCCATCAAGACGGCCGTCACCAATGACGGCCTTATCGGTTCGTTCGGAAAGATCATCAAGCTGACCTCGGGCATCGGTGGCGGCAAAAAGCCTTCGAGGTCCGAGCAGCCGTCGTCGCAGGATGACGCATCCTCGCGCCAGCAGCGCGGCTCTTCCAGGCAGGAGGACCCCGACGATGATTCGACGATCCGTCGCAGGAAGATCAGCGTGAGGGACGACAACGACCAGCCGGGCGGCTTCGACCCATTCCGGGACGAAGAGCCGTCAAAGGCAAGCCGTGCCGGTCGTGACGATTCGCCCTCTGCCAGCGCTCGCCGTTCCATGCCCGACGATGATATCGATGACGCGCCCAGGAGGAAAAAGCTTTCAATCAAGACGGAAGAGGACGGCAGCAGCGACATCGCCCGCAAACTGATGAGCTACGACGAGTCGGAAAGGGAGCAGGATCCCGCTTCGCCAGCTTCCGCGCCGCAGCCGGAGTTGTCCGATGCGGAAACCCAACCCCGGAAGAAAAAGCTTTCGATCAAGGCGGAAGCGGAGAGCGACGACATCACCCGCAAGCTGATGAGCTACGACGAATCGGAAAGGGACCAGTTTCCCGTTTCATCCGCTTCCGCGCCGCAGCAGGAATTGTCCGATGCCGAAGCCGCACCCCGGAAGAAGAAGCTTTCGATCAAGGCGGAAGCGGAGAGCGACGACATCACCCGGAAGCTGATGAGCTACGATGAAGAACCGCTCGAGGATTCCGTAGCTGAAACCTTGTCCGATGCCCCGATTGTTACCGACCCCGAACCGGGGCCTCCCGTCAGGAAGAAAATACAGATCAAGGCGGCAGAACCCGATCAAACCTCCTCCCTTGCCGAAGAGCTCCTGCTTGCCGATATCAGCGAAGGGGATACTGTACCTGTTCAGGAGAGTTACCTCACCCTTGAATCCGACCTCCCGATAGAGGGAGCTGCCAGGACCGCATCGAAAGGCATTTCGCCCGAGAGTGACATCCATACCGCGGGCGGCAAGCGGAAGGGTGCCCGGAAGGACGAAGGGCCTGAAAAGTCATCCGAGTCACATTCTTTTTCAGTCAAGCCTACACCTTAGTTTCTTAACACCATGAGAATCATTCTTTACCTGGGCAAAGGCGGGGTGGGAAAAACCACCGTTTCCGCATCAACCGCCACAGCGATTGCCCGCGGCGGCAACCGTGTGCTGATCATGAGCACCGACGTTGCTCACAGTCTTGCCGACGCGCTCGGAGTCGAGCTCAGTTCCAGCCCTGTTGAGGTCGAGAAAAATCTCTTCGCCATGGAAGTGAACGTTCTGGCCGAGATCAGGGAGAACTGGACCGAACTGTACTCCTATTTCTCCTCGATCCTCATGCACGACGGAGCGAACGAGATCGTTGCCGAAGAGCTGGCCATTGTGCCCGGCATGGAGGAGATGATCAGTCTCCGTTACATCTGGAAGGCTGCAAAATCAGGGCTTTATGATGCGGTCGTGGTCGACGCGGCTCCGACCGGCGAGACCATGCGCCTGCTTGGTATGCCCGAATCCTACGGATGGTACTCCGAGAAGATAGGCGGCTGGCACTCGAAGGCAATCGGCTTCGCTGCGCCGCTCCTGAGCAAGTTCATGCCGAAGAAGAACATTTTCAAGCTCATGCCCGAGGTCAACGAGCACATGAAAGAGCTCCACAGCATGCTGCAGGACAAGAGCATTACGACATTCAGGGTTGTGCTCAATCCCGAAAACATGGTGATCAAGGAGGCCCTGCGCGTCCAGACCTACCTGAACCTCTTCGGGTACAAACTCGATGCTGCCGTGGTCAACAAGGTGCTTCCTCCAAGCTCCAGCGACCAGTACCTGCAGAGCCTGATCGACCAGCAGGCCAAATACCTCAGGGTCATCGACAACTGTTTCTATCCGGTGCCGATCTTCAGGGCAAGACAGTCATCGAGAGAGGTGATCGCACCCGATCGCCTGTTTGAACTGAGCCAGGAGATTTTCGACGGACGGAACCCGATCGACGTACTCTATACCGATGGCAAGACCCAGACCCTTGAAAAGGTCAACGGAAAGTACGTGCTCAGCCTCTACCTGCCCAACGTCGAAGTCGACAAGCTTGCGGTGAACATCAAGGGCGACGAGCTTCTGGTGGACATCAACAATTTCCGCAAGAGCATCATCCTGCCGAACGTGCTGGTGGGACGCAAGACCGAAGGGGCCGATTTCGAACAGGGAACCCTGAGCATCACCTTTACGAATTGACCTCTTTCCGAAAGGGAAGCTTTCAGAAAGCGGGTCGATTCAGGCGGCCCGCTTTTTTTTTGCTCGATCAGGGTTTTATGAGTCTTTCGCTCAGGCAGATCGGCACCGAAAGATCTCCACAGGTGTTGAGGAGCCCCGATACCGGAACGTTGAAAACGGGGTGAACGGGATCGGCGATATCGAGTAGGGGCACCAGGACGAATTTTCTGCGATGAAGCTCGGCATGGGGAATGACGAGGAGTTCGCTGTCCATGACCAGGTTGCCGTAGAGCAGGATGTCGAGGTCGATGGTCCTCGGGCTCCATCGCCGGTAAAGGTCAGGCCGTCCGAGCTGCTGCTCGATGCGTTTGCAGTTCGTGCGAAGGTCGACGGGGTCGAGGCCCGTATCGATCGCCACCACGGCATTGAAGAACCGCTCCTGCCCGGCATCGCCGACCGGTTCGGTCATGTAGACCCGCGAGAGGCCCGTGACGGAGGTTTCGGGCGTACCGTCGAGCAGGTCGACTGCCTTCTGGAGGTTGGTGAAACGGTCGCCGACATTCGATCCGATGCCGATATATGCGATGGCCCTGCCCATCGGTTCAGGCCCTGTCGATCCGGTGCTCGGCTTCGGCATAATCGCAGAGCCCGCCGAGCGGGAGGTTCCGTTTCCTGACTTTCGCCGTGACGCTCTCCAGTGCCGGGAACTGCTTCATGAGAGCTGTTGCGATTTCAAGGGCAAGCGATTCGATGAGCGCCGCTTTCCGGCCGGTCATCACGATCCGGATGGTTTCGTAAGCACGCTGGTAATCCACGGTACTGGCGATGTCATCGGCAAGCGCCGCCGTCCTGAAGTCGAAATTCAGCTCAACGTCGACCTCATATTTTCCGCCGAGGCGGTTTTCTTCGCTGTTCACGCCGTGCCAGGCATAGAACTCCGCGTTCACGAGCCTGATGCAGGATCGGTGTGTGGCGCTCATCTTCGTCAGTTCTTGATATTGTTGCAATCGCACTGAGGAGTGAATGTACGCCTTTCGCCAGTGCCGTGCAAAAGTGGTGCGATGGCAGGATGCAGGCGGTTGCAAAAGCAGAAAAAATAGTACTTTCCAGAAAGCGTTCCCTTCAGCCAACTTCTCACCTTATTGCAGTTATGGGAGACAACAGGACAAACTTCGCATTTCGTGATTTTTTCGAAACCTGCAGGACCCGGGCCCTGCAGCTTGCACTCGAGGAGGATCGATACCAGGGTGACTACACGACCCTGGCTACCATCGATCCTGAGCAGACGGGTTCAGGCATCATCGAGGCAAAGGCCGAAGGTATCGTCGCGGGGGTGGAGGTGGCCAGACAGGTGTTCACCGCATCCGACCCGGGACTCGAGATCAACGTACTTATCAAGGACGGCAGCCGCGTCTATCCAGGAGGACGAATCCTCGAAGTGAAAGGCCGGATGGCCCCGATCCTCATCGGTGAGCGTACGGCCTTGAATTTCATGCAGCGTATGTCGGGCATCGCCACCAGGACGAACATGTACGTCGAGCGGGTGAGCCACACGAACGCATCGATTCTCGACACGAGAAAGACCGCGCCGGGGCTGCGTTACTTCGATAAAGACGCCGTGCGCATCGGCGGCGGGGTAAACCACCGGTTCGGCCTGTTCGACATGATCCTCATAAAGGACAACCATATCGATGCTGCCGGTGGGGTCCAGATAGCCGTCAGCAAGGCCAGGACCTACTGCCAGGAGCACGCCCTGAAGCTGAAGATCGAAACCGAGGTGCGTAGCGTCTACGAGCTCAAGCAGGCATGTGCGAGCCAGCCGGACATCATCCTCCTCGACAACTTCATGCTCGACGGGCTGGCTGAGGCGGTACGGTGGGTAAAGGCGAACGGGTTCGTTCATATCCTGCTGGAGGCGTCCGGAAACATCGGCCTGCACAACGTGGCAGAGGTTGCGATGACCGGGGTCGACTACATTTCGATCGGTGAACTCACGCACAGCGTCAAGGCGCTGGACCTTTCCATGAACATCGAAATCGATTGATGGAGGTCGGGGTCGACATCATTGAGATCGCAAGGATTCGGACCCTGTACGAGCGTTATGGCGAGAAATTTCTCCGGCGTATCCTCACCGAAGCCGAGATGGGGCAGTGCCTTGCCAGGCCCGATCCCGTTGCGAGCATTGCGGGGCGCTTCGCCTCCAAGGAGGCCGTCTCGAAGGCCCTGGGCACCGGCATTTCCCGAGGCCTCACCTGGCACTCGATCGAGGTACTCAACAACGAGGCAGGCAAACCTCTGGTCACCCTGCACGGCTTCCCGGGATTCCGGGTCAGCATCTCCATCTCTCATGACCGGAATTCGGCGGTTGCCATGGCGGTTGCCGAGTGATGAAGATGAGTGGACGTTATGGACGGAGTGGACGATTGCAAGAGATGGACGAAATGGACAGTGGAAGAGAAGTGGCTGGTGTTTTCTCCCCGGTCAGTCCATGATGTCCATCAAGTCCACCAAGTCCATAATGTTCACGTTGTATTTTTGTTCCTGGCACAAAAAAAGGGGCTCCTTCGGAGCCCCTTTTTTATTCGATTGCTGTACGATCGGTCAGATCTCGTCTTCTTCGTGCGTCGGCACCGGAGTAGCCTCTTTCGTGACGGTCACCTTCGACTTGATGATGTCGTAGATCTTCTCCTTGAGGATCGTGTCGACGATGTAGTCCTTGAACTCGGTCGACATGTAGGTGCTGAAAAGCTCTTCAGCCTTCAGCGACTCGTTCTTTGACGCTTCTTTCTCGGCGTAAGCCCTGATGTCCTCGTCGTTGACGCTCAGCTCGTTGACCTGTGCGATCTTCTGGCTGACCAGGAGCCAGCGGGCATGCTTTTCGGCATTCGGCCTCATCGCTTCGAGAAACTCGCGTTCGTCGATACCTTTCGGTAGCTTACCGCCGACCTGGCGCTTCGCGTTTTCAACGAGCATGTTCTGGAACGATGCGACCATCGCCTTCGGGGTCGGTACCGCATGCTCTTCGACGAGCTTGGCGGAAATGGACTCGAGCAGCTCCTGCTCCGACTTGTGGCTGAAATGCTGTTCGAGCTGGATGCGGACATCCGACTTGAAATCGGCCACGGTCTCGAAGCGCTGGTGGGTGAGCTCCTTGACCAGTTCGTCGTTCAGTTCCGGGAGTTCGAGGCGCTTGATCTCCTTGACCTCGACGCGGTAGCGTACCGTTTCGTCGCCCTCTTCCTTCGGCTCAATGGTCACGTCGACCGAATCGCCGGCTTTCTTGCCTTCGAGTGCCTCGCGGAACGGATTGCCCTCCGGCAGGTACTCGAGGTTGAAATGGTGGTTCTCGTTGTGCTGGCCTTCGACCGGATTGCCTTCGGCATCGAGCTTCGCGACGTCGGCGATGACCGTGTCTGCAGCTCCGGCAGGCTCTTCGCTGGTGACCAGCGTTCCGTGGCCTTTCAGGATCATGTTGATTTCACGATCGATGACCTCGTCGTCGATCGTGTATTCCGCCTGGGTGAAGGCATAGGAGCTGATATCCTTCAGCTCGAATTCCGGATGGATTTCGTAGGACATGAGGATCGTCAGCGTATCGCCGGCGAAGTTGAAATTCTCGATCTGGGCCCTGCTGGCCGGTTTGATGTTCTCAGCCTCGGCGATTGCCGCAAAATGCTTCGAAGCCATCTTTTCGGCTACGGTCGCCTCGATGGAGGGGCCGACAAGGCGTTTGAGCATGCCGGCGGGAACATGTCCCTGCCTGAAACCCTTGATCTTGACAGACCTGCGGGCCTCTTCAAATTCCTGTTCGAGTTCGGGTTTGAACTCTTCGGCAGTCAGAACGATTTCAAGTTCCTGCTCGATGTCGCTGACATTCCTGATATTCTGTTGCAAAGCTTTCGTGACCAGTTAAGGGTTGAAAAAACAAGGTTTGAATTATACGATATTTTCACCGGTTTTAAAAACAAAGGCTGGGGGGGCGTTCGTTACCGCGACGGCTTGTAGATCAGCGTCGACAGCAGGGACGGTACCCCGAGCGAGCCGGCTGCTGCGGCAACCTCGGCTGCGCTGACCGACTGGATCAGCCCGGCCTTTTCGACCGGATCAAGGAGTCTGCCGAAGTAGAGAAGGTCCTGCGCCAGGTTGGACATCCGACGGGTCATCTTCTCCATGCCCATGATCATCGAACCGAGCATTTTCGATTTTGCAGCCTCGATTTCGGCGGGGTCCGGTTCCATGAGGGTTTTTCCGGCGAACAGGGCCGCGATCGTGTCGAGGGTCTTTGCGGTTTTCCCTTTGTCGGTGCCGGCGTAGATGTTGAAGGAGGTGATGTCGTCGAAGAATCCCATCGACGAATAGGCCTGGTAAACCAGCCCGCGCTTTTCGCGCAGCTCCAGGTTGAGGATCGAGCTCATGCCGCTGCTCAGCATGCTGTTCAGCACCATGAGGCCCCAGTAATGCCGGTCGTCGCGAGGTATGACCGTACCGAGCAGGATCTGAGCCTGGCAGACGCTCATTTTCAGTGACGCATTGAACGGCGCGTATGCCGAGGGGTCGAACAGGTTTCTCTTCGGGGCGTCCGGGGGTGCCGGCGAGAGATGGCCGAAATAGGTCGAGGCGAGTGCCGACAGCTCCGAATGGTCGATGTTGCCTACTGCCGTGACCAGAATATTGCCAGGTACGTAATGCTCCTGCATGAAGGAGCGCAGGTCGGTTTCAGTGAGGCGGCCGACGCTCTCCTCGGTGCCGAGGATCGGCGTCGCGAGAGGATGGCCCGGAAACGAGCGGCGGTCGAAATCCTCGAAAATCAGCTCTTCCGGGGCGTCGTTGACGCCGGCGATCTCCTCGAGCACGACCTCCTTCTCCTTGTCGAGCTCCTCGGCGGGGAAAACCGGGTTGCAGATCAGGTCCGCAAGCAGGTCGAAGCCGAGAGCAAGGTGCTCCCGAAGGCACCTGACGTAGATGCAGGTCTGCTCCTTGGTGGTCCAGGCGTCGATGTAGCCGCCGGTCTTCTCGATACATCGGGCGATTTCGACATAGTCGCGCTTGAGGGTTCCCTTGAAGACGGCGTGTTCGATGAAGTGGGCAAGCCCTGCGAGTCCTTCGGGATCTTCCCTGGCGCCTGCGTTGATCCATACGCCGACGGTGACGCTGTGCACGTAGGGAACCTGGTTGCTGACGATGCGAAGGCCGTTCGGGAGGGTTTGGCTCTCGACGATGCCGGCCGACAACCGTTGTCCGGCCGCTCCTGTATCGGCTGGTGCCGATGCGATTTTTTTTCTCACGCTCTGGGATGGATTTGAGTGCAATGTAAGTTTTATTCTTCTTATTATTATGAACAAATCGATGCAGCGCCGGACAGCCCGGATTGCGCATCGGCCAGCTTTCAAGGCACATATTTTTCATGTCAGCTACTCCGATACTAATCACCGGTGCAACGGGTTACATAGGCGCGCAGCTCGTCTTCGGCCTTCTCCGGGAGTATGGTGATGCGGTCAGGTGCCGGCTGACGGTCAGGAGCGGGTCCGATGCCGGATTCCTCGCAGGCCTGCCAGTCGATATCGTCAGGGCCGACCTGCAGGATCCCCATGCAGTGGCGGAAGCGATCCACGGTGCCGAGGTTGTGTTCCACTGCGCCGGCCTTATCGCCTATACGTCGAACTTCCGGAACCGCCTGTACGAAACCAACGTGCTCGGAACAAGGAACGTTGTTAATGCCTGCCTTGCCGGCGGCGTCCGGCGACTGGTGGCCACCAGCTCCATTGCCGCGATCGGCGTTCCCGAAAACCGTGAAGGCGTCACGGAGTCGAACGAAGGCTCCACCTTCAGCGAGTGGCAGCGCCGTAATGCCTATATGGAGTCCAAACACCTTTCCGAACTCGAGTGCCGCCGCGGCAGCGCCGAAGGGCTCGATGTCGTGATGGTCAATCCCGGCGTGGTGATCGGGAAGGGTGCGGAGCGGAAAGCCCCCGGAAGCTCGTCCAACGAGGTGCTCCGGATGATCTACAGCGGCTCGCTTCCGTTCTGCCCTGACGGGGGCACCGGTTTCGTCGATGTGCTCGACGTGGCAGACGCCCATATCGCTGCATGGCAGAAAGGAGTCGGCGGGGAACGCTACATCGTCGTGGGTGAGAACCTCACCTTCAGGGGACTGTTCGGACGGATCGCCGCCTTGGACGGCAGCCGGACGAAGAGCCCGATCAGGGTCGCCGGGGCGCTGGCCGTCGCGACCGGTTTCGGCGGGGAGATCTGGTCCCTTCTCTCCGGACGCCCGTCGT
Source organism: uncultured Chlorobiales bacterium (assembly GCA_903929135.1). Taxonomy (GTDB): domain Bacteria; phylum Bacteroidota; class Chlorobiia; order Chlorobiales; family Chlorobiaceae; genus Chlorobaculum. Next base: position 84,692 of record CAIYTH010000013.1, read on the forward strand.
TCATCAGCCTCGAAAGCATCAGGCAGGCATCCCGGCAGGCCGTCTACAGCAACCGGAGATCAGTGCAGGAACTCGGCATCACCTACCGCCCGTTCGAGGAGACTTTGAAAACCGCCATCGCATAACTTCCCCCCGGAAGAGTTTACACCATACAAACCATCGAGCCCCATGGAAAAAGAGATAAAACAGCAGTCGACGGCCGTTGATCCGGCCCGCCTCAAACAGCTCAACCTGGCCATAGAGACCCTTGAAAAGCAGTTCGGCAAGGGATCGATCATGCGTCTTGGCGACGACTCCCCGAACATGCATGTGCAGTCGATTTCGACCGGATCCATGGCCCTCGACTATGCCCTCGGCGTCGGCGGACTGCCGCGTGGCAGGGTGACCGAAATCTACGGACCCGAGTCTTCCGGCAAGACCACGCTCGCCCTGCACGTCATCGCCGAAGCCCAGAAGAACGGCGGCATTGCGGCAATGGTGGACGCGGAGCACGCCTTCGACCCGACCTATGCCCGCAAGCTCGGCGTCGACATCAACGCCCTGCTGGTAAGCCAGCCCGAATCGGGCGAACAGGCCCTGTCGATCGTAGAGACCCTCGTTCGCAGCGGAGCGATCGACATCGTGGTGGTCGACTCGGTCGCAGCGCTGGTGCCGCAGGCAGAACTCGAAGGCGAGATGGGAGACAGCGTCGTCGGCCTCCAGGCAAGGCTCATGAGCCAGGCCCTGCGCAAGCTCACCGGTGCCATCTCCAAGTCGAGCGCGGTCTGCATCTTCATCAACCAGCTTCGCGACAAGATCGGCGTCATGTACGGCAGTCCCGAAACCACGACGGGCGGCAAGGCATTGAAGTTCTACTCCTCGGTCCGGCTCGACATCAGGAAGATCGCCCAGATCAAGGACGGCGAGGAGATCGTCGGCAACCGCACCAAGGTCAAGGTGGTCAAGAACAAGGTTGCCCCGCCCTTCAAGACTGTCGAGTTCGACATCCTCTACGGTGAGGGCATCTCGGTGCTCGGCGAGCTGATCGACCTGGCCGTCGAGTTCGGCGTGATCAAGAAGGCCGGCGCATGGTTCAGCTACGGCAGCGAAAAGCTCGGGCAGGGCCGTGATGCCGCCAAGAAGCTTCTCCGTGAGGACAGCGTCCTGCGTGAAACAGTCAAACAGCAGGTTCGCGAACTGATGATCGCACCGCTGGCCGCAAAGTGATTTTTTGCAGGGGAATGTCATGCGTATAGGCACCATCGATATCGACCGCCCGGTCATCCTCGCTCCCATGGAGGACGTGACCGACCGGGCATTCAGGCAGCTCTGCAAGCGCCATGGGGCCGATATCGTATATACGGAGTTCATCAGCGCCGAAGCGCTCAGGCGCGGCGCCGAGAAATCGATACGCAAACTCACCGTGGCCGACCATGAACGTCCGGTCGCGGTGCAGATCTTCGGCAGCACCGTCGAATCCATGGTCGAGGCCGCTGCGATCGCAGAGACCTACGAGCCCGACTACCTCGACATCAATTTCGGCTGCCCGGTCAAGAAGGTTGCAGGACGCGGGGCCGGAGCCGCCCTGCTTCAGGAGCCCGAGAAGCTTTCGGCCATCGCATCGGCCGTGGCGCGCGCCGTGAGCATCCCGGTGACGGCCAAGACCAGGATCGGTTGGGACCACGACTCCATCAACATCATCGAGATCGTCAGGAGGCTCGAGGATTCCGGCATGCAGGCTGTGGCAGTGCACGGCAGGACCCGCAGCGACATGTACAAGGGTAAAGCCGATTGGAGCCGGATCGCCGAGGCCAAAGCCGCCTGTTCGATCCCCGTCATCGCCAACGGCGACGTCTGGAACGCGGACGACGCGGCGGCCATGTTCGCCGCTACGGGAGCAGACGGCATCATGATCGGGCGCGGATCGATCGGCAATCCGTTCATCTTCGCCCAGTCCGTGAGCCTTGTCAGGCAGGGCGTGAGGCTGCCCGATCCATCATACCGGGAGCGCATCGCGGCGGCGACCGAACACATGCGGCTCTCCGTGGAGTACAAGGGGGAAAAGTACGGCATCGTCGAGATGCGGCGCCACTACTCCACCTACCTGAAGGGGCTGCCAGGCGTGTCGAAGGTACGCAACCTGCTTGTCCGCGAACTCGACCCTGCCGTCATCGTCGAACTGCTCGCGGGTTTCGAGGCCCATTGCGAAGCCCTTGAGCGCGAGGGGCGGCTGAAGGAGTCGGGAGGAGAGTTCCTGAACGACCATTCACCGAAACTGACTTTGAATTATTGAACCATTATCCATCCATTTTCATATGAGCAGTGCAGAATCCGGTTATCGTGTAGCAGTCCTCGGGGCAACCGGCCTTGTCGGAAGAACCATGATCGAGGTGCTCGAAGAGCGTAACTTCCCGGTCAGTGAACTGGTGCCGCTCGCGTCGCCCCGCAGCAGGGGGCAGGTCGTCACCTTCCAGGGCAGGGAGTTCGTCACCGAAGTACCGTCGGCAGAGATCTTCAGGGGGGTCGACATCGCCCTCTTTTCGGCAGGCGCTTCTGCCAGCAGGGAGTGGGCCCCGGTCGCGGCGGCTGCAGGAGCCGTCGTCATCGACAACTCTTCGGCATTCCGCATGGACGAAGGCATTCCCCTCGTCGTGCCTGAAGTCAATCCCGAGGCCATTTTCGGCGCCGACGGCAAGCCGGAAAAGATCATCGCCAACCCGAACTGCTCGACGATCCAGATGGTCGTGGTGCTCAAGCCGCTGCACGACTGCTACGGCGTCAGGCGCGTTGTGGTTTCGACCTACCAGTCGGTGACCGGCAAGGGCAAGGCGGGCCGCGATGCGCTCGAAAGCGAGCTTGCGGGCAACGTGCCGGATGAGTTCACCCACTTCCACCAGATCGCCTTCAACGCCGTTCCGCAGATCGACGCCTTTACGGACAACGGTTACACGAAGGAGGAGATGAAGATGGTCAACGAGACAAGGAAGATCATGGCCGACGATGAGATCCAGGTTTCGCCGACCACGGTCCGCATCCCGGTGTACGGCGGGCACGGCGAATCGCTCAACATCGAGCTCAAGAGCGATTTCGACATCAACGAGGTTCGCGCCCTGCTGACCGGATCGCCGGGCATCGTGATGCAGGACGATCCTTCAGCGAGGCTGTACCCGATGCCGCTGACCTCTTACGAGCAGGACGAGGTGTTCGTAGGACGCCTGCGCCCCGACTACTGGCAGCCGCGCACCCTCAACCTTTGGGTCGTGGCCGACAACCTCCGCAAAGGCGCGGCGACCAATGCCGTGCAGATTGCCGAGGAGCTGGTGGGGAAATTGTAAGGAGATCAGTTTTTCCGTGAACTCCGGACTGAAGTCCGGGGCAAATTGAATGTAAGAGGGGGTCAGCCCGGGGAGAGCGTGAGGGCCATGAGCGCGGTGCTCGCGGCCCTGATGAGGCCGGTCGACAGGCGGCAGCCCCTTACATCGCTGCCTGCACAGATCCGGGGCGGCAGGTCCAGCGGCTCAAGGGTGCATGAGGCTCCCGCGGCAATGCGCTTCACTGCGGCAGGATCGGCAGCAAGGCCGGTCACCTTCACGCCTGCCACCGGCGACGAACCGAGCTCCTTGATGGCGAAGAACTCCCGTTCGCTCGCATTTTTCACCGGCCAGTACTGCAACGATTCGGCCCGTCCTTCCCTGGATACGAAAAACGCCGCATAATTTTCTTCCAGTTCGAGCACAGCCAGTGGTTCTGAAGAGCCCGCCGTCAGGCGGACGATCGGTTCGAAATGCAACACGTTCAATTCCATGGGGTGCTTTCGGCCCAGCTCGTCATGCAGGGATCGGGCAGGTTCGGCCTCGGAGAACATGATCAGCTCCCGTTCGAGACCTTCCGCCTGTTCCGTCCATGATGCCAGGGGGATGGAATCCCAGCGCCACCCATCGACCTTCTTGAGGAAATAGCCTGCTTCGATCCTGCTCAGCCTTTCGCGCTGCTCCTGCGAGGAGCCGGCAGGGAACCATGCGGGTAGCGTCAGGATCGAAGCGGGGGAGACCGTCAGCGCGACAGGCTCGTCAGCCCACTCCCTGAACGAGTCCGAGATCCTTCCAACGGCTTTTTTCGCTTTCGGGCCGCCAAGGGCGACAAGGCCGAAATCGATGGTCCGGCATGCGGTCATCTCGCAGGAGGAGGGTCCTGATGATTTGACTCTGACTATGGTGGTCGTGCCGGCGTCTATAGCACAACCGATCAGGCTCCTGCTCATTATTCGAGGGTAAGATGCTTTTTGAGGAGCTCGAGTTTTTTCTTCCCGATGCCCTTGACATCCAGAAAATCGTCAAATTGCCGCACATTTCCGCCCCTTTCCGCCCGGAATGCGACAAGGCGTTTCGCTATGGCCGGTCCGATGCCGGGAATCTGCTGGAGTTGGGCCTCGGAGGCCCGGTTGAATGCGATGACTCCGGTAAAGAGCTTTTTGGAGGTGCGGGTCGCCGGGTGACGGGACGATACGCTCTTCTCCTCGCCGGCATCTGTGCCGGCGGCGGTCATGCTCTCGTCCGATTCGGCTGCAGCGGAGATGTCGACCTTCGGAGCCAGCCGAATGAGGCTGTCGACTTCGGCTTCGGAGTACCTGGCGCGTCCGGCTTCACGGAGGAGCGAGTCGGCCTCCCGGACCGAGCCGCTGTACCTGATTGCTCCGCCGATGACGAGGAAGAGGAGGAGGATGGTCACCGACGTCATTTCGGCCCTGGTGATCCCGAGCCTGACTGCAAGGTTTTTCAGAATATTCATGGGGGGAGAATGTTCTGGTTGTCCTGGAGTGTCACACCGTGCACGATCCCGGTAAACTGATCATGCATTTCAAAAGTAATCAGAGAAATCGTTACACGAAAACCCGCCGGACCCTCCTCGATACCGAGCAGAGGAGCTCGTAGCTGATGGTGCCGGCCGCCAGGGCCTGATCGCCGGCGGAGGGGCCGTCCCATCCGAAAAGCACCGCCGTGTCGCCGGGCTGCACGGTCCGGTCGTCGCCGAGGTCGACCATGATCTGGTCCATGGTGACCGTGCCGACCTGCGGGTAAAGATGTCTGCCGATGAGGATCTTCGCCCGGTTCGAAAGGGTCCGGTGGAATCCGTCCGCATAACCCGCCGAAACGGTCGCGATCCTTCCCGGACTTGGTGCGCTCCAGGTGCGGTTGTAGCTGATGGTCGTGCCGGCGGACACCTCCTTGACGAAGATGACCCTGGCCTGGAACTGCATGACCGGCCTGACCGGAAGCTCCGTGGGCCGTGAATCCACAGGATGGCAGCCGTAGAGCAGGATGCCGGGGCGGACCATGTCGAGGTGCGCGGCGGGTTTCGACACGATCGCTCCGCTGTTGGCGGCATGTTTCAGCACCCGGTTTCCGCTCTTCATCTCATGCTCCCCGGTAACCTTGAGGAATCGCTCGAGCTGAACCTCGGTGAAGCCCTCAGGTTCATGGCTTTCGGCAAAATGGGTATAGATGCCGGTGAGTTCGAGGTTCGGGGCGCGCTCGACGGCTTCGAGGAGGGAACCGGCCTCTTCGGGAGAGACTCCGAGCCTGCCCATGCCGGTGTCGACCTTGACCTGTACCCGCAACCGTCCTCCGGTAGCAGACGCGACCGCCGAAGCGGCATCCGCCGATGCACGGTCGCAGATGGTGATCTCGACACCGTGCCGGAGGTACAGCTCGACCTGTTGCGGAAGCGGGGCGGCGAAAGCCAGGACCCTCGAGTCGTCACGAAGCCGGTGTCGTTCCCGAAGCTCGATGGCCTCCTGGATGTTCGCCACGCCGAAATCCCTCACGCCAGCCGACTCGAGCGTGGCAGTTACCTCAGGCGCACCGTGCCCGTAGGCGTTCGCCTTCACGATGCCCATGATGCGGCAATGCTTTCCGGTCAGTTCCCGGATGCACTCGATATTGTGCCGCAGGTTGCCGAGCGAGACGAGCGCTTCGGAGAGATGTTCTTCGTGAAAGGTTCCGACCTTGTCGGAAGAGTTCGTTTCGTATGCAGCAGTCACGGCAATGCAGGATTAGAAGGTGGGGGAGGAGCGGAAAGGCCCGACTGGCGATGACCGTTCCATCAACCCGTATTGATTCAAGGAACAGATTTTGTACATGATATTCAAGACAGGAGGCTCATTCGGGGGCCGATGTCGGAAAATGAGCTATTATATGTTTTATTAGTGTATATCTCAATCCCTTTCAGGTTTCAGGATCATCATGAGCTACGACATCTTTGCTATTTCCGGAAATTCGCCCCTGGTTCCCCTCAGGCAACTCGCGAGGCAGAACAGTGCTGCGTACCTGGCAAAGCTCGAGTACCTTAACCCCTGCAGCACGCACTACTGCAGGGTCGCTTCGGCCATCATCCGGGACGCGGAAGACCGAGGCCTCATCCATCCCGGCATGACGCTGGTCGACTGGACATTCGGTACGAGCGGCATCGCGCTGGCCATGGCGGGCATTACCCGCGGATACAAGATCCTGCTGGTCGCGCCTGACCGGATCTGCCGGGAAAAGCAGCAGGTGCTCCGTGCGCTCGGGGCCGAGATGGTGTTCACTCCGTCCGACGCCCTGCCGGGCGATCCGCGAAGCTGCGTAGCCGTGGCGGATAACCTCGTCAGGACGCTGCCGCATGCATGGTCCGCAAATATGTACGAGAACCCGGTCAGCCGCCAGGTACACGAGGAGTTTACCGGCCCCGAGATCTACCGGCAGACAGAGGGCAAGGTGACGCACGTGTTCGTTCCGATGGCATCGGGTGCGATGATTTCAGGCATCGGCAGTCACCTCAAGTCAGTCAATCCCCTGATCAGCATCATCGGCGTCGAGCCTGAGGGATCGATCTACCGCGACCTGCATGAAGGCAGGGCCGCAGGGTTCACTGCTGCGTTTGAACTCGAGGATATCGGAGCCGTCCATCCGGCCCCGCACTGGGACCCATCAGTGATCGACCGGGTCGTGCAGGTCAGCGCCGCAGATGCATTCAACTGCGGCAGGGAGCTTTTTCGGGCTGAAGCCGTTTTCGCCGGAGGTGCGTCCGGAGCAGCCATGGCCGCCGCCCTCAGTGAGGGTGCGACCTACGGCAGCGATGTATGCGTGGTCGTGATGATGACCGATTTCGGCGCCTATGACCTGTCACGGATGTACAACGACGAGTGGATGCGCAACAAGGGATTCTACCGCAAGTCGAAATCGTCGCTCGACCAGATCACCGCGGAGGACATCCTTCAGCGCAAGGTCAGGAAAGACCTGATTTTCGCCTGCCCGGAGCAGACGCTTTCCGAAGTGTTCGAGATGATGAAGCAGAACGACGTATCGCAGATGCCCATCGTTTCCTACGGGGCACCGATCGGCAGCATCAGCGAGAACAAGATCCTGTCGATCCTGATCGAGAACGATGCGGCCATGAATGCGAAGGTGGTCGCCTTCATGGAGAAGCCGTTCCCGGTCTGCCAACCCGACGCCACCATATCCGAGCTGTCGGAAAAGCTCCAGAAAAATGCATCAGGAGTGCTGATCGCCCTGAATGATGACAGGTTGCAACTGATTACCAAATCGGACCTTATCGATGCCCTGACGCACAAGTGAGGTGTGCTGAAATTATCTGGTTGTTTTTTTTTTGATATTTCTTTATTTAAGCAGTCCTGAACATGCATCTTCAGGTGCCGTCCGCCGGGGCCCTGCAAGCCAGTTGTACCCGCAGAAGCGCCGCATTATCTTCATCACACATGAAGCGGAAAGATGGCTCCCCGACCGGTGCGTCGAGGCTGACGATCCGTATCTGCCTGTGCAGGGAAGTGTTCCATTATTAGCAAAAGGTTATGAAGGTAGAGTCCAGAAAACGGCAATATATCCTTGACGGAAAAATCAAGCCTGGTTTTTGCGAGGGATGCGGGGGCGTCACCGAACTGACGTTCGTGGGCGAATGGAAGCCCAGCGACAAGCCGAAGGAGGATGACCTGCTGTTTGGAAGCTCCGAAAAAAAATCGAAGGACAAGAAAGAGAAAGCCGCCATGAACGCGGGGCAGCTCGTGTCGGCGGCAGAAAACAAGTACTGGATCCGCTGTTCGGCCTGCAACCAGGTGCATCTGTTCAAGGAGTGGCAGATCCAGATCGACAGGGACCTGAGCCCGGAAGAGCTCAAACCCGAGGATTGCCAGGTCTATTCTCCCCATGGCATTTACGCGCAGGGGGACGCCGTATTCCATGAGGCACTCGGCGAAGTCGGTGTGGTCCGTGAAAAGCAGGCCACCGGAAGCGGCGCCCATGTCATTATCGTCGAATTCTGCAAAAGCGGAAGAAAGCAGCTACTGGAAAATGTGCAGCTCAAGCAGGGCAAGCAGAAAAGCTCTGAATCGCTGACTGATATTATCAAACTTAAATTAAGACGTTGATCTTCAATCAAGGGGGTGAATTTCATTGGTTAGTGTACAGGTAAATGATAACGAGTCCATCGACAAGCTTCTCAAGCGTTTCAAGAAGAAATACGAGAGGGCAGGCGTCCTGAAGGAGTTTCGCAAGAAAGCATACTTCGTGAAGCCGTCGGTCGACAGCCGCCTGAAACGTTCAAGATGCAAGCGCAGGGCCCAGAGGGCGAACGAAGAGCGCAACTCATGATCTCTTCTTCCGGGTAGTGATAAAAGCAGCTCCTCACCGGAGTTGCTTTTTTTTTGTGGTGCTTCGCAGAATATCATGCAGCATCGCTGCAAATGTTATGATATATCCTGAACGCCTTTGACGGTATTATCATTCTGAGCGAAGCGAAGAATCCACAGGGGACTCACCTGAATACTGGATGCTTCTCCCGACAGGTCGGGTTCAGCATGACAAGCTGGTGACGTCACGCGGTTTCTCCATGATTTCCAAGCCTTATCTACGATATTTTGAGAAGAGCCTTTTTTGTCAACGATAATCAGATGTCATGAACGTCTTTAAAGGTGAGATATCCAGCTTGCCTCCCGACAAGTCGATCTCCCATCGCGCAGCCCTCATCGGGGCTCTGGCCGAAGGGACGACCGAAATCACCAACTTCTCGGGGGGATACGACAACCAGTCGACCCTTTCGGTGCTGAGGGCTGCCGGCATCGCCATCCGTCAGGAGGAGTTTCCGGCCGCAGGCGGACGTATTGTCAGGAACGTGGTCATCGGGTCGAAGGGCCTGTGGAGTTTCAGCCAGCCGTCAGGGCCGCTGATGTGCAACAATTCGGGCAGCACGATGCGGATGCTGGCCGGAATCCTTGCCGCACAGCCGTTCCGGAGCGAGCTTGTCGGGGACGCTTCCCTGATGAAACGCCCGATGAAGCGGGTAGCCGAACCGCTTCTCCGGATGGGAGCCGCAATCTCGCTTTCGTCCGAAGGCACGGCCCCTGTCGTGATCGACGGAACGAAGGGGCTTCGCCCGATCGAGTACCTCCTGCCGGTCCCTTCCGCCCAGGTCAAGTCGCTTGTCGCTTTTGCCGCCATGCATGCCGACGGCCGTTCGAAGATCATCGAGCCCATCCGGTCTCGCGACCATACCGAACTCATGCTCGGCCTCGAAACGGTCGACCGTCCGGATGGAGTCAGGGAGATCATCGTCGAAGGACGCAGGCCGCTTGCCGCAAAACCGTTCCACGTGCCCGCTGACCCCTCTGCAGCCTGTTTCATGATCGCCCTCGGCCTGCTCGGCCGGAAGTCGGAGATCGTGCTCAGGAACGTCTGCCTGAACCCGACACGCGTGGCCTACATCGATCTGCTGCAGGAGGCCGGCGCCGGGCTCGTCATCGAGAACGCCCGCTCTGAAGGCGGGGAGCCGGTCGGCGACATCGTCGTCCGCAGTTGTGACGGTCTCAGGCCGCTCAGGATCAGCGACCACACGGTGGTGGCAGGCGTGATCGACGAAATTCCCATGTTGTCGGTGCTTTCGGCGTTCGCGTCGGGCGAGTTCGAGCTGCATAACGCCGCCGAACTGAGGACCAAGGAGAGCGACCGGATCGACGCGCTGGTGGTCAACCTGCAGCGCCTCGGCTTCGATTGCGAGCAGTATCAGGACGGTTTCGTGGTCAGGGGGCGGTCGGGCCTTATCCCGGAAAAGGCTCACATCGAGTGCTTCGACGACCACCGCATCGCCATGAGCTTCGCCATCGCGGCAGAAGCAGCCGGAGCTTCCCTTGAACTGTCGGATCGTGAAGTGGCAGGCGTCTCCTTCCCCGGATTCTTTGACACGATAGCATCGCTCAGGCAGTAAAAAAACCGCTGATAACCTGTTGCGCGATTCGATTACTGCGTTGGTCGGTGCTCAAAATCCTCATGTACTCCAAGTACATTCCGGTTTCTGCGCTCCGTTCGCCTTGAACTCGAACCGCTCTCGACGGTTATCAGCGGTTTTCCCTCTGATAGAGCGTCATGGCGGGGCGGTGGGAAGGCCATGTATTTACCGGGCACGGCTCGGTGCTCCCGTGTTCAGTGAGGCGACCGGAGGAGATGAAGAAACCCGGCTTTGGAAGCCGGGCTTCTTTATTTGAGGCTGTTGAGATGCCTCAGCAGCAGGAGGTTGAACAGGTCGGGTTGCTCGATGTTCGACAGGTGGCCGGCTCCTGGCAGGAGTTCCAGCAGGGATCCGGGGATCGCCGCGTGCATGGATGCAGCCGTCTCCGGCGTCGTGACGACATCCCCGGCACCGTTCATGATGAGTACGGGGCAGGTGATGCCCGAGAGCAGTTCCGTGGAGTCCGGGCGTTCGGCGATGGCCCTCATGGCTTCGCTGATGGCGTCTGCCGGCTGGCGTTCGATGATCAACCGCGCTTTCGACGCCAGTTGTGGACGCAATCTGCTGTTTTCCCGGTCGAAGTAGTTGGGTAACATACGGTCGGCAGCTACGGCGGCCCCTTTTTCTTCCACGGCTTTCCTGAACTCCATTCGCTGTGCGAAAATCTTCGGGGTATCGCCCACCGCCCTGGTGTCGCAGAGCACGATCGACGCCGTCCTGCCCGGATAAAGCCTCCAGAAGGCGAACGCCTGATACCCACCCATCGACAAACCGACGATCGTCGCCTTCCGGCAACCGAGCTTGTCGAGGAGTTCCGCCAGGTCGTGTGCGTAATCATCCATGCTCCATCCCGGCCTTGCGGGCGAACCGTCGAATCCGTAGGCATTCGGGGCGATCACCCCGTAACCCGCGGCATCAAGGAAGAGCTGCTGGGGCTCCCACATTGCCGCGGAAACCGGGAATGCGTGCAGGAGCACAACGGTGCCGGCATCCCCCCAACCCGTACCTTCGAATTTCAGCATCGGTCAGTTCTCGAGGCTTTTCGACTGGCCCCGGATGTCGCGGATGATGTTGTTGGCTTCGTCAAGGATCTTGCGTGCCTCGTCGCGGGCGCTGTCGATGATCTCCTGCGAGCGGTGCTTGGCCTCGTTGCTGTAGGCTTCGTCATGCTCTGAGCCCTCGTAGTACTCCGCTGCCTTGTCGAGCGCATGCTTGAGCTGTCCGGATATGATCATCTGTGTGTCCGTTCCCTTGCGGGGAGCGAACAGCAACCCCATGATCGTGCCGGCGGCCGCGCCGAGGATCATACCGAAGAAGAGCCCCTTGTAGTATTTGTCCTGGTAGTTGTCCTGGTTGTCCATTGGCGGTATGTTTTTGTTCAACAACGATATACTGCAAAATAAGTCAATGAAGCAGAATTTCCATGACCTCATCCTCAATGGCCTCCAGCCGTTCTGTCAGGTCGGAACGGCAGAGCAGGCGGAACTTCTTGGTACAGCGCTCGAAGGAGAGGATGAAGTCGGAACCGAACACCGACTCCCTGAAATCGTCGAACCTGATATAACCACCCGGCGTCTTTGCCTGCATGAGATGCCGGTGCTCGTGCTTCGTCGGGTAGATCCGCATCTCCCTGAAATCGTCGTAATCGAACACGTCCCGGGTCGCCGGAGCATCGATCAGCACCTCATGGCCAAGCAGCGTTAGGTTGTGGCGGCGGGCGAGAAGGGCGCAGATCTCCATCTCTTTTTCTTTTCGGCGTCGGTGGTTGGAACTGTAACCGAACCAGACGGGGTCGGCCTCCATCGAGGGTTCCCTGTAGGGCCGGATCGTCATGGCCCGCTTGTAGACATGCCGGTTCAGGATCGAATCGAGGAGTCCCTGAGAAGGGAGCCCGGCGCCCCGGATCAGCCGGTCCAGCTCGAACAGCACGCGGTCGTCCGAATTGGAGTAGAACAGCTCCCTCAGGATCTCCACCGGCACGGCCGAATCATCCACGACATCCTGCAGAAGCCTTCGGAGCATCGCCGAGAAGGTCCTGCTCGTATGGTGCCAGTAGACGTTGCGCATCATCATGTACTTGGCGAAGATCAGGCTTTCGAGCGGCGCGATTCCCTTTTCGGTGATCGCGAAACGCTCCAGTTCGGGGTCCGGCACGAACGATTCCACCAGCCGCTCGATGTCGATGCTGCCGTAAGGAATATTGCAGTGGTGGGCATCGCGCATCAGGTAATCCATCTTGTCGGGATCGAGCGTGCCGCTGACGAGCTTGCCGAACCGGTGCGACGACTTCCCGGAAATGATGTCGACCACGCTCCCGGGATCGACCTTCCAGTCGTCGTGCAGGATTGCGGCGATCGGCGGAGCGCCCGGGTGCTCCTGGTTCACGAACAGGCCGGTCAGGGCCTCGTGGTGTGCGAAAACGCTGTCTGCATCGCCCGGCGGGGCGATCTCTTCCAGTACATGTGCATGGGGATAGTGTCCGATGTCGTGCAGCAGGCAGGTCGACAGCAGCGTCCTGCAGGTTTCGTCGTCGAACTGCAACCGGTCGTCCTGCAGGCTGACGGCCAGCGGGTTGGTCACCATGCGTTGCAGGATCAGCTTCATCAGGTGATAGACCCCGATCGAGTGCTCGAAGCGGGTATGGGTAGCTCCAGGATAGACCTGCTGTGAAAACGAGAGCTGGCGGATGCCTTTCAGCCTGAGGAACGAAGGATGGGCCAGGATTTTCTTCAGCGGCGTGCTCAGGGGTATGTGGCCCCAGATGGGGATTCGGATGAATCCGCCTTCGGAGCGGAACAGAAACGATTCAGCGATCATGAGCATGCGTTTATTGACAAATGCAGTTCAAGATACGCAGGAAACCACCGGGCGGCAAGCGGGAGGGTAAAGGTGCCTGGACGCGGGTTGGAAATCGACAAAAAAAAAGCTGCGGTCTTGCGACTGCAGCTTTTGAATTCCGTATCCGTTAAGGATTAATACCTTGAGCGGGAAGCCGGGCGTTCTTCGCGAGGTTTTGCCTCGTTGACCTTGATGGTCCTGCCGTTCAGATCCGTGTCGTTCAGAGCCGAGATGGCTTCTGTGGCTTCAGAGGAGTTGGGCATTTCAACGAACCCGAAACCCTTCGAACGGCCGGTGAACTTGTCGGTGATGACGTTTGAGCTGGAAACGTTGCCGAATTCACCAAATGCCCTGCTGAGGTCGGCTTCGGTTACGCTGTAATCGAGATTGCCAATGTAAATGTTCATGCTGTAGCAATGTAATGTGTGCTTTTATCGGAAAGAGAGTAGCTGCCAAATAATCAAAAGCACAAATCACTTGTAAGCAGCATTCAGGCCAACCCTTGACCTGAACCTTAAGTATAGTCTTTATGTTTCAAAGATACAAGCGTTTTTAGATTTATTGTTAGCCGGCCACTGTTCTTGAATCTTTCAGGTGCAGTGTGCAGACTTTTCTGAAGTGGTGGCCGTAAATTGCGAGTGTCACGGCCAGGGGCAACGACTGCTGGCGATGGAACATGGTCCAGGTGAGCATTTTCCAGTACTGGAACCGTTCCCTGCCGACGACTCCAAGGAGGAACGCCGAGCGCATGAAGGCCATGAGCTGGCTTATCCTGTACTGGTTTTTGATGCGGGGCGCACGGTACTCCTCAAGGAGCGTGCGGATGCGCTTGTAGTAATGTTTCGGTGCGTAGAGCTGGTTCATCATCTCCCGGTAACCCTCGCGCAGGAGTTCGGGATCCATCTTGGAGACGATGTTGGTGTTGCTGTCGGCGTTGTCTCCGCTCACATGGCTGAGCAAACGTCCTTCGCTCTTCATCCGGTCGTACAGCTTCGTTCCCGGCAGGGCCTGAAGGATGCCCACCATGGCCGTCACGATGCCGCTTTTCTGGATGAACTCTATCTGCTTCTGGAAAATCGACGGAGTGTCGCTGTCGAACCCCACGATGAAGCCGCCCTGCACTTCGATACCCGCATTCTGGATGCGCCTGACGTTCTCGAGCATGTTTCGCGAGGTGTTGTGCTGTTTTCCGCACTCCTGGAGAGCCTCGACTTCCGGAGTTTCGATACCGATGAATACCTGGTTGAAGCCGGCTTGAGCCATCAGGTCCATAAGCTCGTCGTCGTCGGCGAGGTTGATGGAGCATTCGGTGTAGAATGTCATCGTCTCGTCGTGCAGTTTTCTCCATTCGATCAGCGCCGGCAACAGCTCTTTCTTGAGGTATGAACGGTTGGCGATAAAGTTGTCGTCGACGAAAAACACGGTGTCGCGCCATCCGAGTTTCCGTATGCCATCGAGCTCGTTGATGATCTGGGCGCTTGTCTTGGTGCGGATCTTGTGGCCGAACAGGGTGGTCACGTTGCAGAAATCGCAACGGTATGGGCATCCTCTCGAGAACTGGAGGGCCATCGATGCGTATTTGCGGTGCTCGAGAAGCCCCCATTCAGGTGCCGGAGTTTTGGTTATGTCCGGGAATTCCTTGCAGGTATAGCTCTTTTGGGGCATACCCAGCTTCAGGTCTTCAAGGAAGCGGGGCAGGGTCATCTCCGCTTCGTTCAGCACGAAGTGGTCGACCTCCGGAAACTGCAGGTGCGCGGTCGTGAAGAGCGGCCCCCCTGCCACGATGGTCAGGCCTGCCTCCTTGCAGCGGGCAATCACCTCGCGGGCGGAGTCCTGCTGGATGGTCATGGCGCTGACGAACGCCATGTCCGCCCATTCGAGATCTTTCGGACGCAGCGGACTGACGTTCAGGTCAACCAGCTTGCGTTCCCAGGACTCCGGAAGCATGGCGGCTATCGTCAGGAGCCCCAGGGGTGGCAGTGATGCCTGTTTCCTGACGAATTTGAGGGCGTGCTTGAAGCTCCAGAAGGTATCCGGAAACTCGGGATAGAGAAGAAGTATGTTCATCGTGTCTTTGCCTCGATCATTGGAGGAATCGTGGTGAGTATCCCGGGAGTCCGGTCAGTGGAAATAACGGTTTTCAGCCCTGCTAAGTTGCAAAATACGGAAAGTGCCATGGACGGTCAGGCGCGCAGGGAGGCAAGATGAGCGGGAGTTCTGCATGTCAGTACCTCTCCAGCGAGAACTTCTCGCCGAGGTACAGTTTTCTTGCTTCGGGATTTTCGGCGATCTCCGACGGAGTGCCCTGCATGAAGATGCTTCCGTCGAACAGCAGGTAGGCGTGGGTGGTGATCGACAGCGTTTCGTGCACGTTGTGGTCAGTGATCAGCACGCCGATGTTCCTCTTGACGAGGTCCTTGACGATCTGCTGGATGTCCTCGACAGCGATCGGATCGACACCGGCGAACGGCTCGTCGAGCAGGATGAACTTCGGATCGAGTGCGAGTGCGCGCGCGATTTCGGTCCTGCGGCGTTCGCCTCCAGAGAGCGAGTAGCCGAGATTTTTACGGATGTGCGCGATGTTCAGGTCCTCGAGCATCCGGTCAGTCTTCTCTTTTCTCTGGGCTTTCGTCATCGAGGTGAACTCGAGTACGCCGAGGATGTTCTCCTCGACCGTCAGTTTCCGGAACACCGAGGCCTCCTGGGGCAGGTAGCCGATGCCCTTGCGTGCGCGTTTGAACATGGGCAGGCTGGTGATTTTCTCCTGGTCGAGGAATACCTCGCCCGCATCGGGACGCACAAGGCCGACGATCATGTAGAAGGTGGTGGTCTTGCCGGCGCCGTTCGGCCCCAGAAGTCCCACGATCTCGCCCTGCTTCACTTCGAGGGTCGAGCTTTTGACAACTTCGCGCTTGTTGTAGATCTTCTTCAGGCTGCGGCAGCTCAGGATCGAACTCATATCGTGCACATCGTTAGGTTATCGGCGCCATGCCGACTGCCGGACTTCAGCGTCGGGCTCAGCTATTTCCGTATTTGCAGTTGAAATCCGAATCGTTCATGACCAGAAGCAGAATGCCTTCGATGAATCCGACGATCGCAGGAATGGCAGTCCAGCAGAAAATCAGGTAAACTACTCCCCAGCCTATCCGGCCGAGATAAAACTTGTGCACGCCGAATCCTCCGAGGAAAATGGCGAACAGGGCGGCCGCGAGTTTGCTTTTGCCGTTGGGCGAGAGGGCTCCGAGATTGTTTGCTGCGGCCGGAGGGCTCTGCCGGACTCCGCATTTCGGGCAGATTTCGGCGTTGATCCTGATGATGGCGCCGCATTCGGAGCAGAATTTCTCGTTCGGGCCTTTGGTTATGCTTTCGGTCATTGTGGAGAGGGAGAGATGATTTCTTGGGTGAACAGGGAAATCCGGTAAAGTAATAATGTGGATAAATATAACGATTGGGCCGTTTTTTCTTCGCAGAAACTCATTCGTGCATTTTCCCCGGCACTGGCGTAGAGATGAACGCCGCCGTGATGTCAGTGAACAACAGGTGATGACGATCTCCGGCCTGTTGATCATCGATTTGTTTGAAACGGCATTGCCCTTCCGTATCTTTGCGGAAAGAACCCCGATATCAACGTCAACTGCAAGGAGAACCCCATGTCACCTCAAGACGCGGTGGGCGTGCCTGTGGAAACTGAACCTTTCGCCCCGCAGCTCAGGGGTGAATACACGATCGATCCCTCCGCCTGTCTCAGGGAGGGCTGGAGCCTTTTCCGCCAGGCCCCGGGCAAATACATCGGCTACACGCTGCTGCTTATGCTGGGCCTGCTGCCGCTGGAGTTGCCAAGCCAGATTGTGTCCCTTACCGATCCCGGTGAGTATTCCGTCTCGATGCTCCTGTTCTACCAGTTGCTCTCACTGATCGCATCCGTCGTCTCCATACTGCTGTATGCCGGTTACTATTTCACAGCCTCCCGGCAGTTGAACGGCCGGGAGTTCTCCTTCCGGGACTTTTTCGGAGGGTTCCGCCACCCGCTCCAGCTCGTGCTCGCCGCGTTCGTTTCGGGCATCTTCTTTTTCTTCGGCATGCTTATGCTGGTGTTCCCGGGAATCTACCTGGTGGTCAGCTACACCTTCATGCAGTTCCTCATCATCGACCACCACATGAATTTCTGGCAGGCCATGCAGACGAGCCGCAAGGTCGTCACACGCCACTGGCTCAAGGTGTTCTGGCTGCTTTGCCTCCTGTTCCTGGTGAACGTCGCCGGCATTCTCGCCCTCGGTGTCGGGATTCTTGTTGCCGTACCCGTTTCCTATTGCGCCCTGACCGTCGCCTACCGCCAGGTTTTCGGCTTCAGCCGGTCGGAGTGGTGATTTTCGTCCCGTAAGGGCGATCAGAGATCGTCATGCAAACCCCCAACCCCCCCCCAGCAATGAACAACAGCAGCAAAACGCAGCCGCCCTGGCTCGACCGGCAGGCGTACCCCTTCGAGTCCCGGTTCTTCAGGACTCCGGCAGGATCGATGCACTATATCGACGAGGGCAGCGGCGATCCCGTGGTTTTCGTCCACGGCAATCCGGTATGGTCTTTCGTCTACCGGAATGTGATCACCCGGCTTCTGCCGGACTTCCGGTGCATCGCGCCTGATCATCTCGGGTTCGGGCTTTCCGACAAGCCGGCGGACTGGTCCTTTCTTCCGGAAGGGCATGCCCGTAACTTCGAACAGTTGCTCGAATCGCTCGACCTGAAGCGCATCACCCTCGTCGTCAACGACTGGGGCGGACCGATCGGCCTGTCGTATGCGCTCAGGCACCCTGAAAGAGTTGAAAACCTCGTCATTTCGAACACATGGCTCTGGCCCGTCGATTCCGACTGGTACTACCAGGCATTCAGCGGTTTCATGGGCGGGCCGATCGGGCAGATGTTGACCCGTGAATTCAATTTCTTCGTCAGGAGCTTCATGTTCGTGGTCTTCGGCGACAAGGCAAAGCTGACACCGGAGATCCATGAACAGTACATCCAACCGTTCGGCAACCGGGACGAACGGAAAGGAATGTGGGTGTTTCCGAAGCAGATCATCGATTCGTCGGCATGGCTCGCTTCTCTCTGGTCGAATATCGGGCTCCTCAGGAACAAGAACGTCCTGCTTGCCTGGGGCATGAAGGATATCGCCTTCAGGGAAAACGAACTGAACATCTGGAACCGGGCATTCCCGGGGGCGACGGTCGTCCGTTTTGCCGACGCAGGACACTACGTCGCGGAAGAGAAACCTCTGGAGCTTGCGGAGGCGATCCGCAGGCTTGCTTCCGGCACTCCAGCGCCAGCCTGACCGGGTCCGGCATGCAGTTCCCGCCCGCCTTTTCGGATCGTTATTTTCCCTGTCCGGCCGCCCTTGAGCCGGGCAGGGATTTTTTATCCCGCCACCACGGTTATTTCGAGGAGATTTTGACAGGGCAGGCTTTCATGTCGGTCAAAAAAGAGCTAAAGTGATGGGGGAATTTATTTTTATGCGACAACAAACGAAATCCGGAATATGAGAAAGGTTATGGCTTACCGGGGAATGCACCCGGAGCTTCACGAGACGGTATTCATTGCCGAAGGAGCCTATGTGATCGGGGATGTGAAGATCGGGGCGCATTCGAGCGTCTGGTTCAACGCGGTCGTCAGGGGCGACGTCTGCCCGATCACCATCGGGGAGAAGACGAGCGTGCAGGACAACGTGACCCTGCATGTGACCCACGACACCGGGCCGCTGGAGATCGGCAGCTGTGTCACGATCGGCCACGGCGCGGTGCTGCACGCCTGCAGGGTGCAGGACAACGTGCTGATCGGCATGGGAGCCGTCCTGCTGGACCAGTGCGTGGTCGAACCCTGGTCGATCGTGGCCGCGGGATCGCTCGTCAAGCAGGGATTCAGGGTGCCGACGGGCATGCTGGTGGGAGGAGTGCCCGCAAAGGTGCTCCGTCCGATCACCGAAGAGGAGCGTGAGAACATCGCCGAGTCCCCCGAGAACTATGTACGCTATGTTGCCCATTACCGGGAGGACGGTTACGAAGGACGATGATCGGGCTCCCTGGATTTTCGGAGCCGGCCGATATTGACGGTGGTGTTCTGTTTGCAATTCACTACATTGAAAATCAATTTTGAGGGCATGCCGCCGGAATGGCTGGCGGTAATTATCATCTGAAACCAATTACCTCTCATGGCGCAGCAAGACGTGGTCGTTATCGGCGGCGGAATCAGCGGTCTGAGCCTTGCGTTCTACTGCTCGCAGGCCGGCATGAAAACCACCCTGATCGAGAAGAACAAAACCGTAGGCGGCTCCTTCGCCTCCCCCCACTATTCGAGCGACGGAGACAGCTTCTGGCTGGAACTCGGTGCGCATACCTGCTACAGCTCATACCAGAACCTGCTCGGCATCGTCGAGGCATGCGGCATTGCAGATACGATCATTCCTCGTGCAAAGGTGCCGTTCTCCCTGCTGCTGAACGGCGAGGTGCAGTCAATCATGAAGGGGCTCAACATCCTTGAACTCCTTCGTTCGGCGCCAAACCTCTTTTTCATGAAGAAGGAGAACCAGACGGTCCGCTCCTACTACTCGAAAATCGTCGGCGAGAACAACTACCGCAACACGGTGAGCCATTTCTTCAATGCCGTGCCGTCGCAGTTGACCGACGACTTCCCGGCTGACATGATGTTCAAGAGCCGCCCGAAACGCAAGGACGTACTCAAGAACTATACCTTCAAGGGGGGCCTGCAGAGCGTGGCCAACGCCATTGCAGCCCGCAATGGGATCGAGGTGCATACGGGTTCGGCCGCAGAATCGGCGATGATGTCCGGAGGCAGGTATATCGTGCGGACGGCCGACGGCCAGGAGCACTCCGCCGGCGCGCTCGTCCTGGCGCTTCCTTCGGCGGCAGCGGCCAGGTTGCTGCAGAACGTGAACCAGGCCGTGGCGCACCACCTGACGCAGCTCAAGTCAGCCGACGTCGATTCGATCGGAGTCGTGGTCAGGAAGGAGAACGTCTCGCTCAAACCGGTTGCGGCCATCATCTCCCCGAACGACACCTTCTTTTCGATGGTGTCGAGGGACACGGTCAAGGATGACAATTTCAGGGGCTTCGCCTTCCATTTCCGTCCAGGCCTGGACGACAACGCCAAGTTCAAGCGGATCAGCGAAGTGCTCGGCATCGGCCTGCCGAAGATCGAGCATACGGTGACGAAGCTGAACGTCGTGCCTTCGCTCCGCCTTGGGCACCGCGAATGGGCCCGAAAGGCCGACGACCTGCTCATCGGCACGAAGAACCTCTACCTGACCGGCAACTACTTCGGCGGCATGGCCATCGAGGACTGCGTGGCGCGCTCGCACGACGAGTTCGACCGCATGGCAGCCAAACGCTGACCGCCGGCAGAACTCCCTTTTCCTGCGTCCCGGAGGGCCTTCCCTTCCGGGACGTTTGCATTGATACTGATCCTCCTTCGTCGTAACTTCAGGAAAAAACTGAAGCTTCGATGCGCACCGGCCGAACCTCCTAACAGAACGCGATGAACGGACCCTACAATACCGAACTCTGGATGATGCCGGCTATCGTCGCCGTGATCGCCTTTATTCTCTACCTGGTCGCCAACACCCTCATCAAGAGCCTCGTCTCCCGGGTCTTGAGCACCATCAGGGACAGCGGCGTACCGTTCTCGATGCTGCTGCTGCCGCTTCGCCTGCTGTTCCTGCTCATCGGCCTCGCAGGCGTCGTTCATTATGCGAAGATAACCACGGAGGCCAAGGAGCTGCTGATCCATGCGCTCTCGATCTGCTCGATCATCGGCGTCGCCTGGCTCATGCTCCGCGGGTTCGCCTTTGTCGAATCGGTGATCCATCTCCACTACAAGGGTCCTCAAAAGGCCAACATCGAGGCCCGGCGTGTTGCGACCAACGTCAGCCTGATCCGCAAGATCCTCAACGTGCTGGTCATCATCCTTGCCATTTCCGGCGTGCTGATGACGTTCGACACGGTCCGCCAGATCGGCCTGAGCATCCTTGCGTCGGCCGGCCTCGCCGGTGTCGTGATCGGTTTTGCCGCACAGCGCAGCCTCCAGACGCTGATCGCCGGAATCCAGATCGCGATCGCCCAGCCGGTTCGCCTCGACGACGTGGTTGTGGTCGAAAACGAGACCGGCAAGGTCGAGGAGATCACCCTGACCTACGTGGTGGTGCGGCTCTGGGACCAGCGCCGTATCATCGTACCGATCACCTGGTTTATCGACAAACCCTTCCAGAACTGGACACGGAGCTCTTCGGAACTGATCGGAGCGGTGATGCTCCAGATCGGGTACGGCCTGCCCGTCGAAGATGTACGCGCCGAGTTCGAGCGCATCGTCGCGGCCAGCCCGCTCTGGGACAAGCGGGTGGTCAGGCTCGAAGTGACCAATGCCGTGCATGAATACGTTGAACTCAGGGCGCTGGTCAGCGCAGCAAACTCCGCCGACCTCTGGACCCTTCGCTGCCATGTCCGCGAAAAGCTGATCGGATATCTTCGTACCATCGGCCGGGAGAGCCCGGCCGACGACGCCGGCGATGCCGGGCCGGACGAATTTTCCGTGCACTGAAGAAAGCGGGATGAGGCTGACTCAAACGGGTATTCTCATAGGTCGTTGAATATCCGGGTCGAGTGTCATTCTGAACGAAGTGAAGAATCCAGTTCTTTCGACTTTAGAGTTAACTTACATTTTCGAAATAACATAATGCTTCCTGGATTCTTCGTCCGACTGTGTCGGACTCAGAATGACAAGAGAAAAAGCAGACGAGCGGTAAAGAAATACATTCACGTTTGCTTTTGATGCAGACTCATCCGCGATCAGGGAAAGGAGTTCGAAATCATTGCAGCGGGCGTGATCCCGGCCTTTAGTCTCCGTTCAGAATGGTCAGAATGGCCGCGATATCCTTTACCTGTTCATCTGGCAGGACGACATGGTCCTTCATGACCGGATCACGATAATCTCCCACGTCGTCAACGGCAGCAATACCGGCATACCGGTCATCAGGTGTCTTTATGATGCGGTAAAACGAATAGTGGAAAGCCTTGACCGTGTCGACCATCTTCCTGCTGCGGGAGGCTTTCAGCAGGTTTTCCTGGTCATTCGGCAGTACTTCCATGATGATGATCGGTCGATCTCTTTCAATCAGGTTCTGCAGGCTTTTGACCACTTCCAGCTCGGCGCCCTCGACATCGATTTTAACCACGGAAACCCTTTCGTTCAGGAAATCGCCCTGTATGGAGTCATGTCGGAACACCGGCACGAATTTCGAGACGATCGGGCCATCAGGCTTCAGCTCTTCGACAATCGTCGATTCCGGATCGGTGCTGTCATGGCCGTACAGACGAAGCAGTCGATCCGTATCCGCCAGCCCCACCGGAAGAATGACAGCATTTTTCCACCCGTTTGCCGCGACGAGATGGTCGATATAATAGAGGCATGACGGATTCGGTTCGAATCCCACATATTTCCGGTTTTCCTGGAGCGTCATCACCTTGATCAGGGTTTGGCCAAGATTGATGCCGACGTCGTAAAAGGCCCCGCCGGAGGCGTACCTGAAGATTTCCTGAAGCACCCCGGACATCCATTTCTCGCCGCTTACGCCGACCCTTACCCCGTTGATCAACGGAACCGAGATGGCTTTGCCGTTCAGGTTTCTTGTGATATTGAGATTGACTTTCGAGAATAACTCATCTCCCAGCCGCTTGAAAAAATCTGCCATTTTGAATCGGATGTTATGGTGACTGCAACTGCTGAATATACGGCTATTTCACAGGATCAGCACCCTGTCCGAAGAGCATCTTCCGGGTCAGCCTTCTCATGCAGGTCCGGAATCATCTTCAGGCAGGGAACTCCGGCAATGGGGGAAAGAGCCGGGTGAAGAGCCTGCTGCTGTTTTGTTGTTTATTTGTCCCGCAAAGATGCTATCTTGCCGCCATATTTCTTGGGCGGACCCGCGTGACGACCTTTCCGTGAAAGCTGCCAGGGAGATCGTATGACGACATTACACAGAACAAGGAGATAAACTTATGGCACAGGCAAAAACTGGAGATACGGTCAGGGTGCACTACACCGGGACCTTCGACGACGGAACGGTATTCGATACTTCGGCGCAACGCGAACCCCTGGAGTTCACCGTGGGCAGCGGCATGGTGATTGCCGGTTTCGATATGGCGATCACCGGCATGGAGCCGGGTCAGAAAAAGACGGTCAACATTCCTGCCGAAGAGGCCTACGGCCCGCGCAGCGAAGAGCTCGTTGCCGAAATCGGCCGCGACCGGCTTCCTACGGACATGGAACTCGAGATCGGCCAGCAGCTTCAGGTCGGGCTTGCCGACGGCGAACAGGCCGTGGTGCTGATCGTCGACCTCAGCGAGACCACCGTCACGCTCGACGCCAACCACCCGATGTCCGGCATGGACCTGAACTTCGACCTCGAACTCGTCGAGATCCTCTGAGCGAACAGGTGGTCAGACTATCCATGAACAAAGGCGCCCGAGAGGCGCCTTTGTTCGGTTTACGGGTTTTGTCCGGCTCTTTGACCCCCGGGCTGAAGCCCGTGGCAATGAAGAAGAGTGTGGTTGGAGGGGTTCAATGGCCCCGGGTTTTAACCTTGGGAGCGAGGCCCGGGCAGGAATTAAATAATAGGTCTTCAGTAGCCCCGGGTTTTAACCCGGGGTCCAGGGGCGATAGATGACAGCATGCCCCCCTAATGCACCGAGCACGAAATGCAGGGGTCGTAGGATCTTACCAGCGTGACGCAGAGTTTTTCTGTTTCCGCTTCTGTTCTGCCTTCGCGCAGCGCCTGTTCGGCGAGGGCGTGGAGGTCGAAGTGGATGTTGGCGTTGTTCTGCGTGGTCGGGATGATGCAGTCGGCCTTGACCACTTTCCCGTCGTCGTCGGTCTCCATGCAGTGGTAGAGGATGCCCCTCGGGGCTTCGACGGCTCCGGTGGCCTTTCCGGCTCTCGGCTTCCAGGTCGCCCTGGTGTCGCGCAGGTCCATGTCGAGCAGCCGGTCGATGAGGAGTGTCGCGTCCTCCATGAGCTGGTGGCATTCGACGAGCTGGGCCACGTTGTTCATGAAGGGGTTGTGGCAGACCGGTTCGAGGCCGAACGATGCCGCGACCTCCCTTGCACGGGAATGCAGGCGGTCGGCGTTGTTGTTGAAGCGGGCCAATGCCCCTGCAGCCGATGATTCCCGGCTGACCTTCGTGAATTTCGAGGTGGAGGAGTCCGTCAGGTACTCGTTGGTCATGAGCAGGTAGTCGTTCTCGTCGTGCACGACGCCGTCCGTCGAGACGAGGTCACCCCCGATGGAGGGATACCCTTCCGCCGGGCGCAGGGAGATGAACTCGGTTTCACGGACGAAGTCCGGGATCGTGAGCGTCCTGAAAAAGTCGGTGGTTCTGTCGAGCGCGGCCTGGCTGTCGGCGATCTTCGTCCTGAGGTCGGCAAGCTGCTCCTTCGAGGGCGCCTTGCTGATGCCCCCCAGCACGAGGCTGACCGGATGGGTGCAACGGCCGGAGGTCACGCTGCTGATCTCGTTGCCGAGCCCCTTGAGCTGAAGACCGGCCTGCACGATCTCCGGGTGCGTGTGCAGGAGCGGCAGGGCGCTGGGTGTGCCGAGGAAGTCGGGTGCGGCCAGGAAGAAGAGGTGCAGCGGGTGGCTCTGCAGGTGCTCACCGTACATGGCCAGTTGCCGGATGAGGATGGCGGATTCCGGGGCTTCGATCTCCATGGCCCGTTCGAGCGCGCGTATGCTGGCGAGCGTGTGGCTGATCGAGCAGATGCCGCAGATCCTCGAGGTCAGGAACGGCGTCCGTTCGGCGCTCATCCCCTTGACGATGGCCTCGAAGAACCTCGGGGTTTCGACTACGGCCCAGGCCGCTTCGGCGAGGCGCCCGTCCCGGACCGATATGTGGATGTTTCCGTGCCCTTCGACCCTCGTGAGGTGGTGGAGGTCGATGTCGAAATCAACTTTCATGGTCAAGGTAGTCTCCGAAACCGTTGTAGAATCCGAGTTTCTCCTTCATGTCCGATATGCTGAGCTTCCGGTCGAGGACGAGCTCCTCGAAGGAGGGGAAGTTGATGTCCTCGGCCGGGCCGCGGCATCCGAGGCAGGCGGTCTTGCCGGTGGGGCAGACCGCGTCGCAGCCTGCCCGCGTGATGGGGCCGAGGCAGATTTCGCCGAGGTCGAACAGGCAGGTGTTGAGCTTCTGCTTGCACTCGACGCAGACGGGGTATTTCGGCAGGCTGACTGCCGAGCGCGTGACGATGCCGACCATGATCCGTTCGACTTCATCCTTGGAGACCGGGCAGCCGGGTATGGATAGGTCGACCTCGACGATGTCGCTGATCTTCATCGAAGGCATCGTCTCGATCTTCTTGCCGTCGTAGACCTCCCGGATGGCCTCCTCCTGCGGAATGCGGTTCTTCAGGCTGTTCACCCCGCCGAAGCAGGCGCAGGTGCCGAAGGCGACGAGCACCTTCGCCTGTGCGCGGATGGCCTTGAGCCGTTCGATCTCGTCGCTGCGCGTGATGCTCCCTTCGACGAGCGCGATATCGTAGTCGTCGTGCCGCTCGGAGGAGATCTCCCGGAAGTTGCGGATATCGATCAGCCCGAGGAATTCCGGAAGGGTCGACTCCTTGTTTGCCAGCTGGAGCTGGCACCCTTCGCAGCAGGTGAAGTCGAACGAGCCGACCTTCACCTTGTCCAGTTTGAAACCGAGGTGGTTCATCGCTCGCTCCTAAATGGCTTCCTTGAGGTTCATGACCGACCAGTAATCGAACACCGGGCCGTCCAGGCAGGTGAAGGTGGACCCGACCATGCAGCGGCAGCACTTGCCCATGCCGCAGTGCATGCGGCGCTCGAGCGACACGAACATCCGGTTCATCGGGATGCCCCTTTTGTCGAGGTGGTTGCAGACGAATTTGAACATGATCGGCGGTCCGCAGACGATGGCGTAGGTGTCTTCCGGTTCCAGGGTGAATTCGTCGAACAGGGCGGTGATCAGGCCGACGTTGCCTTTCCACGAATCGTCGGGTTTTTCGACGATGGTGAGCAGGTCCACGTTGCTCACCTTCTGCCACTCCTCGAACTGGTAGTCGAAGAGCAGTTGCGAAGGCTCCTTGGCCCCGTACAGGAGCCGGACATCCTTGTACCTGTCGCGGTGGTTGCCGATCCAGAACAGGGGGGCGCGCATCGGTGCGATGCCGAGTCCTCCGACAACCATGAGAACGCTATGGCCCTGCATCTCCTCCATCGGGAACGAGGTCCCGAACGGGCCCCTGATGGAGACCATAGCCCCCTGCTTCGCCTCGAAGAGCGCCGAAGTCACATGGCCCGCCTTGCGGATGCATACCTCGATGAATTCATGGTTGCTGGTCGAGCTCGAGATCGAGATCGGCGCCTCGCCGTAGCCCGGGACTTCGAGCATGAGGAACTGGCCGGGCCTGAAGTTGAACAGCTCGCGTTCGTGGGGATCGACGATGCGGAGCAGGAACAGTCGCTCATGGTCGGAGAGCGGCACGATGTTGGTGATCCGGCTTTTGTACCCCTTGTCGGTGATCATGACCTCGCACTTCTTCTGGAAGTCCGGGATCTTGAGGGCGAACGGCTCGAGGTTCAGGTCTTTTCCGGGGATGTTGAAACGCATGTCGTGCATGATTCCCGCTCCAGTCTGAGGTCGTTGATGACGTCTTTCGGATTGATGTTGGCAAGGCAGGCGCGTCCGCACCTGTTGCAGCCGACGCAGATCTGCTGGTTGTCGTTGGCCGCGAATCCCCGATAATGGTGGTAGTAGCGGTACTTGAGGCGGTCGCCGTTCCTGGGCCTGAAGTTGTGCCCGCCGGCCACCTGGGCGAAATCGACCAGATTGCACGAGTAGAGGTGGTTCTGCCGGGACGAACCCTTGAGGTCGATATCGAACTTCTCCTCGACGCTGTAGCAATAGCAGGTCGGGCAGACCATGGCGCAGCTGCCGCAGCTCAGGCACTTGTCGCCCCATTTCTGCCAGATCGGGGAGTCGAACTCGATGTCGAGGAAGACCGGGAGGCCGGTCACCTCGACGTTTGTCTCGAAGCTGTTCTTGATGCTCTTTCGCCGTTCGATCAGGTTGCAGTTGTCCTCGTATGACGGCTCCTCGATCTTGAACTCCTTGAGGAAGCTGAAGGCGTTCGCCGAGTTGATCGACAGGTAGTAGCGATCGCCGATGTCGGAGCAGAAGAGGTTGAAGCCGTGGTTGACCGTGTGCCGGTTCATCGACTTGCAGAAGCAGTCCGGCAGGGGCAGGTGGTCCATGCCGATGATGAAGGTGTTTTTCCGGCGGGCAAGGTAATAGGGCGAGGGGTAGGGTCCGTGGAGCATCACATCGTCGAGGATGTTGATGGCATTGATGTCGCAGGGCCTGAGCCCGATGAGGATGGTCGGTGGGGCGTCGTACCGCACCTCCTGTTCCCAGTTCCCGTCGGTGAAGGTGAAGCTCGAGAGCTCGTCGCGGAACGGCAGGAAAAAGTGCTTTGCCGAGGAGTGGGTGACCGTGTAGTCGAACGAGATCTCGTCAGCCGACTTCACGGGCTTGAACTGGTAGATCGGTTTGCCCTTCGCATCGATTTCGACCTGACACGGACCGTACGCGTTGTTCACCCTGACGATCGCATCGATGAAAGCCTTGAACTCCGGCTTTGAAATGACTTTGTAGATCATAGGCTTCTCCATTAACCTGTTCCGCAGTTCGATTGCTGCGTTGGTCGGTGCTCGAAATCCTCATGTACCCGGTGTACACTCCGCTCTCTGTGCTCCGTCCGCCTTGCGAACCGCTCATCACGGTTATCTGGAGTAGCCTTCCCTGTGTCCGTCATCCAGGAGAGCATTTCTCCAGGTGCAAAGAACGTCGGAGTATCAGGCACCTTACGGCCTGGACCATCATGCCCGGCATCTTGAACCGGGCATAAAGAACAGCATGGGGCTTGTCATCTAAGAGAAATGTACGCAAAAGCCTGAGCAGGCGAAAGAGGAAGGGGGGCTACTTTTTCTCCAGAACGTACACCTTGTCGTTTTTTCTGACCCGGCCGCACCTCACCGTGAAAACTTCTCCCTGGGCTATGTGGTCCGCAGGGGAGTCGTCAAGATGGAACGGTGTCCCGGAGATCGTGACCAGGCCGGACGCAGGCCCCTGTACCGAAAGGGTCTCCCCGGCCGAGAGCCCCCTGGAGTGCACGAGGATTTCGGCGACGCCGGCCTTCGAAAAATATTTCTTCACGATGCCGACGTAGACCTTGGTTTCGGTCGCCACTGATCCGTGGTGGCGGGCCCATTCGCCTGCCGGGCGGCCGAAGAAGAAGCCGTTCGAAAACCCCCGGTTGTAGACCTTCGCCAGTTCCGTTTCGATGCCGCCGGCCAGTTCCCGGTAAGCCTCGCCGAACCCCTCTTCGCTGCGGTGTGCTGCGATGAAGTCGATCGCCCTGCGGTAGGCGGCCGTGGTCGTGGCCACGTATTCGGGGCTGCGGTTCCGCCCCTCGATCTTGAAAGCCCCTATTCCGGCGTCGTAGAGGCGGTCAAGGAAGGGCATGGTACAGAGGTCCTTCGGGCTCATGACATAGTCGGCGCCGAGTTCGAGCTCATGACCCTCCTCGATGTCGGCGATGCGGTAGGAGCGGCGGCAGGGCTGCACGCACTCCCCACGGTTCGCCGATTTTCCGAAAAGCTCCTGCGAGATGAAGCAGCGGCCCGAGACGGCCACGCACATGGCGCCGTGCACGAAGCTTTCGAGGGTGACCGGCAGGCGTTCCGATTCGATGCGCGCGGCGATCGCGGCGGCCTGGTCGAGGTCGAGCTCCCTGGCAAGGACGATCATGCGGGCGCCGAGCGAGGCGTAGAACCTGACCGATTCGAAGTTGCTCACGGAGGCCTGGGTGGAGAGGTGTATCGGCATGCCGTGCCGCCTGCACGCCCCGATGACGGCCATGTCCCAGCAGATGACCGCGTCGAGACCCGCTGACCTTGCCGCCGATACGACCCCCTCCACGGCTTCGAGCTCGGCATCGTAGACCACCGAGTTCAGGGCGAGGTATGCCCTGGCGCCCCGGCTCCTGCAGAGCCGCGCGATGCCACCGAAATCGCCGGGTGCGAAGCCCTTGCTCGTGGCCCGCATGTTGAAGCCGTCCGCCCCGAAGTAGACGGCGTCGGCCCCGGCTTCGAGCGCGGCGCGCATGGAGGTCCAGTCGCCGGCTGGCGAGATGAGTTCGGGTTTGTGGATCGGTTGCTGCATGTTTCTCGGCGGCTTCTTCGCCGGAGAACGGCGAAATCCTGATTATTCGTTGCGCGGACAGGCATGCTTCGCCCCGGATGGTTGCGCGGCCTGAAGCGATGCATTTCCCCCCTGTCCAAGATACTCCGTTGGAGGTGCATGTCGAATAAGGGTCACCTTAAAACTTCAAAATGATTTGAGCAAGAGGGAAGGAGTTCTTGAGGGACTGGATCAGCAGGTCCTCTTCAAACGGTCCGAAAGCATCGACATCGATCGGGAAGTCTTCACTTCCGCTATCAAGGAGATGCTCGTATTGCCCATTACTGTTTTTCAGGAGCAAATCGACGCACCAGCTTTCCGGATCAGATGCGCTGTTCCACCAGACAATGACATGTTCCTTTGACATCCTGCCTCCGTAGTTACATTGAATATTCAATCCGACGCATTGGTCGGTCAGACGATTCCTACCTCTTTTTCTGCCCGGCAATCCAGTTCCGGAGAATCTCCATGACTTCGATTTCCGATCGGGCCTGACGCATGGCTGAGCGCCACTGGCTGTCACCTGACATTCTGCTGATCATCCCGAGCAGCCTGATGTGGCTGTCCGGCCGGCTGATGGGTGAGAGCATGAGAAACATGATGGTTGCCGTATTGTTCGATCCGGGGTCATAAATCCCGAGTTTGCTGACGCCGATGGCGAGCACGGACGACTCTATACCTTCGAGCCGCGCATGGGGCAAGGCTATTTCTTCGCCGATAAACGTCGCGCCCTGTTTCTCACGTTCGAGTATCGCTCTCCATGCGTAATCGAACGGAATGGATGCATGTGTCCGGCAAAGCGCTTCGAGCAATTGACGCAGAGCGGTTTCCTTTTCGGACACTTCATTCCAGAGCAGGACATTCGCATTGAAGATCGACGCCTCACGGTCATCAGGCGCCTGTTGCCTGCCCCTCAGGTTCGCACGAATACCCGTCAGGTAATCCGCGGACCGAAGCTGCTTTCGCGTTTCAGCCGGTTGGCGGATGTCGGGAACCACGATCGTGATACCCTGGCTTTCCCCGATCAGTCGTTCGATCAGCGTGCGTTTCCCGGTGAGGCGGCGAAACAGGGAAGGGCGTTCTCCCGAATTGCCGACCACGATATGGCCGACGCGGTACTCCTTCGCGAATTGCAGGACGGTTGAAACAATGTCGTTGCCTTTGTAGATGAAAACGGTCGCGCCAAGCTGCTGGGCGAGGGCAAGCGTGTTGGACAGCCTGCGCTGTATGCCGGCATCGATCATTTCCGGACTTTCCGAAAGGCTCTGGACATAGACGGCATACCAGTTGCGGTTCAGGCGACCGGCGATCCGGGATGCATACCGGAGCAGTGCCGCACTGTTTTCGGACTTTGAACTCAGGCAGACCATTACCTGGTCCGGACTCGATGCCGCTTCATCCTGCAGGGGGCTTCTTCGGTTTGAATCGATCTGGGCGGCCACCTCGCGCAAGGTCAGTTCCCGAAGCTGCTCCAGGTTTTCCTGCCTGAAAAAATTCGAGAGTGCCGATTCCGCCTTGCCCGCGAGATAGACCTTGCCTTCTTTGAGCCGCTGCAGCAGGTCGTCCGTGGCAATATCGACATTGACCAGTTGATCGGCCTGCAGGACGATCCGGTCCGGAAGGCGCTCCTTGACCCTGACGCCGGTTGCCTGCTCGACGGTTTCATAAAGGCTTTCAAGGTGCTGGACGTTGAGCGTCGAAACCACATGAATGCCGGTCGCCAGGATATCCTCGACATCCTGGAACCGCTTTGCGTTTCTTGAGCCCGGAACATTGGTATGAGCGAGCTCATCGACCAGCACAACGGCAGGACGCCGCCGGATGATGGCCTCGATGTCCATTTCGGAGATTTCGATACCGCGATAGGTCAGCGTTTTGCGGGGTATGATCTCGAGGTTATCGAGCAGGGCTTCCGTCTCTTTTCGGCCATGCGTTTCGACGATCCCCACAACGACATCGATTCCCTGCTCCCGAAGACGCTTTGCTTCCAGCAGCATCTGGAAGGTTTTGCCAACGCCGGCACAGTAGCCGAGGTAAATCCTCAGGCGACCCCGCTGCGATCGTTTGATCAATCGGAGAAAACTGTCTGCCCTGTTTTCTTCCATCGGAAATGCCTCCGGGTTTTACTGTCGGGGAGCGATGCTGTTTTTCTGTGCCGCATCGAGTTCCATATTCAACGCCAATACATTGACCAGTCCCTCGCCGGACCAGAAGATCTTCTGGCCGGCGGCATGGCGACGCACCGACGCCTCGACATCGGAAACCGCCATCCCTCTCGCGAGTGCAACCCCCGGGGCTTGAAAAAGCGCGGCGCGAAGCGTAATGAAGGGATCAAGCCCGCTGCCGGATGCCGCTGCAAGATCGGCAGGAAGGGGACGCCTGGAATCGGCACCGAACTCTGCGATCGTCTGCACGGCACGTTTCCTTACTTCAGGGCCTGCCGGCGAGAGATTGCTCCCCCCGGCTGCCGCAGCGTCGTACTTGACCGCCGAAGGCCTTGCCCGGAAATAGAGCGGACGTGTAAACGACTGGGCGATCAGCCTGCTGCCGACCACCTTTCCGGCCTGGTTCCGAAGCAGCGACCCGGAAGCGGTTTCCGGAGTCGCAATGCGGGCAAAGCTGAAAATGAACAGCGGATAGAGCCCGCCGCACAGCAGGATGGTCGCGATTGCGATTCTGAGCGATGCGGCAAGATTGGCTCCGGCATCTTCGATGATTGTGGTTTGCATGTGAGTCTACTCCTTAGAACAGGCCGGTGATTGAAAGCATCATGTCGATCAGTTTGATGCCGACAAAAGGCACCAGGACACCGCCGACACCATAAACGAGAAGATTGTTGCGCAGGAGCGCCTCCGCACCGAGGGGTCGGTATCTGACGCCCCTGATGGCAATCGGGATGAGCATGGGGATGATGATCGCATTGAAGATCAACGCCGATAGGATGGCGCTGTCCGGCGTCGAAAGCTGCATGATGTTCAGTACCCGGAGCCCGGGTATGGCCAGCAGGAACATGGCCGGAATGATGGCGAAATATTTTGCGACGTCATTGGCGATCGAGAATGTGGTCAGCGCTCCCCGGGTCATCAGCAGCTGCTTGCCGATCTCGATGATCTCGATCAGCTTGGTCGGATCGCTGTCGAGATCGACCATGTTCCCCGCTTCCTTGGCCGCCTGTGTCCCCGAATTCATCGCCACTCCGATATCCGCCTGTGCAAGGGCCGGAGCGTCGTTCGTGCCGTCACCCATCATGGCGACGAGCCGCCCGGATTGCTGCTCCTTGCGGATATACTGCAGTTTGTCTTCGGGTTTCGCCTCGGCGATATAGTCGTCCACACCTGCCTGTTTTGCGATTTCAGCCGCCGTCAGCGGATTGTCGCCGGTCACCATCACGACCCGCAGCCCCATGGAGCGCAACCGTCTGAACCGGTCGGTGATCCCCGGCTTGAGCACATCGGACAACTCGACTATCCCGAGCGCCCGGTTTCCGTCGGCGACAACGAGAGGTGTCATGCCTTTCCTGGCAACCGAATCGACAATAGCCTGAAGTTCATCGGGAAGGGTGCCACCCTGATCTGCGACGTAGTTTCGCACGGCGTCGCCGGAGCCCTTCCGCACCTTTCTTCCGTCTGGCAGATCGAGGCCGCTCAGCCTGGTCTGGGCTGAAAAGGCGATGACTTCCGATCCTGATGTTTCAGCGGGTGCATCCTCGCCGAGGATGTTTTCGCTAAGTACGACAATGGAACGTCCTTCCGGAGTCTGGTCGCCGAATGAGGCCTCCATGGCAATCCTGGCGAGATACCTTGAATCCACTCCGTTCAGCGGGAGGAAGCTGGTCGCCTGGCGATTGCCCATCGTGATGGTGCCGGTTTTGTCGAGCAGCAGCGTATCGATGTCGCCGGCCAGCTCGACGGCCTTGCCGCTTTTTGCAAGCACATTGGCCGAAAGGGCCCGGTCCATGCCTGCCAGCCCTATTGCGGAAAGCAGGGCGCCGATGGTGGTCGGGATGAGGCATACCAGCAGGGCAACCAGCGTCGGCACTGAGATGGTAATGCCGAAATACCTGCCGATCGGCCAGAGCGTACCCGTAACCATCAGAAACGCCAGGGTCAATCCGGCAAGCGTCACCGTCAACGCGAGTTCGTTCGGGGTTTTCTGGCGAACGGCACCCTCAACCAGGGCGATCATCCTGTCGAGGAAAGAGTTGCCGGCCGAGACGGTGATTTTCACCACAATCCGGTCGGAGATAACCCTGGTGCCGCCCACGACCCCCGAACGGTCTCCGCCAGCCTCTCTCACAACAGGTGCCGATTCGCCCGTGATTGCCGATTCGTCGACCATCGCAACACCTTCCGCCACCTCGCCGTCACCGGGAATGAGATCGCCTGCGTTGACCACGACCAGGTCGCCCTCCTGCAGTTCGTCTGAACTGACCTGCGTCACCCTGCCGTCACGAAGCCTGTTTGCCGCCGTGCTCTGCCTCGTCTTTTTGAGGCTGTCGGCCTGCGCCTTTCCACGAGCTTCGGCGAGCGATTCGGCAAAATTCGAAAACAGCACGGTCAGCCAGAGAACCAGCAGCACGGCCAGATTGTAGATGAGCCCGTCCCTGCCGGTCGCGGCGTCGTAGATCGTTATCAGCGTCGTCAGTATGGCCCCGATTTCGGTAATGAACATGACGGGATTCCTGGCCATGACCACGGGATTGAGCATCCTGAACGACTGCACGATCGCAGACCTGACCTGCGAACCTTCGAATATGGAGGCGTTTCGCGCCCGCCTCCGTTCTGTTTTACCCGGCAGACTCCCGGCCTGGTTGCCGGCAGTTGTGCTGCTCTTTGGATTATTCATCATGTTTCCGGGATTTCGTTATTGAAGAGATGTCGAAAGGTAGTCGGCCACCGGTCCGAGGACGGCGACAGGCATGAAGAGCAGAGCGCCGATCAGCAGCACGCTGCCGAGAATGACAACGGCGAAGAGCGGGGTATCGATGCGCAACGTTCCTGAGGTTTCGGGAACCGGCTTCTTGGCTGCCATTGATCCGGCGATTGCCAGAGGCAGGACAATGGGGATATACCGTCCCAGAAGCATGACCAGTCCGGTCGCCACATTCCACGGCACGGTTCCGTCACCCAGGCCTTCGAAGCCGGAGCCGTTGTTGGCCGCTGCCGAACTGAACTCGTAGAGAATCTCCGTGAATCCGTGAGCGCCCTTGTTGAGCACGGTGCCTGCGCCCCATGAGGTCGATGCGAAAACGGCCGTCCCGACAAGGATCAGCAGGGGATGGACCAGCAGCGCGAGCAGCGCCAGCTTCATCTCATGGGTTTCAACCTTCCGGGCGCAATATTCAGGCGTCCTTCCGACCATCATGCCGCAAATGAAGACCCCGACGATGATGAAGATGAACATGTTGATGAACCCGACTCCCACGCCCCCGAAAATCACATTCAGCCACATCCCGGCGAGCGGGACCAGGCCGGTCAGGGGATTGAGGCTGTCGTGCATGCAGTTGACCGACCCGTTGCTGGTCGCCGTCGTAACGGCCGCCCATATCGCCCCTGTGGCTGGACCGAAGCGAAGCTCTTTGCCCTCGAGATTCGACATGGCGTCGATGGGCAGTCCACTGAAGGCCATGGCCGGAGCACTTTCCAGGGAAAGGGCAATGCCGGCTTTCAGGAGAAGCATGAGCAGCATCACGGCAAAGATCACTGCGGCGTGGCGCATCCTTCCGGTAATGCGTCCGAACATCCAGACCGATGCCATCGCAATCAGGGGAATGCTCATACATTCGATGGCGTTGGTCAGGAACGAGGGGTTTTCAAAAGGGTGCGTCGAATTAGGCCCGAAAAATCCTCCGCCGTTCGTGCCGAGCTGCTTGATGGCCTCCATGGCCGCCACCGGTCCCCGGGCGATGGTCTGCGTCGCCCCTTCGAGCGTTCGCGCCACGGCCGCCCCTTCGAACGTCATGGGTACCCCGCCGACAACAAGCAGCAGGGCGACCACGACGGAAAGCGGCATGAGCAGGAACAGTATGGCCCTGACCAGATCGCGGTAGAAGTTGCCGATCAGCGTTTTCCCCGCCAATGCCCTTGCCAGGGCCGCAAGGCAGGCGATGCCGGTCGCTGCCGAAACAAACTGCAACCAGGTCAGGGCAAAAAGCTGGGAGAAATAGCTCATGGCCACTTCTCCCGAATAGTGCTGCAGGTTGGTGTTGGTCACGAACGAGCTTGCCGTATTGAAAATCAGGCTGGCTTCCAGAGCTCCCCTGCTGTCCGGGTTGAGCGGAAGCGATTGCTGAAATGCGAGCATGAGGACGACGGCGGTGAACATGATGGCATTGAACGAGAGCATGGAGACCAGGTAACCTTGCCACCCCTGCTCCCTGTCGAGCATTTTACCGCCGGTTTTTCGCAGAAGCATTGCCAACCTTCCGTCAGCGGCATGTTCCGGAGGATTCATGACGGCAGTCATGAACCGGCCCAGCGGCCATGAAAGCACAACAGGCAAGCCAATCAAAAGCAACAGCATGAGTATCGACATAGAAGACTCCTTTAGAATTTTTCGGGCGAAACCACGGCGATCATGAGATACGCCGCACAGGCGACCAGAACCGGCAACACGAAATACTCCATTTCAACCTCCGATTGATTGGTGAATAAGGGCAGCAAGGCCCGCTAACAGCAGAAAAATCAGCAACCCCAGATAGATGGCCTGATAGGCGTTCATATTCATGCCTGTTCTCCCTCCATGAGCTTCGTCGTTTTTGAAAGCTGCGGCTTGCAGCGCGGCAGCGTAAAGCTGAACAGGGATCCTTTACCCGGAAGGCTTTGTGAGGAGACGGCTCCACCCTGGGCTTCGACGAGTTCCTTCACGATGGAAAGCCCGAGTCCGACCCCTGACCGCACATCCTGACCGGGAACCCTGAAAAACTGCTCGAACAGATGCGCCATATGTTCAGAAGCAATGCCCGCACCGGTATCTTCGACGAAAAACCGTACCATCCCATCTTCCTGTGTGGCCCCGACGGTCACCTTACCCCCGGGCATGGTAAACCGCAGCGCATTCGAGAGCAGGTTGGCGAATACATGCCTGATACCCGCCGGATCTGCAACGACATCGGGCAGCTCTCCGGAGGTGACCGCTGTCAGGGTCACATTCCTGTCTTTCGCTTCGCCCAGAAACGGTTCCATACCTTCCCGGACAAGCAGCGCCGGCTTGACCGGGCGAGGTTCGAGCTGTCCCTTGCCCGATTCGATGCGGTTCAGGTCGAGCAGGTCATCGAGCATGTCGACCAGTCGTTCACAGTCTTCCCGGGCACCGACGAGCAGTTCACTCTGCTTTCCGTTCAGGGCGCCGACCTCTTCGTCGAGCATCAGGTGAATTGACATACGCAGGGAGGTCAATGGCGTTTTGAGCTGATGGGAGACGGTTGATACCATACCTCGTTTCATCTCCTGCTGTTCGTGTAACTGCGTCACATCGCTGATCATCAGAATCGATCCGGTGACTTTGCCGGATTCCGATACGATCGGTATGGTAGTTGGCTGGAAGAAGTACTCCTTGTTGCCGACGAACTGCTGTACATATTTGTCCTCGAGACCTGCTGGTTTCAGGTCGTCAATGGAGTTGTCAAGGAGTCCCGGCATCCATTTGAAGGGAAGCTCCCTGACTGAAACTCCCGGTTTCAGGCCAAAAAACAGGACCGCTTTTTCGGTCGAGACCTGTACTTGTCCCTGGGGGTCGAGTACAGCCACCGAGAAGGGCAGGGCCCTGAAAACATCGTCTGTCAGCTTGCGGCTCCGGATCAGGTTCTCCAGGTCGCTGTTCCGGTTCTGACGCAGGGCGATCAGCATGGCGTTGAACGATCTGGACAGCTGGCCGACTTCATCCTGGGCAACAGTCTGGAGGACAACTTCCAGATTGCCACGCCGAATCTCTTCGGTCGTGTCAATCAGGTTCCGCAAAGGATTCAGAACCCAACGGTGAATCTGATAGCCAAGCAGCAGGGCGAGCAGGACGCTGGCCATGCCGATGGAAAGCACCCGCCAGCGTGCCGATATCGAAAGGTTGCGTGATGCGTTTTTTTCCGAAATCATGTTCGCCTGATTCATCTCGAGAATCTCGCGGGAAACCAGCCTGATTTCGTTGGAGAGAGGCACCAGCCTTTTCAGGTAAAGGAGTCGTCGTTCAGGCTCAGGCCCCTGGCTCTCCATGATCGTGGAGAGAATCCTGAAATAATCCTCTGACAGACGGAGAACACGATCAGCACGCTCCTGTTCTCCCGGTAAGGTGATATTGTGCAGTTCACGATCGAGCGCGTCGTTGAATTTCGCTTTCTGCCCGTTGACCATGCGCCTGCTCTCTCCGCTGTTACCGAGGAGGGAGTTCAGCACCAGGCTGTCGATGCTTCCCAACGCATCTTTCATATCCTGGCAGGCCACCACGCTCAGGTAATTCTGCTTCAGCACGATGGCCAGGGATTTTCCGAGCTCGTCGATCTGCCCGATC
The DNA here is from genome assembly GCA_903929135.1 of uncultured Chlorobiales bacterium. Classification (GTDB taxonomy): domain Bacteria; phylum Bacteroidota; class Chlorobiia; order Chlorobiales; family Chlorobiaceae; genus Chlorobaculum. Next base: position 122,596 of record CAIYTH010000013.1, read on the forward strand.
GTCATGAGGCTGATGGTGGCCACGATGGCCAGCATTCCACTCATGCCGAGCAGCAGCTTCTGTCTGATTCCGATGTTCATGTTTCAACCTTTATCTCCTCTTTTACAAATAGCGTGCCAGACGCAGGATCAAGGCTGATCGGGCGGATCAGGGGGAGAATGCGGTGGTTTCGGTTTTAAAATGCACGGTCGAAAACCATGCGATCGTGCAAAATTCAACGTCGCACAGCAGGGAACTCAGCCGTGAGGAGAGGTGGGAATACAATTGCTTTCAAGAGAGGGGAATCCGTCGGGAAGGGGGGGGCAAGAGCTGTTTACCGTTTCGGCACCATCGTTTACAGCCCGTACTGCTTGCGCTTTCTCCAGAGGGTCGCCTTGTCGATGCCAAGCACCACGGCAGCTTCATGCACCGATGATGTCGAGGCGAGCACCCTCCTGATATGCAGCTCCTCGATGGTTTCGAGTTTTATCCGGTCTCCGATCATGATTTGCCGTTGCACGGCTGACGCCATGGACTCCGGGAGAAGTTCCTCCCCGATCATCGACGTCGTGCACAGGATCACCGCCCTTTCGACCACGTTTCGAAGCTCGCGGATGTTTCCGGGCCAGCCATAGTCGCGAAAAATTTGCAGCACCGCGGGGCTGAATCCATGAATTGCCTTGTGGTTCTGGGCATTGAAAAAAGCAAGCATGTTGCCGGCCAATGCTTCGATATCCCCGGAACGCTCGGCAAGAGATGGAAGTGTTATCTGAATGACGTTGAGGCGATAAAAGAGATCCTCCCTGAATCGGCCCGATGCGACTGCCGATTCGAGATCGACATTGGTGGCGGCGATGATCCTGACATTCGCTTTCCGGGTGCGCTGATCGCCGACGCGTTCATATTCCCGTTCCTGGATGAATCGCAGGAGTTTCGACTGGATCGAAAGCGGCAGATCACCTATCTCGTCAAGGAAAAGCGTTCCCCCTTCGCAACTCGCGACACGTCCCTGGTTGTCCCTGAGGGCCCCCGTAAAAGCGCCCTTGACGTGACCGAACAACTCGCTTTCCAGAAGCTCCTGGCTCAGCGCGGGGCAGGAGATGACACCGAAAGGGTTGCCGGATCGACGGCTCCAGCGGTGGATGAGCCGGGCAAGCATGGTTTTGCCCGTGCCACTCGGTCCCTGCAGCATGACAACCGCATCGGAAGTCGAAACCTGCCGGGCAAGTTCGATCACCCGCTGCATTGGGGGATACACGGAGTTCAGCGACACATCCGGGTCGTTGCGATCCAGATCGTCCTGCAGGAGATTGATGCGCTGCTCCAGCGTCCGGAGCGCAGCCACTCGTTCAAGGACGAGCTTGAGCTGGCCCGGCATGAACGGCTTGGGAAGATAGTCGACAGCACCGCGCCTCATCGCTTCGACCGCCGTATCCACCGATGCGAATGCCGTTATGACCACGATCTTCAGCCAGGGAGAGCCGGCAAGCAGCGAGGAAACCAGATCGAGTCCGCTTTCAAGGCCCAACCGGAGATCGACAAACGCGAGATCGAAAATCTGGAGGCCTGCTTCGGTAAGGGCATCTTTCGCGTTCGAGACAGCCGTGACCTTGTGGTGTTGCAGGTCGAAAAACATCATCATGGTTTTTCTGATGTTGCTTTCGTCATCCACGACAAGCACATGCATCGGGGATGAAGGCGATACTTTATCAACAAGCTCCATGATGGTTCACCTGAAAAGCGTTAACGAACAATGCCTGATAAAATTATGAAAACTTTTCGATAAAGGGAGGCGTCGCGCCAACTGCCCGTAATGGCTCGAATACCGTATCCGGGGATCGCCGTCGGCTTTTCTGTCAGGATGAGCGGCAAGCCGGGGAAGCCGGGACGCGGAGAACTTGGCGTCTACGGTTCAGAACGTTATCTTTTAGCGAAGTTGTTCATCTGTGCTCTTTCCGACAGGATCAGGTGGCAGTTTCAACCCACAGGCGCACGAGTCAAACCGTATGCGCACTATCGGGATATTCATCTGAACGCGAAGGTTAATCAGCCACCCGACAATACCATGAACGAACGACTGGCCGCCGGTCTCCTTGCCGGCATATCCGTCGCGCTGATCGGCGCCGAAACAGCCCTTGCGGCTTTTTACGGCTTCGATCCCGGCCGGATCCTTTTCTGCCTTGCGCTCTACGTGGGTGCTGCAGGGCTGTTGTTTTCCCTGAAGCTCCTCTTCGACGGGGGCGGCAGCCGGATCGAGAGCGTTTCGGAGCGCAGGGTCCGAGCCATGCGGGGCGATGCCGCCGGTCGACTCGATGGTTACGAAATCGATGACGAGTTCCTCGGCCGCGGTCGGAGCGACCGGAAGCCGGCCTCCTCCGGAAGCCGACCGCTCGACGACGAGGCGCTGAAGGCTGCCGTGACCTCGTATGCCTCAATGGCAGGCGGTTTCGAGAAGCTTCGCGAAACCCTCGACCAGGTCGGCGAAGATGCCTTCCGCTCGATGGCCCGCAAAGCAGGCATTGACGGGGTGACGAAGGAGCGTGCGATGTCTGCGCTCACGGAGCTCATTGCCGCCGAAGGGGCAGGAAGGGAGGGTGAGGGTGTACCGACCCTTTCGATCTCCCTCGACCGGGAAACCTTCGACGATTACATCCGACGCTGCATGACCGACAAGGAGACCTGCCAGGATGACGACGAGGGGGCCGGATTTTCGATAGGGCTCGACGCGGCGGACCTTTCCAGCCGTCCATCCGAGCCGCCGACCGATTTCTCGCACGACCCGAAGGCGGTTTTCGCGAAGATCAACCGACCTGGCGGTGCCCGGTGACCAGTTCCGCCTTCAAGCCGCTGAGCAAGGCAATGCTCTCCCGCTTCGCCAAACTCGGCCAGAAGAAGTACCGCGACCAGGAGGGGGTGTTCCTCGCCGAGGGGCTGCGCACGGTGCGCGAGCTGCTCGACAGCCTGCCGGAGCCGGGCATGCTCGAAGCGCTCATCGTCGAGGAGGGGGCCTCCCCCGGCAGGATGCGGATCGACGCATACCGCGGAAAGCTTTTCCTTGCCGACAGGGATGCCGCCGCACGCCTTGCCCAGACGACGTCGCCGCAGGGGGTGTTCGGTGTCTTCAGGAAACAGGCCGGCAAAGGGTTCGATCCTGTCGGCGCCAGGTCGCTCGTCGTGGCGCTCGACGACGTGCAGGACCCGGGCAACGTCGGTACCATCATCCGCACGGCCGCCTGGTTCGGCGCCGAAGCGGTCGTCTGCAGCGATGGAACGGCGGACCCCTACAACGCCAAGGCGGTCCGTTCGAGCGCCGGCAGCATCTTCGCGGTCCGGCACTATGCGGTGAAGGATCTCGCCGCCGAACTCCGCCGCCTGCAGCGCGAAGGGTTCTCGGTGTCGGCAGCCTCGCTCGACGGCTCCGACTACCGGAGCTTCGACGACTGGCCGGAGCGGCGGGTGCTGGTCATCGGCAACGAGGCCAACGGCATCGGCAAGCCTGTGCTCGAACTGGCTGACCGCCTCGTCAGGATTCCGCATGCCGGGGGCGGGAAGCCGAACGTCGAATCCCTGAACGCCTCGGTCTCGGCGGCGATCCTCCTCGCAGGCCTCTCTTTCGTGTGATGGTCACTTTTTCAGGGTGCCCGTAACAGCCATGAACGCCTCTGAAGAAACAATTCCCTTCGCGGTGTTGTTCGTTCGGTTATTCCCTTGCATTTCCGGCACCTTCGTGCCGGTATTCTCCATTAACCATCTGACGAGGAGTTCCCCATGCTTCAGTCAATCGAACAGATGATTTTCAGGAACCTGACCCCGCTGTCGATACGGCACCTGACCCCGCCGGACATCGCACACGCGGAGGGGCTTTCGGCGGCGGTCTACCGGCAGCTCGAACTGGAGTTCCAGACCGTGCCGCCCATCACGATGCACCATCTCGACCCCGAACTGATGTCGGGCGTCTGGAGCGCCTGCAGGGAGACGCTCGTCGCCGGTCCGTACCGCGCCCTCAAGGAGGCGGTGGCCGTAGCGGTATCGGATTCGAACCGGTGCCCATACTGCGTGCAGGCGCACACCTCGATGCTGGAGGGCTCCGGCGCGCATGTCGGAGACGACGGAGTACCGGCGTCGATCGTCGAGTGGGCCGCCGCGACGGGCGATCGGGAAAATGCGATTGGCCTCCAGCCTCCGTTCCCGCGCAATTCGGCTCCGGCCATAATGGGCACGGCAGTCATGTTCCACTACATCAACCGTATGGTCAACCTGTTCCTCGACGACACGATGATGCCGGTCGTCGGCAAACTCCCCCTGGTGAGCGGGCCGGCTTTCAGGCTGTTCAGCAACTTCGTTTCGGGACGGATCGCCACGCTCGATGTTGTGCCGGGCAGATTCCTGACCGGGGAACCCAAGATGGCATTACCGGAGGAGTTCCGCTGGGCGGAGCCCGATGCAGGGGTTTCCGGCGGGTTGCTGCGCTTCGCGTCCTCCGCCGAATCGGCAGGCTCGACGCTTGATGCCGCCGTGCGCGGACTGGTCGAAGAGGTCGTTTCCGAATGGAGCGGGGGCTTGCCGGGACCCGGTAAAAGCTGGCTGGACCATGCGGTTGCCGTGCTTCCTGAACACTCCAGGCCGCAGGCAAGGATTGCGCTGCTGGCCGCCCTGGCATCGTGGGCTGCAGACGACGGAGAGATAGCCGCGTTCCGCGGGGAGGGGGCGGATGACCGGTCGCTCCTCGATACGGCTGCGTGGGGAGCCTACCTGGCCGCAAAAAGGATCGCGAGCTGGATTCCGGCTCCCTGAGGTCGCCGTCATCTGACGATCAGCACGGGAGAGTCGATGTCGTTGACAAGCGCGCGGAGGGTCTCTTCAGGCAGATTCATCCGGTCGCTCAGCACGAGCAGGCCCGAGTCGATCATCCTGATGTACCTCGCAAGCTGCCTGCCGTCTGCGACCGGCAGGTGGTGGTACTCGACCTGCAGTCCGGAGGGCTCGACGAGCGTAAGGGTTTCCTGCCTGCTTCGTTCTTCGGCATCGGGTTCCCGGTCGATGACGACGAGATGGAGGAGGCTCTCGGGACCAGCTATGGCCAGTGCGGTGCCGAGGGCGCGCATCGAACCCTCCGACCCGTCGTAGAGCACCAGCAGGGGGCCTTCGGCTGCGGTGCAGCCCGGCCTCATCAGCAGCACGGTCATCTTTCCCTCCCGGAGTGCGGTGCTGGCCGTCGAGCCCAGGCCTTTGCGGCATGACGGCGACCTGCCGCTTCTTCCAAGCACCAGGATATCGGCGTCGGGAGCGGCCGACATGAGCTCTTCCGGCACCATGCCCCGCAATACCCGGAAGGTGTGGCGGAGCGTGAACTCCTCTGCGGTACGCTGCAACTGCTCCTGCGCATCCCTGGCCTGGAACCGGAGCAGTCGTTCGAGCTGCGCCTCGTCGAGCTTGCCGGTCGTCATGCTGTACTGGCGGATCTCTTCGGCAAACGGCAACCCGGCCATCCGAAGCAGGTTGATGTCTTCCACGAAGATGCCGATCAATTCGGCCCCCAGCCGGACGGCCATTTCGGCTGCGGCGACGAGCGATGCCTTGCTGTGCGGAGAGCAGTCGAGCGCCACGGCAATCGTACGGATCATGCCTTGTCTCATTCCCGGTTCCATGTCCTTCGTTCCTTCCGGTTGCGGTCAGCTTTTCTTTTCTTCATCATCGTTTTCCAGGTCGGAATCGAACTCCTTCTGTTTTTTTGTCATGGCGTCAAGCCGCTCGACGATCCTCGCATTGACCGATCCCGGCGACCAGACCCCGGCCTCATCCTGTTCGCCTGACGGCACTCCGGTCAGGATCTCGATGCCCTGGTCGACATGGGAGACCGGCCAGATCGAAAACTTACCCTCCTCGACGGCTTTCACGATATCCTGCCTGAGCATCAGGTTGCTCACGTTCGAGGCGGGTATCAGCACTCCCTGGCGACCGTCGAGGCCGCGCTCGCTGCAGAGGTCGAAAAATCCCTCGATTTTTTCATTCACCCCGCCGATCGCCTGCACCTCGCCGTACTGGTTTACCGAACCGGTCACGGCAAACCACTGCCTGATGGGCAGGCCGGAGATGGCCGAAAGCAGGGCGTACAGCTCCGCAGAGGATGCGCTGTCCCCTTCAACCCCGCCGTAGGACTGCTCGAAGACCAGCGTGGCCGAAAGAGAAAGCGGCTGCTCCGGAGCATAGCGCGCGCCGAGGAACCCTGACAGGATCAGCACCCCTTTCGAGTGGATGGGGCCGCCCATCTCGACCTCCCGTTCGATGTCGATCACTTCGCCCTTGCCGAGCCTGATTCTCGCCGTGATCCTGCTTGGCTGGCCGAAGTTCCGGTCGCCGAGGGAGTAGATGGAGAGTCCGTTGATCTGCCCTATTTTTTCCGAACAGGTGTCGATCAGGATGGTGTTGCGCATCATCGCCTCCCTGATCCGCTCCTGGACCCGGGATGCGCGGTGCACCCTGGCGTCGATCACCGCCTGCACATCCCCGGCCGTCACCAGGGCACGGCTGCCTTCCGAAGCATGGTAGTCGGCTTCGTGCACCAGGTCGCAGATCCCCTGCAGGTGGGTGGTCAGCTTCGTTGCGTCTCCCGCCATGCGCGATCCATGCTCGATGACACGTGCCACGGCGCCCCGATCGAAATGACGAAGCTTTTCACGAACGGCCATCGAACCGATCAGCCGTGCGTATGCGAGATAATTTTCGGGATTTCGCTCCATCTCGTCCTCGAAATCGGCACCTACCTTGAACAGTTCGTTGAAATCGGGATCGTAGTTGTTGAGGAGGTAATAGAGCGTCCTCTCCCCGAGCAGGATGATCTTCACCTGAAGGGGGATTGGCTCCGGATCGAGCGAAATCGTGCTGACCAGGCTGTAGAGCTGCGCCAGCGACTCGATCCTGATCTGACGGGTGCGGATGGCCTTCTTGAGCGCCTCCCATGCGAACGGTTCGAGCAGCAGGCGACGGGCGTCGAGCACCAGGTAGCCGCCGTTGGCCCGGTGCAGGGCTCCCGGCTTGATGAGCGTGAAATCGGTGACCAGGGTGCCCATCTGGGACGAGTGCTCGATATCCCCGATGAGGTTCTGGCAGGCGGGCTTGTCTTCGAGGATTACAGGGGCTCCGTTCGTATTCGTGTTGTCGATCATGACGTTGACCCGGTAACGGACGAAATAGCGGCCTTTCGAACCCGTCCTGGGCTGGCCGCCTCCCATGAACAGCTCCTGCGGGCTGGGCTCCTTCTCGAGGAACTGGTCGAAGTTCTCGATGATGTCGTTTTCGATCGCGTCGATGTAGCTGACGACTTCGGGCAGCGTCTCGTATTTCGACCGGATTTCGCCGATGAGCGGCTTCAATGCGAAACCTGCAACATCCCGGTTCAGCTCCTTGAGCTTTTCGTTGGTTTCGCGGTGCCATTTCGGGATCTGTGCCATGATCGACTGGAGGGCATCCTTGAGTTGTCCCATCTCCGCTTCGATCCTGTCACGATCCTCCTGCTTCAGCCGCATGAAATCTTCGGACTTGAGGACCTCTCCCTTTTTTGTGGGCGCAAAGGCAAATCCGCCCGGAGTCCTGATCAGTGCGATATCCTGCGACTGGGCTTTCCGTTCGAGCGCCTCGATGGCGACCCCCTGCTGCTCCTGGAAGGATTCGTTGATCTCTTTTTCCCTCGTCTGGTACTCTTCGCTGCTGAACGCCGCAGGAATGACGCTGAAGAGCGTCTCGACGAGGCGCTCCATGTCGCTGCCAAGCTGGCCGGCGCGGCCGGGCGGGAGGCGCAGCGCCCTGGGATGGCGCGGTTTTTCGAAATTGTAGACGTAACACCAGTCGTCGGGGCTGGCGGCGCAGGGAGCAAGGCGGTTCAGCAGGTGCAGGACGGCCGACTGCTTACCCGTACCGGCTGGTCCGAGGGCGAACAGGTTGAAACCGTCGTGCCGGATGCCCATGCTGAACCTTATGGCTTCGAGTGCGCGCTCCTGCCCGGCGATTTCGGTCGTCCCATCGAGCTCGGCCGTGGTCTCGAATCCGAACTGGGCCGGGTCGCATCGGTTGAAGAGCTGGGTCGGAGTGAGCTTCTGGGGTACAGGCATGTGGCGTGTTCCTTTTTCCGGTCGGGAAGGTTCCTTTGAGGAGAAGGCTGCCTCCGGAATCGGCAGCCCCGGGCTTGTCTGTTCTAAACTGTAACCGGATCCGAAATGGTTCCCGGCGATAGGGTTACGGCGTTTCGTTCTCTTCGATGGCCTTGTGCAGGTGCACCGGTTCGTCCTCTTTTTTGCGCAGCCTGAGGTTCAGCATCTCCACGCACACCGAAAACGCCATGGCGAAATAGATGTACCCTTTCGGGAACTCGAACCCGACCCCTTCGGCAATGAGCGTTACCCCCACCAGGATCAGGAAGCTGAGGGCCAGCATCTTGATGGTCGGATGGCGATCGACGAATTCTCCGATCGCTTTCGACGCGACCATCATGATGCCGACGGCGATCATGATGGAGAGGATCATGACCGGGATGTCCCGGGCAAGCCCGACGGCCGTGATGACCGAATCGAGCGAGAAGATGATGTCGATGAGCGCGATCTGGATGAGGGTGGAGACGAATCCGGAGGCCGAACCTTTGTTTTCGGAGTGCTCTCCTCCTTCGAGGCATTCATGGATTTCACGGGTGCTCTTGGCGAGCAGGAAGAGCCCTCCGCCGAAAAGGATGAGGGCACGGCCGGAGATTCCATGGTCGAACAGGGTGAACAGGTTGGCGGTCAGTCCCATGACCCAGGTGATCGACAGCAGCAGGAGGATCCGGGTGAACATGGCCAGCCCGAGTCCCATGATGCGGCCTTTTCCCCGTTGTTCAGCCGGCAGGCGGCTGACGATGATGGAGATGAAGATGATGTTGTCGATGCCCAGGACGATTTCAAGCGACGTCAGGGTGACGAGGGCGATCCAGGATTCCGGTCGGAAGATCCATTCCATGCTTGGTGGTGCTCTACGGTTTGGTGATACGGGGATCCCGAAGGATACCTAATCATGAATGTACGCCTGAACGCCTTTACGGGCAACATTCGTCATCTTTACGTTGAATGGCATACATTAAGGGGAGATGGCCTGATACACGTCAATCGCTGCGGTGCAATGAGTTTTCTGTATGACGACCGGATGCATGCCGGGCTGAAAAACTATTTCGACAGCGGCCGGACAAAGCCGGCAGGGTGGAGGATCGCCCAGCTCGACGGCCTCGAGTCGTTTCTCCGCGAACGCGAGGCGGCCATAGCCCGGGCTCTCTACGCCGACCTTCGCAAGCCTGCCGCGGAAACGTTCCTGACCGAGACCGGCTGGCTTCTCTCCGAAATCAGGCATGTACGGAAACACCTCAGGCGGTGGATGAAGCCGAGGCGGGTTTCCGTGCCCCTGCACTACCAGCCCGGGCGGGCACGAGTGAGCCGGGAGCCGCTCGGCCTGGTGCTCATCATCGGGGCATGGAACTATCCGCTCCAGCTTTGCCTCGCCCCGCTCATCGGAGCGGTGGCAGGGGGGAACTGCGCGCTCCTGAAACCGTCCGAGATGGCGCCGGCGACATCACGCCTGCTGGCTTCGGAACTTCCCCCTTACCTGGACCAGGAGGCCTTCCGGGTCGTCGAGGGCGGTCCTGAGCACTCCGCGGATCTGCTTCGACACCGGTTCGACCACATCTTTTTCACCGGAAGCCTTACCAAGGGTCGGGAGGTCATGCAGGCGGCTGCGCGCCTGATCACGCCGGTTACCCTCGAGCTGGGTGGGAAATGCCCGTGCATCGTGACGGAAAAGGCCGATCTTCACATTGCCGCCCGGAGGATCGTCTGGGGCAAGTTCCTGAATGCCGGCCAGACCTGCATCTCTCCGGACTACCTGCTGGTGCAGGAGTCTGTGGAAGCCCCGTTGCTCGATCTTATGCGTGAGGCGGTCGACCGGTTTTACGGACCTGACCCCAGGGAAAGCCCCGATTATGCCCGAATCGCGGACGATCGCCAATTCCGGCGGCTCAGCGGTTATCTCCTTGAAGGAGAGGTGGTTGCCGGAGGCCAGGCCGACAGTGCCGACCGGTACATTGCCCCCACGATCCTCCGGGGTGTGCGGCCCGGCTCTCCGCTCATGCAGGAGGAGGTGTTCGGTCCTGTGCTTCCGGTCCTCGCGTTTTCATCGCTGCCGGAGGCCGTGGAGATCGTCCGGGCCGGCAGCGAGCCGCTCGCCGTGTACCTGTTTAGCCGCGATCCGGATGAGCTCGACATGGTGGAGGCGCGGACCCTGAGCGGAGGGGTCTGCTGCAACGACCTGCTTTTCCAGGCATCGGTCATGGGCCTGCCCTTCGGCGGCCGGGGCATGAGCGGGATCGGCGTCTATCACGGCCGCGCCGGCTTCGAAACATTCACGGCGACACGCAGCGTGCTGGTCAGGTCCGGGTTTCCGGATCCCGATCTCCGCTATCCCCCCTACGGCTCAGGGAAAATGCGCCTGCTTCGCTGGATCATCAACCTTTTTGCATGAACATGGAATCTGAACTTGAGAAGGAGTCATCGGGCGTCACCGATACGAGGGGACCCATCGGTATCGCATTCGGGGGTGGAGGCGTGCTGGGCGCGGCCCATATCGGTGTGCTCAAGGCGATGCATGAACTCGGGTTCAAGGCCGATATCGTCGCAGGTACGAGTATCGGGTCATTCGTCGCCGCGCTGCATGCGTTCGGAAAAACCTGGAAGGAGATCGAAACCGTGTCGATTGACCTCGACTGGTCCGATCTTTCAGGACTCACGCTTTCGGAATACGGCCTGCTGTCGAACAGGAAGTTCGGCGCCGTGGTCACCCGTCTGCTCGGTTCCCGCCGCATCGAGGATGCCCCGATACCTCTTGCCATCGTCTCGACCAACGTCAGTACCGGCACGAAAGTGGTTTTCCGGGAGGGGGATGTCGCGACGGCAGTCATGGCCAGCTCCTCGATTCCCGGCATCTTCCGCCCCGTCGAGTATGGGGATATGCTGCTCGTCGACGGAGTATTGACCGAGAACGTTCCCATTTCGCCTCTCCTGGAGATGGGGGCAGGACGGATCGTCTGCGTCGATCTGCTCGGGCGCCATACGTTCAGCAGGCCCGAACACCTTGCCACGCTGCTCATGAACGCCTTCTACAGCGCGCTGCGAACCATATCGGCACTTCAGATACAGGATGCCGACCTGGTGATAACTCCCGACCTGAGCGGCTTCAGCCTGGTCGACATGTCTGCCGTGCCGGCAATTCTGGAAGCCGGTTACGCCGAGGCCTATCCTGTGCTGAAAAAGTGGCTCGAATCGGAGTCGTTCCGGGATGGCGGGTAATGCAGCAGCGGCCGGCATGAAAATCGCGGATGCCGTTTGTTCCTGAAACCCCATTTTCGTTACATTACTTCATGCCCTTCTTGAAGTCATGAGCCTTGTGACCTCGAAAAAGACCTGATAACAAGGAATTGCCTTTTTCGTCCCTCCGGTCAGCGTTCCCGGATCCAGCCCCCGCGCTGATAGTGCCGTTGTACCCTTTTTGTTCCGGTTGTTCCGTATACCCGTGAATGGATGGTCTGTACGCCTGCATTCATCATCCCCGATGTTCATCAGCACTGTCGAACGACAGGGCATCCGGCTAATCCGACTAACATGGAGGAGACCATGCCCATACGAAGGTTAAGGGATTTTCTCGACAGCCATCACATCAGGTATTTCGTCATCAGCCACTCTCCCGCCTATACGGCGCAGGAGATCGCTGCTGCGGCCCATGTCTCGGGCAAGGAGCTTGCCAAGACGGTCATGGTGTCGGCTGGCGGCAAGATGGCCATGGTGGTCCTGCCCGCATCGAGGCAGCTCGATTTCGAACTGCTTCGGGCGCTTTGCGGAACGGCGGATGTCGCACTTGCCGAGGAGAAGGAGTTCGGGGGGCTTTTTCCCGAATGCGAGATCGGAGCCATGCCTCCGTTCGGGAATCTTTACGGCATGGAGGTGTATGTCGACGACGAGTTGGACGAGGAGCATGACATCACGTTCAACGCAGGAGCACACACTGAATTGCTGAAGATGTCCTGGTCGGATTACCGGCGCCTGGTCAATCCGCTTATCGCAAGGCTTTCCCTGAAGCTGTGACCACCGGCTTTCGGCGCGGCTTTTTGACGGGGAAATGTTACCTTTGACAGTGCCAAATCCTGTTGAAGCGGAGTATGACGGCCTGATGAGCCACCCGATCGGGGCGGCAGGCTCCAACTGCAGGGCAACGTAAAGATTTTTCAGTATTTGCTGTCGCGATATGAAGATAGCCATATACGCAGGTACCTATGTCAAGGATAAGGATGGCGCCGTACGCTCGATCTACCAGCTGGTCGACTCTCTGAGGACATCAGGACACGATGTTGCCGTGTGGTCGCCCGACATCTCTCCGCAGGAGGATCCCTCTCTTGAGGTTCACCGGGTTCCTTCCGTTCCGGTTCCGATGTATTCCGATTACCGGTTTGGATTCTGTCATAACCGTATCGGGCAGGAGCTCGACCGTTTCGCTCCCGACCTTATCCACATATCGACTCCCGATATGGTCGGCAGGAAATTTCTTCAATACGCCCGAAAAAAGGGGATTCCGACAGGATCGGCATTTCATACCGATTTTCCGTCCTACCTGAGCTACTATCGCCTCGGTTTCGCCGAAAAGCTTGCATGGGATTACCTGGTAAGGTTTTACAATGCCTGCGACGTAGTGCTTGCACCCAACGAAAGCACGAAGCTCAAGCTTGTGTCCAAGGGTGTACGGAACATCGAACTGTGGTCGCGGGGCATCGACAGGAAACTGTTCGATCCTGCACGCCGATCCGAAAAACTGCGGCTGTCATGGAGTGCAGAAGGGAAAACCGTCTTCATCTATGCAGGAAGGTTCGTACTTTACAAGGACATCGAAGTGGTGATATCCCTCTACAGGCGGTTCATGGAAGAAGGGTATGGCGATCGGGTTCGATTCGTCATGATCGGTTCAGGCCCTGAAGAGGAGCGCATGATGCGGCAGATGCCCGAAGCGGTTTTTGCCGGATACCTGACGGGGGAATCGCTTCCCGAAGCCTATGCCAGCGGCGACGTTTTCATCTTTCCGTCCACCACCGAAGCGTTTTGCAACGTCGTGCTTGAAGCGCTTGCCTCTGGCCTGCCCTCCGTCGTCTCCGATGAAGGTGGCTGCATGGAGCTGGTCAAGAGGTCACGCGCCGGATTTGTGGCAAGGGCAGGGGATGTCGATTCCTTCTTTACCGCATGCCTTCGACTTCTGCAGGATGGAGCGTGTCTGAGTGACATGAAAGCCCTGGGGCTCGAATTCGTGGAAGACAAACTATGGTCAAGGATCAACCAGGTTCTGATCGATCGATATGAGAAGATGACAGCGGCCGCATCGGGCAGTAATTGAAACGATGCACCGACAGCATTTGTTCTCGGATAGTATTCGACTGAACGGAGGCCGACAAGCTTCCTGGATCTCTCTTCGTGAGGTACATGCATGCCGTCTGACCAGGACGTACACCGGTCAGGAACCGCGAGTCCATTAAATACCCAGATTTCCCCAGCCTATGTCAACATCATCTCCGACTTATGAGGAGTTGCAGCGCAGGATAGCGGATCTCGAGTCAGCCCTGCATGCTGTCGGTCGCGAAGAGGTGGAGGAGGGCTTCGGCAGGAAGTCCATGGAAATGGAGTATTGCAACTTCATGACCGGTCTGGATGCAGGTGCCGGGATGCCGGTACCAGGTCGCATCCTGGAAGGAAATGCGGTAGCTCCGTTTCCTTTCATGTCCGGCGAAGACCTTTTTTCCGCAATACTCACCTGCAGTTCCGATACGATCATCGCTGTCGACCGCGACAGGAAGATCGTCTATATGAACCGGAGCCTGCCTCTCCATCCCCAGCAGGATTTTACAGGACTCTTCCTCCACGACCTTTTCCCGGATGGGCAGCACGATCTTTTCCGGAGCGGGCTCGAGGCTGTTTTCGGGACCGGCGAGTCGTCCAGGATCGAGTCGTGCATTCAGCCGGCAGGGGGTGAACTGATCTGGCTCGAGTCCCGTCTGAGCCCCTGCTTTCTGGGGGATGAGGTGGCCCTCGCGGTGTTGATGACAGCCGACATCACCGAGAGGAAAAAAATGGAGGAGGAGTTCCGGGGCTCCATCAGCGAACTCGAACGTTTCAACAGCCTCATGGTCGGACGTGAAAAGCGGACGATCGAGCTGAAGGCTGAAGTCAACAGGCTTTGCACCGAACTTGGTAAACCGCCGGCGCATCGGTTGCCGACAGACGACGTGCCGGAGATCGAAAAGTTCTTGTCCGTTCGGGCGGCAGAGGGAAACGGCCTCTTTCCGGAAGAGTCGCAGGACATATCCATTGCGGTCGACAGCGCGAGCGCCCAGCGGGCAGCGCTCCTCAACCTTGTCGAGGACGCCAGCCAGGCACGGAACGCACTCATCGAGATGAACCTCCAGCTCGAGGAATCCATAGGAATCGCAAGGCTGATGGCCATGAAGGCCGAGGCGGCAAATGCCGCCAAAGGCGAGTTCCTTGCCAATGTGAGCCATGAGATCCGGACCCCGATGAATGGCGTTATCGGCATGTCCGACCTGCTGCTCGAGACATCGCTCACCCCTGAGCAGCGAAAATATGTCGAGACGATCATCACGAGCGGAAGGAATCTCCTGAAGCTGATCAACGATATACTCGATTTTTCCAAGATCGAGGCCAATCGGCTGGATCTCGACCATATCGGCTTCAACCTGCTCACCCTGCTCGAAGACGTTACGGAAATGCTCGGCCTCGAGGCTCACGAAAAAGGCCTCGACCTTACCCTCTGCCCCGATCTGGGCCTTCCTCAGCTGGTTACCGGAGACCCGTCGAGGATCAGGCAGGTGCTGATCAACCTGATCGGGAATGCCATCAAGTTCACCCCTTCCGGGGAAATCATCGTCCGGGCCGAGCTCGAACAGGAAACACCCGAAGGCCTCTCATTGCTGTTGTCGATCACCGATACCGGCATCGGTATTCCCGCAGACCGGATCGACTCCATTTTTGCGCCGTTCACCCAGGGTGACGGGTCGACCATAAGGAAGTACGGCGGAACGGGTCTCGGGTTGTCGATATCTGCCCATCTTGCACGAAAAATGGGGGGCGGCATAACGGTCAGCAGCGTACCCGGAGGGGGCTCGACCTTCGTGTACCGCCTGAAGCTCGTCAGGCAGCAGAGTAGCGGCGAGAGCGCTTCCCGGCCCCTTCCTGACCTGACGGGGCTCGACGTGCTCCTGGTCGACGGGAATGCCTTGAGGCGGCAGATGCTTTCCGAACTTCTCGGATCATGGAGCTGCCGCTGCCTTTCCGCCGTCGACGGCCCGGAAGCGCTTGTTACGGTTGAAACCGTCCTCAACTCGGGTTTCGTCCCGCGAATCGTCGTGATCGATGATTCGCTCGAAGGCATGCCCGCGATGGAGTTGTGCCGGAAGATCCGGTTCAGCAGCGCCGGGCACGATATGCGTATAATCGTGATGCGGGCTTTCGGACGGCGTGGGTCGGCCTCGGTATCCTTCGAACGGTTGGCCGATGTCTGCCTGCACAAGCCGGTGCGGCGGAAAGAGTTTTTCGAGGCGCTGACCGGCTCCGCGCAGAGAATGAAAGCCGTCGTTGACGTGCGGCCGGCGGACGATCCGTCATCCGACCTTTCGAAGACTTCAGCCAGGTTGCTGGTTGTCGAGGACAGCCTCGTCAATCAGCAGGTCGCCGTTTCGATGCTTCGGAAGGCTGGCTATGAACCGGAAGTGGCCGTCAACGGTATCGAAGCCCTCGAGGTGCTCGGCAGAGGGCATTTCGACCTGGTGTTCATGGACTGCCAGATGCCCGAACTCGACGGTTTCGAGGCGACGCGGCTGATCAGGAACGGCCAGGCAGGAGAGGCAAATCGATCCCTTCCGATCGTGGCAATGACCGCCAACGCCATGGTTGGCGACCGGGAGCGCTGCATCGCTGCAGGCATGGACGACTATATCGCCAAGCCGGTACGGAAGCAGGATTTCCTCAGGATGCTCGAAAAATATCTGCAGCACCGCATCGAGTCATTCGGTATTCCTGCCGGACTCGGAGAGATGAACGCCCACGATCCGCTCGACGGGGAGATCTTCGACGAAAAGGGTATGCTGCTGAGGCTGGATCAGGATACCGAAATAGCCCGCGAGGTCATCACGCAGTTCATCGAAGAAGCGCCGACGCTGATTTCCGGGCTGTACCAGGCAATGCGCGAGGGTGATGCCCGGCAGGTGGGTCTCATGGCTCACACCATCAAGGGGGCATCTGCTACGATCGGAGCCGTCAGGATGAGCAGGCACGCCCTCGCCATGGAGCAGGCCATCAAGGCAAGCGGACTCCCTGCTGCCGAACCGTTGATTCCACTCATGGAGCGGCACCTCGACCTGCTGAAGCAGGAGCTTGACAGGACAGGGTGGCTTGCTCCGTAATCTCATCCCAGAAAGGAGCGTTGACAGTGAAGATCGGATTCATAGGACTTGGCAAAATGGGCTTCAGCATGGTGGAGCACCTTCTGGAATGCGGTCATCAGGTGGTGGTGCACGACCTCTCGCAGGATGCGGTCAGTCGGCTGGCGGAACAGGGGGCTTCTGCGGCGCTTTCCCTCGAACATCTAGTCGCCGGGCTCGATACACCCGGAATCGTCTGGATCATGGTACCTGCCGGCGCTGCAGTGGATTCGGTCCTCGATGGGCTGATCCCGCTCCTCCGGAAAGGCGATATCGTCATCGACGGCGGCAATTCGCATTACGCCGATACGGTAGCGCGTGCCGCGAAACTTGAACGGGAAGGAATCACCCTGCTCGACTCGGGTACCAGCGGAGGGCTCGAGGGGGCAAGGCATGGCGCATGCATCATGGTCGGCGGGAGCAGGGAGGCGTACGACTCTCTCGAACCGCTTTTCCGTGACCTGTGTGTCGAGAATGGATATGGTTACATGGGTTCGTCCGGCGCCGGCCATTTCGTGAAGATGGTCCACAACGGCGTCGAGTACGGCATGATGCAAGCGATCGGCGAAGGGTTCGACCTGCTTGAGGCGAGCGGCTTCGCCATCGACCATGAAACGGTGGCCCGTGTCTGGTCGAACGGCTCGGTCATCAGGGGCTGGCTCATGGAGCTTGCCGAAAAGGCTTTCCGAAAGGACGGCAAGCTCTCCTATCTCGGCAGCGCGATCGCCGATTCGGGCGAGGGACGCTGGACCGTGGAGGCCGCACTCGAAAAAGGTGTTGCGATTCCCGTGATCGCCGATTCGGTGTTCCGGCGCTTCAGCTCCCGTTCACGTGACAATTTTTCCGACAAGGTCGTCGCGGCGCTTCGACACGAGTTCGGTGGCCATGGCTACACTGCTTCAGGGGATGGGGAGGCTTCATCATGAGCCCTCGCCCGGAGACCTTCACGATCGTCATTTTCGGAGCCGGTGGCGACCTCGCCTTGAGGAAGCTGTTTCCTTCGATCTTCCAGCTTTCCCGCTGGGGCCACCTGCCCTCCGCCTGGCGCGTGATCGGCGTCGGCCGGGCAGGATACACCCATGAACAGTTCCGCCGGTACGTTCGGGACCGTGTCATCGAGCTCTCGCCGGAATCGGTCGACGACCGGCAGAGTTTCGACGAGTTCTGCGAGCAGCTTTTCTACGTCAACACCGAGCTCGACGAACCCGGGGGCTATATCTCCCTTTACAATGAAATCATGCGTACCCGGGGAGATGATGGGGGATGCAGCAACCTGCTGTTCTACCTTTCGACGCCGCCCAGCCTGGCGCCGGTCATCGTCCGCAACCTCGTCACTGCCGGACTCGGAGGGCGGGAACACCCGTGTCCCGGATGGCGCAAGATCGTCGTCGAAAAACCTTTCGGACATGACCTGAAGAGTGCCCGGGAGCTGAACAGTATCCTTGAGGAGGCTTTCGACGAAAACCAGATCTACCGCATCGACCACTACCTCGGCAAGGAGCCGGTGCAGAACATCATGGTCTTCAGGTTTTCGAACGGCATGTTCGAACCGCTCTGGAACCGGCAGTACATCGAGCAGGTGCAGATCACCATCGCCGAAGATTTCGGCATCCGCAGCCGGGGCGCCTACTACGAGGAGTCAGGCCTGCTTCGCGACATCGTCCAGAACCATGGCCTCCAGCTGCTCGCAGCCATCGCCATGGAGCCTCCCGTGGAACTCAGCCCCGACTCCATCAGGGACGAAAAATCAAAGGTCCTGCGTTCGCTCCGCCTTTTCAGCCGCGAAACCGTCCATGACTCGGTCGTGACCGGACAGTACGAGGGCTACCTCGGCGAGAAGGGGGTCGCTCCGGATTCGAAGGTCGAGACCTTCGCTTTCGTGAAGTTCATGGTGGACAACTGGCGCTGGTCGGGCGTACCCTTCTACATGAAGGCGGGCAAATGCCTCGGACGCACCGTGACCGAAATCGTTCTCACCTTCAAATGCCCTCCCCAGAACTTCTACGGGAAATACGGTACAGCCGCCTGTACGCCGAACCAGGTGGTGCTCGGCATCCAGCCCGACGAAACCGTCGCCATCAGGTTCGGAACGAAACGGCCCGGCGAGGAGCTGGTCACCGACCCGGTGTTCATGAAATTCGATTATCGCACCTCCTTCGCCGAGAAGGGCCTGACCCCCTACCACCGCCTGCTGCTCGATGCCGTCGCCGGCAACCAGATGAACTTCATCAGGCGCGACAGCCTCGAACGTTCGTGGACCATCGTCGACAGCATCAGGGACTCCCTTGACGGCATCCTGCCCGATCGTTATCCGGTGCACTCCTGGGGACCGGAATCGGACGAACGGATCTATGAGTCCTCCCCGGACTGAAGTCCGGGGCAATTTGAAGAGAATGTGAGAGAAGAATGTCCGTCGGGCTGAACCCCTGGGCTATTTCCTTCCGGCGACGAACCAGAACAGCTTTCCACTCCGGGGCCTGACCATGCCGGCGGGCAGGTCGGGACGCTGGCCTGTGTGGATCGACCAGGCAAGGCCGTAACGGCCCGAAGGCACCAGGAACATTGCGGATTCGGCGTTGTTGATGACCGGCAGGGTCATGGTGAGCCGCGAGCCCGGCGGCCTGGCGTCAGGCGCATCGACCGGGATGGTCCATCGCACATCTTCTTCCAGCGCTTCCCGGTTTCCCGGGAAAAGAGATGCGGTATGGCCGTCGTCGCCGAGTCCGAGCATCACGAGGTCGAAGACCGGGAATCCCCTTTCAGAGCGCCATCCCGGTTTCCGGAACACATCCCTGAGCATCGATTCGTAACGTCGGGCGTCTTCGGTCGCATCCCCTGAATCGACCGGCATCCTCACGATCTGCTGCGGGGGGATGCCGATATGCATGAGGAGCGTTTCCCTTGCCATGCCGTAGTTGCTGTCGGGATGCGTCGAAGGCACATACCGCTCATCCCCCTGGAAAAGGAAGGTCTGCCGCCAGGGAAGCGTCGCCCCGACAGTTTCCCTGGCCCTCCCGGCCAGAAGTTCGTAGAGCCGGCGGGGCGTCGTACCTCCGGCGAGCACGAGGCTGAAGCACCCCCTGGCGGCCACAGCCCGGCAGGCCTCGGCCGTGATGAACGCCGCAGCCTGTTCGGCGACCTGCTCTTCGCTGCCGCTGACCCAGCCATGTCCATCCATGCCTTCCATCATCATGCTCCGACTGTTGGTTTCAGCAGCTTCAGGGCGGCTTCGGCGATATGCCCGGGGGTGAACCCGAAAGCTTCTGCCAACGCCTCTGCGGGGGCAGAGGCTCCGAAACGGTCGATGCCGAGCACGACGCCGCCGGGCCCGGCAAGTCCGTCCCAGCCGAACGGGGATGCCGCCTCGACGACGATCCTATTCCCTGCATCGGGCGGGATGATCCTGTTGCGCCATGATTCGGGTTGCTCATCGAACAGCTCCCGGGAGGGCATGGAGACGACGCGCACGGCAACACCCTCTATTTCCAGCAATCGCTTCGCTGCGAGCGCCGGGTGTACCTCCGATCCCGTCGCGATCACCAGGATACGCCGTTCCGCCGGCACTAAGGGTTCCGGCCAGTCTGAGAGAATGTAGGCGCCCCTTGCCACACCGGCCATCCCCTTCACGCGATCGGTCTCGAGGCAGGGGAGGGTTTGCCTCGTGAGGACCAGGGCAGCAGGCCGTTTTCGCGTAAGGGCGAGCCGCCATGCCGCCAGGGTCTCCACGGCATCGGCCGGGCGGATGACCGTCAGCCCGGGGATCGCCCTGAGCATGGCCAGCTGTTCGATCGGCTGGTGGGTCGGCCCGTCTTCGCCGAGGCCGATGCTGTCGTGCGTGAAGATGAAGGTTACCGGCAGGCGCATCATTGCAGCCAGCCGGACCGCCGGTTTCATGTAGTCTGAGAAAATGAGGAATGTGGCGCCGAAGGGGAGCAGCATGCCCGAGAGAGCCATGCCGTTGAGCATGGCGGCCATGGCGTGCTCCCGGACCCCGAAATGGAAATTACAGCCGTCGAACCTGTCCGGCTCGATATCCACGGCTCCGGGAACGGCTGTACCGGTCGAAGGACCGAGGTCGGCCGAACCGCCGACAAGGAATGGAACCTTTTTCGAAAGGTGGGTAAGCACCGCTTTCGATGCCTGGCGTGTGGCCTGAGGCTTGCAGGAATCGAAAAGTTCCTCCGGCGGGAGCCACTCATCCGGGAAGCCTCCCCCAAGAAGGGTTGCGACAGACGCAGCCAGCTCCGGTCGTGCCTCCCCGAACCGTTTCCACCGGATCTGCCACTCGGCTTCCAGTGCGGCTCCTCGTGTCATGACCTCCCTGAAGCGCTCTTTTACGGAGTCTGGCACGAAGAACGTACGGTCGGGGGGAAAGCCGAAGCGCTCCTTGAGCAGCCTGGTCTCGTCCGGACCGAGCGGTTCGCCGTGGGCTGACGCCGAGCCTTCCTTGTTCGGGCTTCCGTAGCCGATGGTCGTATGCACCATGATCATGGAGGGTCGATCCGTGACGGTTCGCGCATCGTCGACAACCTGCTCGATGGCATCGAGGTCGGTTCCGTCGACCTCGGTGACATGCCACCCGTAGGCTTCGTAACGCTGATGCACGTTTTCCGTGAAGGTGAGGCTGGTCGGCCCTTCGATCGAGATGCGGTTGTCGTCGTAGAGGCAGATCAGCTTTCCGAGCTTCAAGTGCCCTGCGAGGGATGATGCTTCCGAACTGATTCCCTCCATCAGGTCCCCGTCGCTGCAGATGACATAGGTGAAGTGGTCGATAACCGTCACTCCTTCCAGGTTCAGCCTCGCGGCCAGCAGCCGTTCGGCGACAGCCATTCCGACCGCCGTGGAGATCCCCTGGCCCAGCGGGCCGGTCGTCGTCTCGACGCCGGGAGTGTGGCCGTATTCCGGATGGCCGGGAGTCCTGCTGCCCAGTTGCCGGAATGATTTCAGCTCATCCATGCCGAGTCCGTAGCCGCTCAGGTGGAGCAGCGCATAGAGCAGCGCCGAACCATGCCCTGCGGAGAGCACGAACCGGTCCCGGTTCGGCCAGGCCGGATTCGCCGGGTTGTGCAGCATGATTTTCGTGAAGAGCGTGTAGGCCATGGGCGCTGCGCCGAGGGGCAGGCCCGGATGCCCCGAGCGGGCCTTTTCGACCATATCGACGGCCAGGAGCCTGACGGTAGTGACAGCCTCTGCATCGATGATTCCGTTGGCACTGGCCATGATGGTTCCTGGTCTGGTTGTGAAAAGAGGGCCTTAGTCGAATTATACGTTCCGGGAAAGCCCCGACCAACTCCATGGCTTGCCGATTGCCCGGACGAGCGCTACATTTGAAAGATGGCCTTACGGCGATAAATGGCCGTTCCGGTTACTCCCGGCAGGTTCCGGGGAGTTGCGTATCGACCAACCGATCCAATACCGCCCATGTCCCTACGAGACGGTTACGGCGTGCTCGCGGGCACGCTGCTCAGCTACACCTGCGATGCCGGCCACACCAACGGCCACTATTACCACTGCACGGTGACGGTCAGGACGCACGGGGGAATCTTTCGCTGCCCTGTCGACCTCGACAGCAAGGAACAGAAGAACGGTATCGAGTGGCGCATCGTCGAGCTCGGCGACTCATCCCTGATTCCTGTCGCATCCTTCGCGGACGGCTGGCATTCGCTCGACTCTGTTTCGGGTTCCGGAGCGCTCGACTACTGCCTGAGCCCGGAATTCGGCCCGGATGGCGTCTGGCAACAAGGAACCGGAAAAAACGCCTTCATGTCGCTCGAACCACTGCTTCGCCAGAGCAGCCGGGTGTTCGTGTTCGGCGAACCGTTCAGGCACGGTCGGGGAGTGCACAACATCCACCAGAACCAGGGGGATCCGGTATCGAGCCCCTGGGCTCCCGAGAATGGCCAATGGCAGGACGGCGGCATCGTCATTGAACGAGCGGACGGTAGCATGGCGGCGTTCCTTTGCCGGTTCAGGACGCAACGGCATTGCCCCGACCTCGTACCGGAAGGGTCAGCCGGCTGATCTCCTCGGTTCGACGAGCATTCCCCACAAGGCATTGCACGGATGCATGCGGTCGGTCGGACCCTTTTCGTCGACGACCTCCCTTCCGTCAGCATACCAGCGGAAAATGCCTCCCTTCAGGTTGTACGCCTCCTTCCCTCCCAACTCCCTGAACAGGTCGGGGAGCAGTTCCAGCAGCACGGCGCTCCGCTCGCCGACAGAGCAGTACACGACGGTCGTTTTTCCTTCGAGCCCCTCGGGAAAAATCTTCCGGAACGCTTCGGCCGTCGTGTCCGGGTCGATCTGCACTGCGCCCTCGATATGGCTTTCCCGGAACTCCTCCGGTGTCCTGACATCCAGAAGCAGCAGCTTTCCCGAATCCTTTTCCCGCATGAGTGCGGCAAGCCGGTCGACGGTGATCGATGGCACGTCGTGCATCCTTTCGAGGATCGCCTCGGTCAGGCCAAGTCGCGTGGCAGCTCCGGAAAGCCAGTCGGGCATGATGGTCAATGTTTTGTGCTTTTCACTCTGCTTCACTAACTTGAACGACGGACAGATCGTTCAATGCCGACGCTCCCCGTCGTCCAGCTCTGTCCGTTCCGTACCTCTTGCAGGCGTGGCAGTTCAGGGAGGCGCCCATCACCATTCAACCTCAGAAAGCCATGGAACCGTTTGATTTCGGCAGGAAAATCGACCCATCTGCCTTCGAAGCCCAGCTGGCCGGGACGTACCATATAGACGCCGGCGCTGCTCTGCGCAAGGGATGGGAGATGTTCACCTCGCGTGTCGGTGAATTCATAGGGTTTACCCTGCTCGTCCTTCTGGTCTCCGCCCTCACTTCGGGACGGGCCATCGGCGGCTCCCTGATCGTATCGCTTGTTGCCGCACCGCTCTACGCAGGCTATCAGGTCGCGGCGTTCAGGATCATGTCCGGCAGGGAGTTCCGGTTCGGCGATTTCTTCAAGGGGTTCGGCTATTTTCTGCCGCTTCTGCTTGCCGGCCTCGCCATCAGCCTCATCGTGGCTGCGGGCATCATGCTGCTGATCATTCCCGGCATCTACCTCTCGGTCGCTTACCTGTTCGCGCTCAACCTCGTGGTCGATCACGGCATGGAGTTCTGGCAGGCCATGGAGACCAGCAGGAAAGTGGTCACGAAGCACTGGTTCGCCATTTTCTGGTTCACGTTGCTGATGTCGCTCGTCAACCTTCTCGGCATCGCCGCCCTCGGCGTCGGCCTCCTGGTGACCATTCCGGTGACGGCCTGCGCGACCGCCGTGGCATATCGTCAGATATTCGGCGAACACGACGGGGAGTGGTGATCAGGTAGCCGGGATATGAAAAAGCATATTCTGGACCGGTATGAGCGCACCACGGACGGCAGGGTCGTCATCGATGTCTCTTCCGCCAGGGCCGAAGAGCTTTACGAGGATTTCGACAAGACGGCGCCCTACCACAAGAAGGATCTCGACGAGGACCTTGCATTCTACCTGACCGAATGCGCCAGGGAGTTGGAAAGGGCCGAATTCGTGATCCGGTTCACCTTCGACTCCATGCCGTCGGAGGAGCTCATGGGCAGGGTCCGGACAAGCCTGCACAAGTTCTTCATGTACCGAAAGGAGCTCGAACTTGCCGCCATGAGGAGCATGATGAGGACCTCGCTGGTTTTTTTCGTGATCGGTATCGCACTCCTCTTCTTTTCGCTCTGGTCTGCAAGCGTCGGGCTTCACGAGAAGGGCAGCCCCATCATGAGGCGGGTGCTGATCGAGGGGTTGACCATTGCCGCATGGGTATCCCTCTGGGAATCGCTGGCTACCTTCCTCGTCCACTGGCGCCCCTATCGCCAGAAGATCGCCCTGAATGACCGCATCGCTTCCGCCGAAGTGCTGTTCCTCTCCTCCGGCCTGCATCGTTAAGGGACCCCGTTCTGCGATCACCCTGAAATTTTGCCTCAAGGAAAAAAGGGTTATCTTAACTGAATTTCCTGGATGGACAGCCGGAAGCTACGGTCATGGAGACCGGCAGGCTTTTTCCGGTGCCGATGGCCGGCCGATGCGGCCCTCAGGGCAACCCCCTGCCGGGCAGATCCGGCATCACCGGCAGTTCGACTGCCGCGTACCTGAGACTTTACCGATAAACGAGGATTATGAATATGAAAAGAGCAGTCTCCGGACTCATGATGTCATTGTGCCTGTTTCTGACAACCCCGGTCCCCAGCAATTCAAACACGTTTTCCGATTACTCGGAAAGAAACCAGCTTTCATCGCTTCTGCAGTCCCCTGATCTCACGCCTGAAATAAACCCCAAGGCGCTCTCTCTTGCCTTGAGAGGCTATTACAACCTCAAGCGGCAGGGATTGATCAGGCGCGAAGGAATCATCACCCTGATCGATTTTGACAAGCCGTCGGCGAGCGAGCGCCTGTTCGTGATCGATGTCGACAACGGCACCGTGATCCAGTCGGCTCTCGTGGCACACGGAAAGGGCAGCGGCGAGGAGATGGCGACGAAGTTTTCGAACAGCCCCGGTTCGAACGCGAGCAGCCTCGGATTTTACCTGACCGACACCACCTACAACGGCAAGAACGGCTACTCCCTCGTGCTGAAAGGGCTTGATCCCGGTATCAACGACAAGGCCGAGATGAGGAGCATCGTTATCCACGGCGCCGATTACGTATCACAGGATTATATTGACAGGAACGGCCGGCTCGGCAGGAGCCAGGGGTGCCCCGCCATCTCCTTTTCCAACCTCCAGCAGGTGATCGATATGATCAAGGATGGAACCTGCCTGTTCATTTACCATAACGGCAAGGACTACGCTTCGAGGTCCGGAGTGCTCAATCCGGGCGCAGCCTTCAGGACCGGACGTCAGGGCAGTCCGGCATAATCATCATCAATCGATCAATGTCCCCGATCTTTCTTCTCTGGTTTGCCTTCCTTCCCGCATCGCAGCCATCGACACCCCTCCTTGCCGCCGATGAAAGCCGCAGGGTGAGCGGGCAGGTCCAGACGGACCAGTCGCTTCAAAGCAGCCTGCGGCAATACCTCGGCCGCCTCGAGAAGTTGAGCCTCAAGACGACGGGACCCGACAGGGCAGCCATCATCAGGCACCTCCATCACTTTTACGAAGCAATTGGCTACCGCCAGGCCTGGACGAACCAGCAGTCGATCGCCCGGCTGATCGAAGTCATCGAGGATTCGGCGAACGACGGGCTGCTTCCCTCGGATTACCATATCAGCGAGATCCGCGCCTTCTCTGCAAATCCTCCCGATTCTCCCGCTCTCAGGGCAAGGGCGGATCTGCTCATGACCGATGCGGTGTTCACCCTGATGTCTCACATGCGCTCGGGAAAAGTCTATGCCAGGTCGATCGAGTCCGATTGGAACATCGAACCCTCCGTGCCGGGGGGCGATTACGATCGCACGCTGATGACGGCCGTCATGGGCAGCAGGTTTCCCGAGATCATTCAGGAACTCAGGCCATCATCCCCGGATTACACACACCTGAGGCAGGGGCTTGTCCGGTTGAAGGCGATTGCCGCATCCGGCGGATGGGAAAGCGTCTCTTCCGGACGCCCGATCGAGAAGGAAGGGGCTGTCGATTCCCGGATCCCCTCCATCCGTCGCCGTCTGCAGGTTACCGGCGAGTATGTCCCTCCGGCGCCTCCCGTCGTCAGGGATTCCCTTGATCCGAAGGGGCATCAGGACTCGACCTCCAAAGAGTCTGCTTCGGCAGATTCGCTCAGGCAACTTTCCGCGGAAGCCGATGATCTTTACGACCAGAAGCTTTTCGATGCGGTGAAGCGGTTCCAGAAACGGCACGGCCTGGAGGTTGACGGCGTCATCGGCAACGAGACCCTCAGGGCCATGAACGTGCCGGTCAGCCAGCGGATCGACCAGGTGCGCATCAATCTCGAGCGGTATAGGTGGTTCCTGAACAGCCGGGGCCAGAACTATGTCATGGTCAACATCCCGTCATTCACGGTCGAACTGGTGCAGAACGGCGTCCATCGGTGGAGTTCCCGGGTCATCGTCGGCAAGCCGGATACACAGACACCGGTTTTCAGGGCCGAGATGCAGTATATCATCCTGAATCCGCATTGGGTGATCCCGCCGGGCATCATGGTCAAGGACAACATCGTCACGAGCATCATGAAGGACCAGTCATACCTCCAGAAGAAAAACCTGGCCATCGTGGACAATGAAGGGCACACACTGAGCCCCGCTTCGGTCGACTGGGCCCGGTATGTGAACGGAGGATTCCCGTACCGGCTGGTGCAGGCATCGGGAGACGAAGGCTCCCTCGGCAGGATCAAGTTCATGATACCCAACAGGTTCACCGTCTACCTGCACGATACGCCGATCAAGGAGCTTTTCGAAAGAAACAGGAGAACCTACAGCCACGGCTGCATCAGGGTCGACAAGCCTCTCGATCTGGCTGAACTCGTGCTGCAGGACAAGGTCCGGTGGAGCAAAAACAGGATACAGGAGGCCATCGATACCGACAAGACCCGGACGATCAACCTTCCGAAGAGCCTTCCTGTCTACATCCTGTACCAGACAGCCTTCGCAAACGGCAACCAGGTGGAGTTCCGGTCAGATGTGTACGACCGGGACGCGAGGTTGCTCAGGGTCCTGCAAAGCCCTTCAAGCAGCAGGCTTGTCGATTCCGTTACCCGCTGATGTCCCGGAAACGGTCCCGTCGGTGGTGGGAACCGAGCTGTTTCGCCTCGATTTTGATCTCCTGACGTATATTGATGGGTAGTGTCCTCTCTCGGCCTGTACACAACTTCGAAAATGATTCCTCTATGTCATTTACCGTCACCATTTCCGTATCCCGCCACTTCGATTCCCCGGCTCTTCCCGGCAGGGTTTTTGAACTCCTTGCCGACGTTCCTCGATCTGCATCCCATTTTCCTGATGTCGAACGGCTCGACGATCTTGGGGGCAATGCGTTCCGCTGGACCATGGACAAGATCGGGATCGGCGAGTACACCCTTCAGCAGACCATCTATGCCAGTGCCTACAAGAGCGATCCGGAGAAGCTGAGCGTGGAGTGGACTCCTGTGGACGGGGTCGGAAACGCCGTCGTCGGCGGCTCCTGGAGCGTGCTCCCTGCTGCCGCAGGCTCCAGGCTACAGCTCGAGACGACAGGGCGCCTGCAGGTGGACCTGCCGGGCTTCCTTCAGTTCCTGCTCTCCCCGCTGATCGAGATGGCTTTCGCCCAGAAGATCGACCGCTACATCTCGAACCTCTCTGAAACGCTCCGAAAGCTCTGAGGAGCACGCTCCGCAACTCCCTTTTTCCGATAAATCCCGATGCCTGCATCAGCCGGCATCGGGTCTTGTCCTGCCCCGGAGGCAGCAGGCTCGCTATTGGTTTGTGACAGGCCTTTTGAGGAAGGAGAGCAGCTCCGTACGGAATGTTTTGAGGTCGTTATAGTTCCTCGCGCCGTAATTGAGGTGCTTGAATTCGGAAGACCACTCGCAGAGGAATGCAACGGTTTTGACGCCTGCTACATCGTTGCCCACTTCAAGCGTGACGTAACGGAACGTGTTGCCGGTTTTTACCAGCGCAGCCTGAAAGCAGTTCGGCTCTGCAAAGGGGGCGGGGAACGAGATCAGGACGATGTCGTAGTCGGTATGGTGTTCAGTGGCGAACCTGATGCCGGAGGAGTAGGCGGCTCCCAGAGGTTCCTGCACCATCTGGATGAACGGACCGGTCTTTCCGGTGAACAGGTCGTTGAACATCAGGGACCCCTTGTCTGAGAACAGGACGCCCGGAATCACCCTGTGATGAAACGTGTAGATGTCTTCAGTCGATGGGGTGGCGGCCGTCGGCCGAGTGGCTTCCTTCGAGGCAGCGCTCGTGCCGGCAGGTGAGTCGGCGCCAAGAAGGGCGGGTGGGGCCGTCAGAGGCAGGAGGCCGACGAAGAGGAGCATGATGCCTCGCAGGAGTGCGTTACGGTTCATGGTGCTGATTTGCATGGCATGAATGATTGTTGTTGTCTGAGAAATCCTTCGGCGGTCGCCGTGAAACACCGGCAACCGGAGATGGTGGTAAACCGTTCGGGCTTCATCGGTAATGTAACGAAAGAGAAGACCCCCGGGAATGGTGTGCCGGGGGTCTTCTCTTTTCAGGGTCCGGAAAGCTCCCCTATTCGGGGTCGTAATTCAGCACCGGCGCGAGCCAGCGCTCCGTTTCGGCGACGCTCAGCCCTTTACGTCCGGCGTAGTCTTCCACCTGGTCGCGGCCGATCTTGCCGAGCACGAAGTACCTTGATGACGGATGCGCGAAGAAGAGCCCGCAGACCGAAGCGGCGGGATTCATGGCGAAGGTTTCGGTCAGGGTGACCCCCGTCGCGGCTTCGGCGTTGAGCAGGTCGAAGATGGTCGCCTTCTCGGTGTGGTCCGGGCAGGCCGGATAACCGGGAGCGGGTCGGATGCCCTGGTATTTCTCGGCGATAAGCTCCCCGCTTCCCAGGTTTTCGCCCGGAGCGTAGCCCCAGAACTCGCGACGCACCTTCTCATGCAGCATCTCGGCGAAAGCTTCCGCGAGACGGTCGGCGAGGGCCTGTGTCATGATGCGGTTGTAATCGTCCAGGTCGTCGGCGAACTCCTTCAGCAGTTTTTCGATGCCGAGGCCGGTCGTGACCACGAAGCATCCGATATGGTCTTCCACGCCGCTTTCCCTTGGTGCGACAAAATCGGCCAGCGAAAGGTTCGGCTCGCCGGAAGGCTTCTCCTGCTGCTGGCGCAGGGTGTGAAGAACTGCGCGGATCATGCCGCTGTTCCCGTCGGCATAGACCATGATGTCGTCCCCGACGGCGTTTGCCGGGAAGATGCCGGCGACGCCCCTGATGCCGAGCAGCTTCTGGCTTGCGATCCTGTCGAGCAGGGTGTTGGCGTCATCAAACAGCTTTTTCGCCTCTTCGCCGACCTTTGCGTCGTCGAGGATCTGCGGGTACCGGCCATGCAGTTCCCAGCTCTGGAACAACGGCGTCCAGTCGATGTAGGGGCGAAGGTCGGCGGCCGTGACGTTCTCGAGGAGCGTGACCCCGGGCTTTGTCGGAGCCGGGACAGCTTCCTGCTCCCATGCGACGACGTTCCGGTTGGAGCGCGCGTCGTCAAGGGAGAGATATTTTTTCGAGGCGGTCCGTTCGGCGTGGTTCCGACGCATCTGCTCCTGCTCCTGCCTGAGCGCAGCCTCATAGGCATCGCGCTGGGCGGGGTTGAACAGGCTGCTGACAACGGGAACGCTGCGCGACGCGTCGAGCACGTGCACGACCGGACCGGAGTAGTTTGGCGCCAGCTTGACGGCCGTGTGCATCTTCGAGGTGGTTGCGCCGCCGATGATGAGCGGGATTTTCATCCCCGCGCGCTCCATCTCCTTTGCCACATGAGCCATCTCTTCGAGCGACGGGGTGATCAGGCCGGAGAGCCCGAGAATGTCGGCTTTTTCACTGATGACGGCTTCGAGGATCTTTTCGCAGGGCATCATCACGCCGATATCGACCACGTCGAAGTTGTTGCAGGAGAGTACGACCGAAACGATGTTCTTGCCGATGTCGTGCACATCCCCCTTGACCGTGGCGAGCAGTACCTTCGCCTTTGAGCTCGTGTCATTGTTTTTGGCTTTCTCGGCCTCGATATACGGGGTGAGGCAGGCTACCGAGCGCTTCATGACGCGGGCGCTCTTGACAACCTGCGGCAGGAACATCTTGCCTTCGGCGAAGAGGTCGCCGATGAAGTTCATGCCGTCCATGAGCGGACCCTCGATGACCGAGAGGGGACTCGGGTAGAGCTGGACGGCCTCTTCGGTATCTTCGTCGATATGGTCGACGATGCCTTTGACGAGTGCGTGTTTCAGGCGCTCCTCGACGGAGGCATTGCGCCATTCGGCGGCTTTGGCTTCCGTTTTCTCGCCGCCGTCGCGGATGGTCTCTGCGAAGCTGACGAGCTGTTCGGTAGCGTCCGAGCTGTGGTTCAGGAGCACGTCCTCGACCCTCCGGAGCAGTTCAGGCTCGATCTCTTCGTAGATGCCGAGCTGGGCGGCGTTCACGATGCCCATGTCGAGCCCGGCATGGATGGCGTGGTAGAGGAACGAGGTGTGCATGGCCTCGCGTACCGGCTCGTTGCCACGGAACGAGAACGAGACGTTGCTGATGCCGCCCGACACCTTCGCATGTGGTAAGTTCTGCTTGATCCAGCGGACGCTCTCGATGAAGTCCACCGCATAGTTGTTGTGTTCCTCGATGCCGGTGGCCACGGTCAGCACGTTCGGGTCGAAGATGATGTCCTCAGGCGCGAATCCGACCTCCGTGGTCAGGATGTCGTAAGCGCGGCGGCAGATTTCGATGCGGCGCTGAAGGCTGTCGGCCTGGCCCTTTTCGTCGAAGGCCATGACGACCGTCGCCGCGCCGTACTGCATGATCTTGCGTGCCCGTTCTTTGAACAGCTCCTCGCCCTCCTTGAGGCTGATGGAGTTGACGATACCCTTGCCCTGCACGCAGCGGAGGCCGTTTTCGATGACCGACCACTTCGATGAGTCGATCATGACCGGCACCCTGGCGATCTCCGGTTCGGAGGCGATCAGGTTAAGGAACTCGACGATCACCTTTTCGGAGTCGATCATGCCTTCGTCGAGGTTCACGTCGATAACCTGTGCCCCGCTCTCGACCTGCTGGCGGGCGATGGAGAGCGCTTCGTCGTAGTTGCCCTCCTTGATGAGGCGGGCGAACTTGCGCGAACCGGTCACGTTGGTGCGCTCGCCGATGTTGACGAAGCCGGTGGTCTCGTCGACGAAGAGCGGCTCGAGCCCGGAAAGCTGAAGCACATGGGCTTTTTCCGGGCGCTTTCTCGGCTTGAGCTCCCTGACAGCCGCGGCGATCGCCCGGATATGCGTCGGGGTGGTGCCGCAGCAGCCGCCGACGATGTTGACGAATCCCGCATCGGCGAACCCGGCGATCTGGGCAGCCATGTACTCGGGGGAGTCGTCGTACTCGCCGAACTCGTTCGGGAGGCCGGCGTTCGGATAGACGCTGACGTAGCTTTCGGCGATATTCGATACCGCCTCGATGAACGGGCGCATCTGTTTCGACCCGAGCGCGCAGTTCAGGCCGATCGAGAGCAGGTCCGGCATGTGGGCGATCGAGATCCAGAATGCTTCGGTCGTCTGGCCGGACAGGGTTCTTCCGCTCTGGTCGACGACCGTGCCGGAGACCATGACCGGCACGCGCCAGCCGCTCTTCCGGAAGTACTCCTCGATCGAAAAGAGGGCGGCCTTGCAGTTCAGGGTGTCGAATACGGTCTCGACGAGCAGCAGGTCGACGCCGCCTTCATGCAGCCCTTCGAGCTGTTCGGTGTAGTTGTCGACCACCTCCTGGAAGGTCACGGCCCTGTACCCGGGGTTGTTGACGTCCGGTGAGAGGGAGAGCGTCTTGTTGGTCGGCCCGATCGAGCCGGCAATGAAGCGCGGCTTGTCGGGGGTGCGGGCCGTATACTCGTCGGCGGCCGATCTGGCCAGGCGAGCCGCAGCCACGTTCAGCTCCTTCGCGAGATGCTGCAGGTGGTAGTCCGACTGCGAGATCGGGTTGGCATTGAAGGTGTTGCTCTCGATGATGTCCGCTCCAGCATCGAGAAACTCGCAGTGGATCGAACGGATCACGTCGGGTCTGGTCAGGACGAGGATGTCGTTGTTGCCCTTGAGCGGGTGGGGGTGGGAAGCGAAACGCTCGCCCCGGAAGTCCTGTTCATCGAGACCATGTTTCTGGATCATGGTACCCATAGCCCCGTCGAGCACAAGAATACGTTGCTCGAGCAGGCTGTAGAGATTCTCCTTCATGCAGCGGCTCACTGGTTAAGGGTTTGTTGCAGCCTTCCGGCGGCGGTCGAAAAATCAGTCCTCAAGGTAATAAAAAAGCGGCAGAATACCCTTAGCCGTAAGGAAGTAACGGCGGCCTTCAGTGGCACTCCTTGTACGGCACGGAGCAAGTTGTATTTGAGGATGAATTATTTCTAAATTGAAGTGGATTTCCCGATTCCGTTCAAACATGCAAAAGGAGGCTCCCCTATGTTCCGAAAAATTGCAGCTTTACTGTTGTGCGTTCTCCTGTTTCAAGGCCTTGCCTCCGGCCGGCTCCATGCCGCATCGGCTTATGGGTCACCCCGGTTCGAGATAGGTCCCTATGTGTCGAGGATCACTTACGATGAGCCCGGCAGCATGAAGGAGAGCGGGACGATGTATGGCCTTGACGCCGCGATCACCTGGCGTGGCCGTTATGTGCCCGCATTCGATTCGATCAGGCTCGAAGCCCTTGCCGGCAGGGGAACGATGGAGTACTCCTCCACTTACTCCGGCACGATCTCGGGTATCGACAACACCATGTTCGAGAGCCGGATACTGTTCGGCAGGGATTTTTCCCGAAGGGACACGACGCTCTTTTCTTCGTTCATCGGATTCGGATACCGGTATCTGACCGACAAGACGGGTGGCCTTATCTCCACCCAGGGCTACTACGGAT
This sequence comes from uncultured Chlorobiales bacterium, assembly GCA_903929135.1. Taxonomy (GTDB): domain Bacteria; phylum Bacteroidota; class Chlorobiia; order Chlorobiales; family Chlorobiaceae; genus Chlorobaculum. The sequence continues at coordinate 155,631 of CAIYTH010000013.1, forward strand.
ATGATCGCGAATCCCAGTATCTCTACCTGCCTATCGGTCTTGGCGCCTCGTCGAAGATGGACAGGGGCTGGTCGATCGACGGCTCGATCGAATACGATCTTTTCCTGAAGGGCACCCAGACGAGCCATCTCACGCAGGCGTCGAATTCGGTCTATACCTATCTGAACGATGTGACCAACGACCAGTACAGCGGGAATGGCGTGAAAGTATCCCTGAGGTTCTCGAAAAGCCTGGGGGATTCAGGACGCCTGGCCTTCGAGCCGTTTCTGCACTACTGGAACATCGGTTCTTCCCGCTACGCCTACTTCAGCAGGACCGACAATACGGGCACCCAGCTGTATCGTGCCTGGGAGCCGGAGAACCACTCAACGGAATTCGGCCTCAGGATGCTCTATCTCTTCTGACCGCGCCAGCCTCCCATGTTCGTTCAGACAACCGAAGCCCGCATCTGCGGGCTTCGGTGTTTTCTGGTCAGGCCTCGAGAAGGTCGATTCTCCTGCTGAGCCATGAGGAGGTCAATTGAAGTGCCTCGTCGTTGATTTCGTGGCCCATGGGGTATTCCCTGTAGGTGAGGTTCGAAACGTTCGACCGGAGCCACCGATCTGCCTCCCGGCCCTTGTCGATTGGAAGTACGTCGTCGTAGAGCCCGTGCACGACCAGGAAGGGAAGTTCCTTCAGTTCGGCGGCCAGGAGGAGTGGCGCATCGAGCCTGGCGTCGGGAAGCTGGCCGCTGAGGGCGATGACGCCGTGCAGCAGCTCGGGCGAGCTGAAGGCCGTGAGGTAGTTCATGACGGCACCCTGGCTGAATCCCATCAGGAAAACCTTGCCGCCGGCCGGCCGGCAAGTCTCGATGGTCTCCCGCAGGAATGACCGCAGGATCTCCAGCGCCCTGCCAGCAGCCTCCCGGTCGACCGTGATGCCGTCCGGGGTGAATTCGATGGGGAACCAGCCGTACATTTCGTAGCCCATCGGCAGCGGCGCCTGCAGGCTCATGATGCGAAGGCGCCTGTCGAGCATCGGAGCAAGGCCCAGCAGATCCTTTTCGTTGCTGCCGTAGCCATGGAGCATGAGGAGCAGGGGGGCGCCTTCGGCGGCACCGTCGGAAAAGTCGATATAGGTCAGTGTGTCGTGTTTTCTTTCAAGCATTGGTCGGGCGGTTCATGGTTGCGATGTTTTGAGGACTCCGGCGATCATGCCTCCGCCGAGCACTTCGTCATTGTTGTAGAAGACGACAGCCTGGCCTGCAGCCACGGCATTCTTGGCATCCGGGAATATGACCTTCACGGCGTCGTTCTCCATCGGTTCGATGATACAGCGGCTTTCAGCGTCGCGGTACCGTATCTTCGCAAAGGCCTCCGCCGCTCCTTCCGGGCGGTCCATGCCGAGCCAGTTGAGGCCGGTTGCAATGAGTGCGCGGCACTCCAGCGCATCCTTGCCTCCGACCCGGATGCGGTTGCTCGAGGCGTCGATCTCCGTGACGTAGGCCGCCTCACCGGTTGAAATCCCAAGTCCCCGCCGCTGACCGATCGTATAGAAAGGGAACCCCCGGTGGTGGCCGATCACCCTGTCGGAGCCGTCGACGATCTCGCCCCCGGCCACCCGCTCCCCGAGCCCCGGAATGGCACTCTCGAGATACTGGCAATAGTCGTCGTTCGGTACGAAGCAGATCTCCTGGCTCTCCTTTTTTTCTGCGGCCAGGACGCCGAAGGAGCGGGCCATCTCGCGCACCTCGGGCTTTGTGAATCCTCCGAGCGGGAACAGGGTCCTCGAAAGATCCTCCCTGGTCAGCATCCAGAGGAAGTAGCTCTGGTCCTTCTGCGGATCGGTTCCCTTGTAGAGGCGGCAGCGCCCGTTCGCGATCGCCGTCCGGGCATAATGGCCGGTAGCCACCAGATCGGTGCCCAGCAGGCGGGCCGCCTGGAAGAGGCCGAACCATTTGATGTTCTTGTTGCACACCATGCAGGGGTTCGGGGTGCGTCCCGCGAGGTAGGCATCGTGAAAATAGCCGATGACCTCCTCCCTGAACCGGCTGCTCAGGTTCAGGGTGAATACCGGGAATTCGAATTCCGGCAGGTTGCTGACGCGCAGCGCTGCCGGGGTCAGTACGGGTTCCTGGTCAGGAGTGTCGAGTACCCTGATGTTGACACCGGTGACCCTGTAGCCCTGCTTCGAGAGCAGGCAGGCGGCTACGGCCGAGTCCACGCCCCCTGAAAGGCCGACGATGACATGTTGTTGTGTGTTCATCTGCTTGGTATAGGTTCTTACGGGCGGGTGTCGAAGCGCCCGTTCCCCGCAATATAAAGAACGGACGCGCGCCGTCGCAGCGTATCAGAGCAGGACACCGCGAAGCATCAGTGATGCGACCGTGAAATAGATCACGATACCGGTGACGTCGACCAGCGTGGCAACGAATGGCGCCGATGAGGTTGCGGGGTCGAGACCGAGCCGTTTGAGAAGCAGCGGCAGCATCGACCCGGCAATGGTTCCCCAGAGCACGATGCCGACCAGGGAGATTCCCACCGTCAGGCCGATCAGCACCCAGACGAAGGAGAACCGGTTGAGGATCAAGGCCCACAGGATGACCCTGAACAGGCCGATGGAACCAAGGATGCCTCCCAGCATAAGTCCGGACATGATCTCCCGCCGCATGACCTGCCACCAGTCCCTGATGCTGATTTCGCCGAGCGAAAGCGATCGGATGATCAGGGTCGCCGCCTGGGAACCCGAGTTTCCGCCGCTCGAAATGATCAGGGGTATGAACGTCGCCAGCACGATCGCCTTTTCGAGCTCTCCCTGGAAATAGGTCATTGCCGAAGCCGTGAGCATTTCACCCAGGAAAAGCACGACCAGCCAGACCGCACGCTTCTTCACCAGCTGGACCAGCGGAACGTCGATATAGGGCTCCTCGAGGGCTTCGATACCGCCGAATTTCTGGATATCCTCGGTCTCTTCCTCCTCGGCCACGTCAAGCATGTCGTCGACCGTCACCACGCCGATCAGATAGCCGTTCGAGTCCACCACAGGCAGTGCGACCTTGTCGTAACGCTTGAAGGCATCGAGGGCGTCCTTCTGGTCCTGGGTCGCCGTCAGGGTGATCATCTTCTCCCCCGAGATGATCTCCTCCACCTTCCTGTCGAGCGTAGAGAGAAGCAGGTCGCGCACCACTATTTCGCCGATGAGCTTGCCGTGGTCGTCGACTGCGTAGATCACGTTGAGGGTTTCGCTCTCGTGGCCGAACGTACGGATGTGTCCAAGCACCTTTTCGATGGTCCAGTCCTTCTTGACACTGAGGTAGTCAGGGGACATGAGCCTGCCGACGCTCCCCTCGGCATAGGCCAGGAGGGTCTTGGCAATCTTGAACTCCTTGAAGGTGAGGAGCTTGATCAGCTCCTGGGCGACCGTGCCCGGAAGCTCCTCGAGCAGGGCCGTGCGGTCGTCGGCCGACATGCTGTTCAGGATGTGGGTGACATCCTTTTTTGTCAGGGCGTCGAGCAGGTTGCGCTGGGCGTCGAAATCGAGGTACTCGAAAGTCTCCGTGGCGACATCCCTCGGCAGAAGCCGGAAGAGGATCGCCTGTTCGTTCTCGGGGATGTCGGAGATCAGTTCGGCAAGGTCGACCGGAAGCCAGTCGTTGAAAAGCCGCTGAAGGGAGCTGAAGTTCCTCGTTTCGATCAGCTCGCGGATTTCGGGAAGTATTGGAGTTCCGATCATGATAGGCAGGAGCTTTCTGGTTGACTTGGCCCCTCGTCTGGCCTGGCTGAGCGTAAAAAAGGAATTTTTTTCAACTTTCCAATCCTGCCGCACACTTTTTATGCCTCGCCGTATTCCTGGTTTTCGATACATGAGGCGAGTTCATGACAAACTTCCGCCAGGGCAGATGCGTGCTTCGGGAGATGCCGATGCGCTGGCTGGTGCCGATCATTTCCGCCGGTATCCCGGGGGCGTCCTCGAGCCAGCAATGCGGACCGAACAGGGTTTCACCGTAAAGCTCGGGACCGATGCCGAGTGCCCTGGTAAGCTTGCCTGGCCCGCTCATGAGCGAGAGGTGGTCGTCGGTGCCCCGCTTCAGGCACATCTGCCCGATCCCTTCCATCGGCTCCATTGCCCTCAGCAGCACAGCGCCGGCGAAACCTTCGGGTTCCGTAACGATGTTTGCCAGGTAATGGCATCCGTACGAGAAATAGACGTACAGGGTGCCCGGCGGTCCGAACATGGCCCTGTTCCGGGCGGTTGCGCCTCGCCACGCATGGCTCGCCTCGTCCTCGGCCGCAAGGTATGCCTCGGTTTCCACGATGCGGCCCTTCAGCAGCGGCCTGCCCGGCCCTTCGCTCCGGACGAAGATCTTGCCCAGCAGGCACTCGGCGAGCTGCAGTGTGGGTGACTCGAAGAACTCCGGCCCAAGCCGTTTCATTGATGGATCGATTGTATTTGCAAAAGTTTTCGTAAGTAGTATAATGTATCAAGTCGCCGAAGAAGACAAACCGCGCGAATATTTTTCATTTCCCTGGCTATTTTCATGGGTAGAGTCATAGCAATTGCAAACCAGAAAGGTGGAGTTGGCAAAACGACCACTGCGGTTAATATTGCGGCTTCCATAGCGATCTCCGAATTCAGGACACTCCTTATCGACATCGATCCCCAGGCAAACGCCACTTCGGGGTTCGGGCTCGAGACCGGTGACGAGATCGAGAACACCTTCTACCACGTCATGGTGAAAGGGGGCGAGATCAAGGACTCGATCAGGCATTCGGGCCTCGAGTACCTCGACGTGCTTCCTTCGAACGTCAACCTCGTGGGCATGGAGGTGGAGCTGGTCAACATGCGCGAGCGTGAGTATGTCATGCAGAAAGCCCTGAAACAGGTGAGGGACCAGTATGACTACATCATCATCGACTGTCCTCCGTCGCTGGGCCTCATCACCCTTAATTCGCTCACTGCTGCCGATACGGTGCTGATTCCGGTCCAGGCGGAATACTACGCCCTTGAAGGTCTCGGCAAGCTCCTGAACACCATCAGCATCGTGCGCAAGCACCTGAACCCCCGGCTCGAGATTGAAGGCGTCCTCGTGACCATGTATGACGCCCGTCTCAGGCTTGCCTCGCAGGTGGCCGAAGAGGTGAAGAAATTTTTCAAGGACAAGGTTTACAAAACCTATATCCGCAGGAACGTCAGGCTCTCCGAAGCGCCGAGCCACGGCAAGCCGGCCCTGCTTTACGATGCCCAGAGCATTGGTTCCAAAGATTACCTCGACCTCGCTCAGGAGATTTTCGAGCGGGACGGCAACATCAGGAAATTCAACGTACGGCAGCAGCAGCTGCCCGGTTAACTGGTAACACATGTCGAAAAAAGCACTGGGCAGGGGATTGAAGGCGCTGATCTCCGAAGAGGGGTTCGCGGCGGCTGAAAAGGCCGAAGAGCGCGAAATGGTCCGGGAGGGCTCCATCGGAAGCCTGCCCGTCGACAAGATCAGGGTCAACCCCTTCCAGCCACGAAAGGAGTTCGACGAGACGGCCCTCGCGGAGCTTCGGAACTCGATCATCGAGAACGGTGTCATCCAGCCGGTGACCGTCTGCCGTGACGGCGATGCTTACCAGCTCATCAGCGGTGAACGGCGCCTGCGGGCCGTCACGACCGCAGGGTTCAAGTTCATTCCCGCCTATGTCATCGAGGCGCATGAGGATGCCAGCAAGCTGGAACTCGCCCTCATCGAGAACATCCAGCGCGAAGACCTCAACGCGATCGAGATCGCCCTTGCACTTCGCAGCCTGGTCGTCAAGTGCGATCTGACCCAGGACGAGGTGGCCCAGAAGGTGGGCAAGAACCGCTCCACGGTCAGCAACTTTCTTCGGCTCCTGAAGCTTCCCCGCCAGATCCAGGACAGCATCCGTTCGAGGGAGATCTCTTCCGGCCATGCCCGCGCCCTGATCAACCTGCCGAACGAGCATCTCCAGCTGAAGGTATGGCGCCAGATCATGTCCAGGCAGCTTTCGGTCCGCCAGACCGAAGCACTGGTCAACAACATGTTCAAGGACCCTCCCAAGGATGCATCCCTGAAGCCTACCGTGCGCTCGGCCCAGCTCGGCGAGATCGAAAGCATTCTCCGGGACAGGCTCGCGACCAAGGTGAAGGTGGTCGAGAAGAAGGGGGGACAGGGTGAGATCCATATCCGGTATTTTTCCAATGAAGATCTCGAAAGGATCATGGAGCTGATGAGCCATGAGTGATTGCCGCGCTTCATTCCGAAGGGTGTCATGGGCCGTATGCATGACCGTTTGCCTCTGTATCGGCTTGCCGGGCCACCCCCTTGAGGCGGCCACAGGAGGCATGCTTTCCTCGAAAGCCGATTCCGGGACGGTGCGGGAGGCGCTGATCGCCAGCCCGGATTCCACAGCATCAGACCAGAAGGAGCCATCCGACCTCCGCAGCAGGCGTCTGCCTCCGGGGCGGGTCGCCCTGATTTCCGCAGCATTGCCCGGCTACGGCCAGATCTACAACCATGCTGCCTGGAAGCTTCCGATCTACTACGGCCTCATGGGTTATTTCGCCGTTAATGCCGTCAATTACAATGGAAAGTACCTCGATTACCGCAACCAGTATCGCATGGACCCGAATGCGGCGGGAGCTGCCGCAGCTGCCGTGAATCGTGACGATTACCGGAAGCGGCGCAATACGCAGGTCGTCTGGCTTTGCATCTCCTATATGGCAGGTATTCTCGACGCTTATGTCGACGCCCATCTCTTTGACTTCGACAGGATCACCGATGAGAAGGTCGGCGCAACCTATCCGCAAGGGCCGGCCGCTCCGATTCTCAGCGTTTCCATGAAATTCTAGGTGTCCGTCTCTCCGGTAACGGCCGCCACCAGATCTGAAACAAGGCGCATCCCCGGCGCCGTATTGCCTCCTGACAGCTGCTGGACACGGCAGTCAGTTTCTCTTCTCAGACTGCATGAAGCCAGGTTTCCGCCTTCTCCTGATTCTGGAATGCCTTGAACTTGAAAGGCAGGCCTTCTTTTCCGGCGTCTTCGCAAAAGAGCTGCAGGATTGCATAGTGCATACTCGATGACGCCAGCAAGGCCGCCTTCTGCTTTGTCGCGTCAGCAGGATAAAACAGCTTGATCCGGCTGATCAGATCGGCCATGCCCTGGCTCGAGAAATCACACACGAACTCTTTGTCGAATTTCCACAGGGAGTTCTTATGGGGATACTCCGGATGAAGCATGAGCTCCTTCTGGGCGTCGAAGAGCGAGTTCTGATCCAGCTTTCCGGACAGAATTACCCGAAGGATATGTTTGTCGTTCTGAATGACGTGCATGCTCTGTTCGACTTTTGATTCTGGTAACCTTAAAGTCACTTACAGCACTGACTGCAAGCAAGAGGGATTGACGAACACATTGCGGGGGGAGGGCGACACGTACTCTGTCATCGGAAATATAAGGAGAATTCGATGAAGAAGAAAGCTCCGCCGGCAGCGAGCGGGGGCTTCCCGGGTGAACAGGATCTGAAGGGCAGGCGAAGCCGCCGTTCACAACAGCGTGAACCTTGTGCGGCCTGGCTCGCCGGAGGCCGGATCCGGAGTATATATCGTCTTCGATCGTTTCTTTTGCAGAGCGTCTCTGTTTTGTGATAGATTTCAGAAATACATAAAACCGGCCGAATCACCTGCATCAATACTATGAAGAGGCACCTCACCAGTCCCCTTGCACGTTGCTGCATTCTGGCAGCCATATCCATCCAGGGTTGCACCAGCGTTTCCCGGCCTGCCACCGGCTCAGGCACCGGAAGCAGCAGCGTGAACGTTTATTTCTCGCCGAAAGGCGGCGCCACGGCGGCCGTTGTCAAGGAGATCGACGGAGCCAGATACGAGGTTCTCATGCTGGCCGACGCTTTCCCGTCGAAGCCGATCACGCAGGCTGTCGTGAACGCCCGGAAAAGAGGGGTGAACGTGCAGGTTGTTCTGGACAGGAGTCAGCGCAACGAGAAGAACACGGATGCGGATTTCCTGACGCATTCGCATATTCCGATGTACATTGATTCCCGGCATGCCGTTGCGCACAACAAGGTCATCGTGATCGACAGTTCGACGCTCATCACCGGCTCCTTCAGCTTCACCAGGGCAGCAGAGGAGAACAACGCCGAGAACCTGCTGGTGATCAAGGGCAGAAAGACCCTGGTCGGCCAGTACATCGAGAACTTCGAGTTGCACAAGGCTCATTCGGAGGTCTACAAGGGGCGATAAGCGGGTGCAGGCCGTCTGAAATGCGACAGGCGAATCCGGAGAACCGGGGATCGTCATCGGGCAGCCGGCCGCAGGCCTTCGCCAGCTCTGCAACTCCACTGAAAAAGACGGGCTTCCGGAACGTTGCTGCTCGATGACCAACCTGGAACACTCTCTTTCCCGTCCTCTTTAAAGCACCCTCGAATTGCTTATATTGTCCCCCTGACGGAAGAGGAGGCTCATCCGCCGACTCCCGTCCATGCGATTTGCGATCTTTCTGAGACGCGTCAACTGCATAGGCCTGCAACATTCGGCATGTTCATGAAATAATAAGCGACATCAAGACTACCATGAAAATCATCCTGGTTGGCAACGGCCGCATGGGCCGGCAGATTGCCGACATCGTTGACCGTTCCGGAGAACATACCATTCTTCGCGCGCTCGACGCCGGAGATCCCATTGACGCCCAGGCCTTCGCCGGTTCGGACGTCATCATCGACTTTACCGTTCGCGACGCATTCCTCGTCAACTATCCGGCCATGATCGCCTCCGGTGTGCCGGTGGTCGTCGGTACGACCGGCCTTGATGACGTCATGGGCCGGGTCAAGGCCGAAGTGGCCGCAGCAGGGGCATCGATGCTCTCTTCGGCGAACTTTTCGCTTGGCGTCAACATCTTCCTCCGCACGCTTCGCGAGGCTGCGCGCCTGATAGCGCCGTTCGGACAGTTCGACATCGCCCTCTGCGAGCAGCATCATACCGGGAAGGCCGATTTTCCCAGCGGTACCGGCCTGAGGGCAGCCGAGGTGGTCCTGTCAGCCAACCCGCGGAAGAGAACCGTGACGCGTCAGCTCGAAGAGGGGCGGAAGATCGGGAGCGAAGAGCTGCAGGTCGCGGCCGTCAGGCTCGGTTCAGTGTTCGGTGTCCATTCCGCGTTGATCGATTCCGATGCGGATTCGATCGAGCTGACCCATACGGCAAAGAACCGGACAGGCTTCGCCTCCGGGGCTGTCCATGCGGCAGCATGGCTCGCAGCACGTCACCGTGTGCAGCCCGGATTCTATTCGATGGACGATTTCCTCAACGATCTTTTCACCGCCTGAACCATGGGAGATATCATCGAAAAACGTCCCGGCAAGATCGCCGAAGTGCTCCTTGGCGGAGTGCTGATCATCCTGACGACCTTTGTGCCTTACCTGAACCTCATCAACATTTTCCCGTTTGCGGGCATCATCCTTTCCGGTGCGTTCGCCACATGGGTCTACATCATCCGCCACCAGGCCCGGCTCAGTTACAACGAAGCCTTCATGCTCGGCGCCCAGAGCGGCTTCGTCGGCGGCGCTTTTCTGCTGTTCGTCATCTACCTGTTGCTCGAAAAGGCCCGCAACCTTTCGACGGCTGAGTTCCAGAAGGTACTTGCCGACTGGGGCGGGCGCATGCCTGCCGACAGCGGCGACCTGTACCGTCAGGTCATGACCGTCGTCAATGCCCCGATGGGGATCAAGGCGGTTTCCTTTCTGGTCAGCATGGTGCTGATCGGCCTGATTTTTGCGCCATTGTGCGGCCTGGGCAGCCGTCTGACGGTCTATCTCCTGAAGCGGCAGGCGAGGAAGAGTGCCAAGTAGGGGATGAAGAGAAATGGACGTTATGGACGAAGAAGTGATGGACTGAATGGACGTTATGGACAATGTAAGAGAAAAGAGCCCGGCTCTTCTTCACGTCCATCCCGTCCATTCAGTCCATAAAGTCCATTTCGTCAACTCTTGATTTAAATCTACTCACCCGTCACTTGCTTCCGGTACCAACCCCGGTCGATCTTTGCCGACCCGGCGATGGTCACCCACTCGGTTACCCGGTTGAACGCAACCGGTGTCTTCAGGCGCCCGAGCTCCGCGCCGATTATCGAAGCGATCTTCCCGTCATCAACTCCTGTTCCTGCAGCAACGCGGATCCATGCGCTTGGCCGCATGCCGTACTCCCTGTCGGGTACGGGCACGACAAGCGCCTCCTCGATGCCCGAAATGGCCGCCAGTGCCTTCTCGATCTCCTCCGGATGGATGTTTTCTCCACCGGAGATGAACATGCTGTCCCGTCTGCCCAGTACCGTGAGCCTGCCGTCATCCGAAATCGACCCGACGTCGCCGGTATGGAACCACCCGTCGGCGTCCCGTGACCTTCTCACTCCGTTCGGTTCGAGGTATCCCAGGAAGAGGCACGGTCCCTTGACCAGGATTTCGCCGTCAGGGGAGATCGCTGCTTCCCGGAAGGGGAGGATGCGGCCGCTGTCCGTCGCAGGAGCATCGATCGGCCCGGTCGACGTGGAGACCTGGGAGCCCATCTCGGTCGAGCCGTAGGTCAGGTAGAGCGGGAGTCCCGAGGTGACGGCAGCTTCGAGCAGCGCGGCGCTTGCGGCGCTGCCGCCGAGGAGTATGGCCTTCATTCCCTTCAGGATGGCAGACCCTTGAGTGGCGCGGAGCATCCGGTACAGCTGGGTCGGCACCAGCGAGAGATGGGTGACCGGCAGGGCCGTGACCGCCTCTTCGAGCGTCAGCCCAGGGCATCCGGCCGCGATAGCTCCTCCGCCGGCAAGGCACTTGAAGATCAGCGAGTAGCCGCCGATATGGTAGAGCGGCAGGGAGAGCAGCCAGCAGTCGCCGGGCCCGAACGGCAGGTTCTCAGCCGATCCCAGGGCGTTGTGCCAGTGGTTGGAAAAGGAGTGGAGGGCTGCTTTCGGGATGCCCGAACTCGCCGAGGTGTGGATGATGGAGACCGGGCGCTCGGAGTCTGCTGCTGCGGTGAAAGATGTCGCATCGCCTGCGAGCGCTGCGGTGACGAACTGCCGGAGCTCGACGGTAACGGTTGACGACGAGAAGCCTGCGGCAGGGTCGGTCAGCGTCATTCTGGGTGCCAGACGCTGCAGCACACCTTCGATGTGCACGGCCGGAAAGCGGTGGTTGACCGGAGCGGCTACTGCACCGACGCGCAGCAGCGCCATCAGCGTGAGCAGCATCGGCGGGCTGTTCGGCGCGACGATGGCCACGATATCGCCCTTTCCGATCCCTTCAGAAGCGAATGCGGCGGCGATACGGGCGCTCTCCGCATCGATCTCCGCGAATGACCAGCTCCTTCCGGGGGTGATCAGCGCAGGGTCGTTTCCGAACGATGTTGCGGCCCGGGCTACAATGTCCATGACCTGACCGGGTTGAGCAGTTCTTTTCGCACGACGAGGCTGTTCCTCCATGCTGCGACAGGATCGGAATCGCCTTGGGGCGTGCTGAACGGGATTTCGAGGAGATCTCCTCCGAGGAAGCTCGCCGTGTCGAGCCCGCATGCGGCCGGGGACGGCGAGGAGACGGCAGCCATCAGGGCGTACATGCCGAGGCTGATGCCGCTTTCGAACGCCGAGCTCAGCACTGCCGGCATCCCCATCCGGTATGCCGAGGAGGCAAGGTCGAGCGATTTCGCAATCCCGCCGATGCGGTTCGGTTTGAGGATCAGGGCACCGACGGATTCGGTGGGCAGCTGGCCGAACAGCTCGGGTCGCTGCCAGAGCGTTTCGTCGAGTGCCGACCGGATGCCGGTCCGGCCATGGAAGTCGGGAATCATCGAAGCGTCCTGCAACGGCTCCTCGATGTAGGAGACGCTTCCTGCCGGCAAGGATCTGCCGAATTCGACGGCCGCTTCCAGCCCGAACGACTGGTTGGCGTCGAGCCTGAGTTCGGTCCTGCCGCCGAATGCCTTGTGGAAGGAGCGGATGCTGGCGACGGAGTCGTCGACGCGGTCGGCCCGAACCTTCAGCTTGAATGCCCTGAACCCCTGGGCATATCTCGTTTCGGCGCGTTTCATGACCGTCGTCGGGTCGCCGGTGAGCAGCGCGTTGACCGGTACCCTTTGCGCAGCCGGGAACGAACCGGGAAAAGAGGGGGTCGCGCCTGATCCGGCAGCTTCGAGGTTGATCAGGGCCATTTCGAGACCTGTCGCGACCGAGGGTGGGAGTTTCGCTCCGCCGATCAGCCGGCGGCGCTCTTCATGGGTGTTTCGATCGAGTCCGGCCAGCACGGGGATGAACGCGGCAAGAGCCGTCTCGGCTTCATCCAGCGATTCGTCGTGCAAACCGGGAAGGGGGGCGATCTCTCCGAAGGAGGCCGCCCCCTCGCACCTCAGGGAAAGGACCAGCCCTTCTCGTCTGTCGAGGAGGGCGCCTCTGACCGTGACTGGTCCGTTGAACGGAATGCCATACCGGCTGATGTCGGCATGGAGTGGCTTCACGGGCGTTTAGGGAATTTGCCGAAATCGGGTTTGCGCTTTTCGACGAAGGCGTTGCGCCCCTCCTGGCCCTCTTCGCTCATGTAATAGAGCAGCGTGGCGTTGCCTGCAAGCTCCTGGAGCCCGGCCTGTCCGTCGCAGTCGGCGTTCAGCGCGGCTTTCAGGCAGCGGATGGCCAGCGGCGAGTTGGCGAGGATCTCGCGGCACCACTGCACGGTTTCGGCCTCGAGCCGCTCCAGCGGTACGACCGTGTTGACCAGCCCCATGTCGAGGGCTTCCCGGGCGTCATACTGTCGGCAGAGGTACCAGATTTCGCGGGCCTTCTTCTGGCCGACCAGGCGGGCCATGTAGCTCGCACCCCATCCGCCGTCGAACGAACCGACCTTTGGACCGGTCTGTCCGAACCTCGCGTTCTCGGCAGCGATGGTAAGGTCGCAGAGCATGTGCAGCACGTGGCCTCCGCCGATGGCGTAGCCGGCAACCATGGCGATGACCGGCTTCGGGCAGGTCCGGATGTCGCGCTGGAAATCGAGCACGTTCAGCTTGTTGACTCCCTTCGCGTCGGCGTAGCCGGCGTTGCCGCGGATCTTCTGGTCGCCGCCCGAGCAGAAGGCCAGGTCGCCGGCGCCGGTCAGGATGATCACGCCGATCTCCTGGTCGTTGCGCGCGTCCTGCAGGGCATCGATCATCTCGTCCACGGTCTGGGGGCGGAACGCGTTACGCCTCTCGGGACGGTTGATGGTGATCTTGGCGATGCCTTCCGCCTTGTGGTAGAGAATGTCGGTGAACTCACCGGCCGGTATCCAGTTGACAGTGCTCATATCAGGAGAGTTTTTGCGTGTTGATGAAAAGGGACAGGCGCTCGACGAAACGGGCGCGCTCCTCGACATGCAGGGTGTGGCCGCAGCCGTGGAAGATTTCAAGGGTTGATCCGGGGCACAAATTAACCATTTGGCGGCCAATCTCAACGAATTTGGCGTCTTTTTCGCCCGCGAAGAACATGATGGGAAGCCGGTTTCCGGCAAGTTCGTCCCACAGCGGAGGCTGGCTTCCGGTGCCGAGGAAACGCAGGGAAGCGGCAATGGCCCGGGGGTCGGCGATTCGTCGGGATTCGAAGATTGCAGGGAACGCCGGATGGGCTGCCAGCGTCTCGAACAGGGGCAGACGGTACCAGCGCTCCAGGAACCCGTCCGGGTCGTGCTCCAGTTCCGCGGCAAGCCTGTCGTCGTGCAGGCGCCTCTGACGCCGCTCCTCTTCAGTGCGCAGGCCCGGAGACGAAGAGATGATCACCGCGCTGGTGAACATCTCGGGATGGCGCAACGCCAGGGCGAGAGCGATCCTGCCGCCCATCGAATAGCCGACAAGAGCGCAGGGGCCATCAACCTGGCGACGCAACCCGGCAGCGAGTGCTTCGACGGTCTGCATGAAGAACCCTTCATCGGCCACTGCTGCAGGAGTGCAGGCCTCCCCATGACCAGGAAGGTCGACAAGGATGCAGCAGTATCTGTTTTCGAGCAGCCGTGCGATCGGCAGCCAGTCGCCGCCTGACCCGAGGAACCCGTGCAGGAAGAGGATCCGGGGCAGTGAATGATCTCCCACGGTGAAGAAACGAAGCGGAATATCCGGTGATGGTGCGGTCATGTTCTCTGATCGATAATCAAAGCCTCACGGAAACGATTCCGGGTGCATCATGAAACGATTACAGAGCAATATATGAACCGGATGCCCGTGCAGGAAATCCATCAGCCGCGACAGTTCGAGAGCGTGACGAAAACAGAAATTGTGAAACCAGCGTCATTTGAGACCTTTTTGCATCTCATATGCGCGATTTTGTATATTGACGTGATATTTGCACCGTTACCACGACAGGGTATAGGCCTCGTGTTTCATCGAGGCGACCGTCGACGGCTTCGGGACGTCTTACCACCACGGAGGTTTTGCCATGGAAAGGGCAATGAAATGCATCATCACCCTGTTTTTTGCAGCCCTGCTCGGCGCCTGTGCAACCGCGTACCAGCCGATCGGTCAATCGGGAGGATTCTATAACCGGAAAGTTGCCGAAAACATCTACATCATCGGATTCAACGGCAACGGGTTCACCAACAACGAGCGGGTAAACGATTTTGCGACGCTCCGGGCCGCTGAAATCGGCGCAAAGCTCGGCTACACGCATTTCACCGTCGAAGGAACGCTGGACATGTCGAAAACAGAGCTGGTCGACATGGGCACCACGACCTCTACCTCCGGACGTGTCAATGAACACAGGAATTCCACCACATTCCACACGACGAGCACAACCACGAACAACACCTACACGGTCTACAGGCCCGGGGTTGAAATCAAGGCGGTTTACTCTGAAGGAGTGCCCAAAGGGCGGCACCTGGATGTATTCGTCGTACAGGATGTGATCAGGGAGATAAAAGGCAAGTACGAAATCACACCCTGACATCCTCGGCAGCCCGGTCAACAACCCGGGCTGATGCATCTCACATCAACCATACCCGCCGGTTACCATAAGCTTTGACCGGCGACGCACTGTCGAACAAGCTTTTTTCCGTAACAGGTCACTCTTACCCCTATCAGGAGGGCACACCATGGAAAGGGCAGTCAAATTCATCGCCACCGTGCTTTTTTCCGTCATTATCGGCGGATGTTCCACGCACAGGTCCGGCGAATCGGGGAACTTCTATCATCGAAAAGAGGCCGATAACGTGTATGTCATCGGGTTCAACGGCAATGGTTTCAAAAACAGCCAGCGTGCAAACGATTTTTCGTTGCTCCTGGCCGCCGAGATCGGCAGGCAGCTCGGTTACACCTACTTTGTCGTCAGGGAACAGCAGGGCGCTTCTCAGGAGCGGGTTGCAGAAAAGTGGCCTTCCGCAAGGAAGCCTGGCAGGGTCCGGGGTTCCGGAAAAAACGCATCATCCTGGACGACGCCCGGTACGCCGGACAACCCTTCCCAGGCAAACAAGCCCGGAGCCGAAATCAGGGTGCTCTACTCGAAAAAGGTACCCAAAGGCAGACCCCGGGAAGTCTACACCATTCATGATGTGATCAGGTTCGTCAAATCGAAGTACAACATCACCTCCTGAAGGGTTTGCCGCTCCGGACGGAATAGCCGGCCACCTTTTCTGTTTTCAAAGGGATCTTTTTGTCAGATGACGACGCCACAGTAATTCTCCGGTGTCGATTCCGGCAGCAGGTCGGGTTTGAAGCCCTCCCTCACCTCCGCCCTCTCTGCCGGCGGAGATGCAACTTTGTTGTCATTATTCCTCTTTTTTGCCTGACAAAACAGCCGGCTTCGTTCGGTAGCGAACAATCTGCACAACATTGACTGTTGACAGGCGGGGTGAATTTGCCTATCATTTTATCGAACATAGTGTTCGTTAATTTACAGGTAACGCGATACCTCCGCCGCCGGAGGAAATTCATAAAAGGGGTGATGAACCATGAAACGTCAAGGTATTTACAAGCCGACCGTCGAGGACGCCATCGAAATCGGCGGGATCGAAACATTACATCCGGGCGGTTTTGCACTGACACGAAGAACAGCCGAACTCGCAGAATTGACGGAGGGGCTGAAAATCCTGGATGTGTCAAGCGGGCGGGGAACCCAATCACTCTTTTATTCAAGGGAGTTCGGCGTCGAGGTGACGGGGGTAGATATTTCGGAGGAGATGGTGAGAACCTCCACCTCGAATGCGGAAAAGGCAGGATTGGAGAACAGGGTGCGATTCAGGACCGGTGATTCGCAATCGTTGCCGTTCGAAGAGAACACCTTCGACGTGGTCATCAACGAATGTGCCGTGGGAATTCCTGATGACTCCCAGAAAGTATTGAATGAAATGGTTCGCGTGGCAAAGCCGGGCGGCAGGATTCTGATACACGAATCGACGTGGCGGATGAAACTGTCGAATGAGGAGAAGGATGAGTTTTCCGAGCGATACGGTACGACGCCCCTGGAGCTTGCCGAGTGGCTTGGTATGCTGGAAAAGGCCGGAGTGAAAAACATCGTGTATGAGTTCGAGCAGTGGTCCAGGCCTGAAATGTTCTGGAAGATCAGGAAAGATCGCGATGTCAGCCATTGGTTCTTCACGATGAGCATCCCTGAAAAACTGAAAACCATGAAGCGGATCTATTCGAAGTTCGGCATGAGCGGCATCATGACGGTCATGACGAATGAAAGAGTGTTTTACCGGACCGTACTTCAGGGAAAGCTGGGATATGCGCTGTTCAAGGGAGAGAAATGATATCGTAGGCATCCGGGACACCGCGTTGATCTGAAATTTTCGGGAAGATGCCCGGATTTATCTCTGAATTGATAAGTTATGATTGAGTGGTGATCCCGGATTTCCTGAAACAACCCCATTGCACATGGCCTCAGATGCAGCTTTCGTCGAGTACGTCTGCGAGCAGATGAACGCGGCAGGTTCGATTGCATCCCGAAAGATGTTCGGAGAGTATGTGATCTATTGCGAAGGGAAGGTGGTCGCGCTTGTCTGCGACAATCAACTGTTCGTGAAACCGACATCTGCCGGTCGAGCTTTTGCCGGCCAGGTTGTCGAAGCGCCGCCATATCCCGGCGCGAAGGCTCATTTCCAGATCGGTGAGAAGCTGGACGACCGGGAGTGGATATCGAACCTCATCAGGATCACCGGCATGGAGCTTCCATTGCCGAAACCACGGAACCCAAAGCGTCCGGGGAGCACAACGTGATCAGAACCTCTGCCTACTGCCATTGATCAAATTTCCAGCTCTTGTCATGAAAGCCGGCAACTTCGATCTTCAGTCATATTTTTCCCGGACAGGATTCAGGGGTGATGCCTCTGTGGATTTCCCGACGCTCAGGGAGATGATGCGGTGCCAGTTGTTTTCGGTGCCGTTTGAAAACCTTGACGTACAGGCCGGGAAGGTCGTCTCGCTGGTGCCGGAAGAGATCTGTTCGAAAATCGTCGAAGGGAGGCGAGGGGGCTACTGCTACGAGGTGAACGGGCTGTTTGCGATGGCACTCAAGGCTGTCGGCATTCCTTACCGCTTTGTCGCCGCACGGCCGATGACCTACCCGGTGCGTCGTCCAAAGACACACATGGCGATCATCGCGACGATCGATGGCGTACAGTGGCTTTGCGACCTGGGGTTCGGGAGTTTCGGCATACGGGAACCGATCAACCTCGGCTGGCTCGATCGGGAGATCCGGCAGGGTTTCGACATGTTCAGGCTTTCCCGGGTTTCGACGGATGATTACCTGTTGCAGTCATTGACCGACGGTGCCTGGAAGAACCTCTACGAATTCAATCTCTCTGCTCAGGAGTGGGTGGATTTCGAGCCGGCGAATTTCCTCAACTCGACGCATCCGGATTCGATTTTCGTCCGGAACCTGATGGTCGTCCTGCAGCATGAAACGGGAAAGAGGGTCCTGACCACCTATTGCTACAAGAACGTTTCGGAGGGCAGGACGGAGGAAAGAAAGGTCAGCCAGGAAGAGATCCCTGCGTTGCTGCTGGAGAAGTTTTCACTCATCTGCCCGCGCTGAACCATCCCTGCGGGGGGTAAGCATGCGCGGAGGCGGGCGTTTGTCCGGTGCGGACCCGTTTTGAAAGAGGCTCGATCCCGGGGTACATGATCGTCATGCGCTGTCCCTTGACCCGATCTGAAACCACAGTTCTCAAAACATGGAATTGCTGAACGTTACGACGGAAGAGCACGTGAGCCTTGCCCGGCAGCTTTTAGAAGAGTATGCGGCTTCACTCGATTATGAGCTCTGTTTCCAGAACTTCTCTGCCGAGCTCGCGCAGCTCCCTGGGGAATATTCTCCGCCATCCGGGGGCCTGCTGCTGGCATATCATGACGGCGAAGCGGTCGGTTGTGTCGCATTGCGCCGACTTGGCGAAGAGGTATGCGAGATGAAGCGGCTTTATGTCCGGCCGGGATTTCGGGGGTCGGGCATCGGCATTGCGTTGGCAGGGGCGGCAATAAGCCTGGCACGCCGGACGGGGTACCGGAGGATGCGACTTGATACGGTCGGTTCAATGCACAAGGCGCAGATGATCTATGAATCATTGGGGTTCACCGACACGAAAGGATGCGGCTGCCATCAGGGTGAGGGTGTTCGGTGCATGGAGCTGGCGTTGTGACATCATGCCTGCAAGCGCGGAACACGATCCGGTTCAGCTCGTCGCTATCCTGTCGGCGATGTCGGCGATGGCTGCTTTCAGGCTGTTGTGGAGGCGGAGGTTTTCTGACCTCGTCGTGGTGACCTCGATCAGCGTCGATCGGCCATGCTTCATCGCCTCGGCGAGGTTGCCTGAAAATTCACGGTTGGTCGACGGGTTGGCGTAACCGAGGCCGAAGGTTTCTGCAGCCGCCCTGATGCTGAAGTTTTGCGGCGTGGCGAAGCAGGTTTCGAACACATCGGTCTCTGCGGAGACCGGCAGGAAGGAGAAGATGCCTCCGCCGTTGTTGTTCAGCACGACGACGATGACGCGGTTCCATTCGTGGCCGAGCAGCGACAGGGCGTTCAGGTCGTGCAGGAACGAGATGTCGCCGATGAGCAGGGTCACCGGCTTGCCGAGTCCGGCGGAGAATCCTGCCGCTGAAGAGATGATGCCGTCGATGCCGCTGACTCCACGGTTCAGGGCGGTCTGCACCGCCTGGCCGGCGGATGGCGAGGCGTACAGGTCCATATCCCTGGCCGGCATGCTGTTCGACACGAACAGTCCGTATCCCTCATCCATCATCGAAGAAACGATCCTTGCCGCCGAGATCTCGTTGACCGGCATCCCGGGGGCGCATGCGCCGGTTTCGACCGCTTCGGCTGCAGATGCGAAAAACGACTCCGGATCGATGGTTGCAGACGGCTGGCGGCACCCGGCAAGTGTTTCGGAAATGGCCGAAAGCGAAGCCTCGACCGTCAGGGTGACGTTATGGTCAGGTCCGAACCGTTCCGGGTGCTCCCTGACGACGACGTAGTGCCGCGGCTTCCATTTCCGGATGGCCTGGCCGGGCTGCTTGCCGATCAGCGATCCGCCGAAATGGATCACAGCATCGGGCCTGTACCGTTCGATGAAGGCTTCAGACTGGAACGCAAGCTGCCAGGGGAGGCACTGTTTCGAGATCCTGAGCCCGGAGGTCAGGTCGGCGAAGAGCGGAATGCCGAGCGACCGAGCCAGAGATTCGACAGCCTCGGCATCGGCCCGGCTGTCGAGGCTGCCGGCCACGAACAGCGGGTTTGTCGCATCCGCAAGGATTTCCCTGAGGGCTGCGGTGCTTTCGGGAGATGTCGTTTTTGCCGGAGTTTCGAAGCGGCTCCAGGGGAGGCCGGAATCCAGCCACTCCCTGACCGGAGCGACCCAGGGGTGCCCGAGGTCGGGGGTTTCAGGTTCGAGCGGTTCGCGAAACGGCACGTTCAGGTGCACCGGGCCGGCGGGGGAGGCGAGGCTCCTCCTGACGGCGTGGCCAGCTGTCGACAGCAGTGATGCGAGGGGCGTGCCGGGGTCCGGGACCGGGAGCTGGATGTTCCATCGTGAGTAGCTCCCGAAGATATCATGTTGCCTGATGGTCTGGTTTGCGCCGGCCTCGATGAGTTCGAACGGACGGTCAGCGGTCAGGAGGATCATCGGGCGGGCATCGGTCGATGCTTCAACAACCGCCGGGAAATAGTTTGCCACGGCGGTTCCCGAGGTGCAGACGAGCACTGCCGGCATGCCGGTGGCGCGGGCGTAGCCGAGCGCGTAGAATCCGGCTGAACGTTCATCGGGGAACAAACGGTACCGTGCCGAAGGATTGCGCGCAATGGCGATCGTCAGGGGAGTCGAGCGTGAACCGGGGGAGATGCAGAAGAACCCAGCACCCTGCCGGACGAGCTCCTCGACGAGGAGTTGGCTCCAGAGCGAGGTTACCTGCCTGTGGTTCATGTGGTCTGCTTCGTAATTGCCAGGATCTCGCCGATTTTCTGGTCAACCTCCTCCCATTCGGAATCCGGGTCGGAACCCTGGACCAGGCCCGCACCCGAATAGAGGCACACGCGGCCTTCGCTGACGAGCGCCGAACGGATGCCTACGGCGAACTCCGCGGCGTCCTTGCTGAACCAGCCGATCGGTCCTGCGTACCAGCCGCGGCAGAAGGGTTCGATGGAAAGGATGAGCTGCATCGACTCCTCCCTTGGCACGCCTCCGACCGCCGGGGTCGGGTGGAGCTGCCCCAGAACCGTGCTGTCGCTTCGGAATTCCGGTTTCAGCCGTGCCTTGCACCTGGTGTAGAGGTGTGCGAGGCTGCTGAGCTGCAGGACCTGGACGGTCTCCTCCATATCGATGTCGCGGCAGACCGGCTGCAGTTCGCGGTAGATCGTATCCTTGACGAAGCGGTGTTCGCGCACGTCCTTTTCCGAGTTGAGCAGCAGTTCGGATGCCGTATGGTCGTCCGCCTTGAGGGCCTCCTTGGTCACGGTGCCGGCAAGGGCCTCGGTGAGGAGGAGGTCGCCGTCCCTGCGGTAGAGGCGTTCGGGCGTGAAGCTGACGAACGCCTGTCCCTCGACCGGCTCGAAATAGAACCTGTAGGTGGAGCTGTCGGGGAATGGATAGTTGATCAGGAAGCGGATCGCCGGTACCGGGCCCGAAAACTCGAGTTCGGTCTGCCGGGCGAGGATCACTTTCTCCACCTTGCCCGAGTCGAAGGTCTCGAACACCTGCCGGCAGTTCCTGACCCAGTCCTCGCGGTCGGGACTGTAGGAGACGTTCGTCAGTTCGGGAATCCCTGCGTCAGCGGGAAGCGTGGAGGGGTCAACCGATCCGATCGCATCGAGCAGCCTCGCGTATGCTGCGTCGCGCTCATCGCCGGGTTTCAGCCACAGGGAGCAGACCACCGAGGTCTTCGATCCGTAATGTTCGATGCGGATGAGCGGCAGGATGAACAGCGCCGGGCTGAATCCGGACCAGAGCTCGTTCTGCTGCTGCATGTTGTTGAAGCAGAAGCCGCCGATGTATCGGGCATGGAAATCTTTTTCCTGCATGGCTTTTTCGAGCAGGAGGAAGCTGCGTTCGTTGCGTCCGTTGCCGGTCACTTCGATGCGGTCCGCTTCTCCGATGCCCGCAGTCCACTCGCTTTTTTCCCGGTTCATCCAGTAGAGCTTCGGGAAAAGCTGCTGGCGGGAAAGCCAGGGGAGGGCATCCGGCATGTCGATATCGACGCGGAAGGTGGTGAGGTGAGGCAGGTTGCCGTCGACTTCCCGCTCCTGCTGCATGAAGGCAGCCTCGACCCTCTCCCTGAGGAGGATCAATGCCTGTTCTATCGAGGGGGCACTGGAGTCAGCCGGCATGTTGTTGTGCAGTTCTGTCATAAATCCCGTAAAAGTCATGAGCTTCCGGGCGACCCGGCCTCACGCCTGAAACCGTGCTGCTTTCAGGTGTGCCCGACCGCTGCCCGATGCAATCCGGAGTCACTTCTTCGCGTTCTGACGGGGTCCGTGTTGCAGGTGCCGTTCGAGGGCGACGGCAAGATAATTGTTTTTCTTCTGAAGCAACGTATCGATTTTCCGGGCTTCGTCCATCCTTCCTGCCCGTATCTGGCAGATGGCTATGGTGTACCAGGCTTCGTCAAAGGAGTAACTGTTATCGATGGCCTTGTGGTACGATGCGATGGCGTCGTCATAACGCTTCAACTGGAAATAGACGTTGCCCAGGTCGAAGTGGCGCAGCGAATCGTCAGGCGCCTTCTCGACCCGTTTCAGCATCCACGGGAGCGCTGCCGCATAGTTCTTCTGGTTGAAGAAGGCTGCGCCCATGGCGGAATAGGCTTCATCGAGTCCCGGTTCGAGGGCGATGGCACGCTTGTAGGACTCGATGGCCTCATTGTACTTCTGCTGGTGGGAATACTCCTTGCCGAGGTTCAGGTATGCCCTGGCATCCTCGGGGTTTTTCCATACCGTCTGCTGCAGGTCGCGAATCCGGGTGTCCTTGTTCTGGCAGGCGGAAAGGCCTGCGAGGCAAAGGATGAGGAGGAGTGGCCGGAGGAGGCTTCGGAGCAGCCCCTGCCGCGGATGTAGCGGCGATTTGGACAGGTGGATCATATGGCCGTGCTGGCACTCCCGTAATTCTGGTTCCTGATCGTATTCAGTTGCTTGCCTGGGTGAATCAGGCAAATTCACGTTGCCCGTCCGCCCCGATGCCGACGCGATTGTCGATATCCCGCATGTCCTTTCAATATAGCTACTGGTTTAATCTTCTGCTAACTCCCGCATGTTTTCGCTGTTGGACCGGCAGGGGTCCGCATCCTTTGAGGTTGGCTTTTTTTTGCCCAACTTTCCCCTGTACCGCAGCAACCAAACCTCAATTGACAACAGGGATCATGAAACAGGAACTACATGTCACCGGGATGCGATGTTCAGGATGCGAAATGCTGGTCAGCGAAGCGCTCGAGGAGATGGATGGTGTCGCGAAGGCCGATGCGTCCCATGATACAGGAACCATCGTGGTCGAATACGACGAGAAGAAAGTCGATCTCCCTGCCATCAGGGCCGTGATCGAAGGACAGGGGTTCGTCGTGACGACCTGAAACGAAAAAAGCCCCTGCGATGCAAGGGCTTTTTTCATGTCGTCCTTTCGGAACAGTGCGGAGCTGACGGGGCTCGAACCCGCGACCTCCTACGTGACAGGCAGGCGCTCTAACCAAACTGAGCTACAGCTCCGTTCCTGAATGGATGACTAAGGTAGCGAAACGGGTTTTTCTTTCCAAGAAATTTTTTCTTTTTACGGCCGCGACGGGCGCCGGCTGGCCGTTATCGGTGTTCGGTTACGGCGAGAATGCGTAAAGATGGGTGAGATAATGCCGGGAGTTTTGTAATTTCAGGCCATATTCGTGACAACGCCTCCAAAAAGGTGGCATTATTCCTCATCAATCTAAATGATTATGCTGTCATGACCGATTCAGAGCACCGCAATTCGTTGACGATTACCGACAATCGGACCGGGAAAAATTACGAGCTTCCCATTGAAAACGGTACCATCCGCAGCATGGATCTTCGCCAGATCAGGACCTCCGATGAAGATTTCGGACTCCTGGGGTACGATCCGGGTTATTTGAATACGGCGTCATGTAAAAGTGCCATAACCTACATCGACGGCGACAAGGGCATCCTCCGCTATCGCGGCTATCCGATCGAGCAGCTTGCCGAAAAAAGCACCTTCCTTGAAACGGCCTACCTCCTGATCAAGGGCGAGCTCCCGGACAAGGAGCGCCTGGCGGTCTGGACCTACAACATCCGGTACAACACCATGGTCCATTCGAACGTGACCAAGTTCATGGAAGGTTTCCGTTACGACGCCCACCCGATGGGTATGCTCGTCGGTACGGTCGGCGCGCTTTCGACCTTCTATCCCGACGCCAAGAACATCGCCGACGAAGAGTCGCGCAAACTCCAGGTCAGGAGGCTCATCGGCAAGATCCCGACGATGGCCGCCATGAGCTATCGCCACAGCCTCGGCCTTCCCTACGTTGCGCCGGAGAGCGATCTCAGCTTCACCGGCAACTTCCTCTCCATGATGTTCCGCATGATGGAGCGCACCTACCATCCGAACCCCGTGCTCGAAAAGGCTCTCGACGTGCTGTTCATCCTGCACGCCGACCACGAGCAGAACTGCTCCACCAACGCCGTGCGTTCCGTCGGCAGCTCGATGGTCGATCCCTACTCGGCGATCGCAGCAGGCTGCGCGGCGCTCTACGGACCGCTGCACGGAGGCGCCAACGAGGCGGTTATCCATATGCTGAAGGAGATCGGCTCCATCGATCGCATCCCCGAGTTCATCAAGTCGGTCAAGAGCGGTGAGGGGCGTCTCATGGGATTCGGTCACCGCGTCTACAAGAACTACGACCCTCGTGCCAAGATCATCAAGCAGATCGCTTTCGAAGTGTTCGAGGAGACAGGGAAGAACCCGCTGCTCGACATGGCGCTCGAGCTGGAACGAATCGCCCTCGAGGACGAGTATTTCGTCAAGAGGAAGCTCTACCCGAACGTCGACTTCTATTCCGGCCTCATCTACCAGGCGATGGGATTCCCGACCGACATGTTCCCCGTCCTGTTCGCCATCGGGCGCACGCCGGGGTGGCTCGCCCAGTGGTGCGAGCATGTCAAGGACCCGGAGCAGAAGATCGCCCGTCCGAGGCAGATCTACCTCGGCGAAGAGACCAGGGACTTCGTCTCGATCGAAAAACGTCCGAAGAGGATCGTCGACGAACAGAAGTACGGCGTCTGCAGGCTTTGAGCCTATGCCGGACCGTATGCCCGCCGGAAACGGCTGGCATACGGTCAAGCTTTCATACCATCTTACAGGAATCGCATTATGTCAGTTACCAGAGAGAACGTCGCCTATATCGCTGAACTCGCCCGCCTGAGGTTCACCGAGGCGGAGCAGGAGAAGATGACCATGGAGCTCAACATGATCCTGCATTATGTCGAGAAGCTCAATGAAGTCGATACCACGGGGGTCGAACCCCTCAGCAGCATCCACGATCATGGGAACGTCCTGAGGGAGGATGTCGAATTGCCGTCGCTGTCGAATGCGGCGGCGCTCAGCAATGCCCCCGACCGGCAGGACCGGTTCTTCAAGGTGCCCAAGGTCATCGGTTAGTCCCGGATGTCGGCCATCAGCCAGAAAGGTGACGGCGTCTGCCTCTCCGTGCGTGTGCAGCCGCGCTCATCGCGTTGCGGCATCGCCGGCATGTACGGCGAAAGCGTCAGGATCTGCCTGAAGTCCGCGCCTGTCGACGATGCCGCAAACCAGGAGTGCTGCACCATGCTTGCCAAACTGCTCGGCGTGCCCCGTTCGAGCGTCTCGGTCGTTTCCGGCAGGACTTCCCGCAGCAAAGTCATGAAAATCGAGGAGATATCCATCGCAGCCGTTCGGAGCGTGCTTGCCCCGTATCTCGAGGTCGTCGTTCCGCCTTCGCCATGAGGGTCGTCGTCCAGAGGGTCCGCCATGCGGGCGTTTCGATCGGGGGAGCGCTGCATTCGGAGATAGGCCTGGGCCTGCTGCTACTCGTGGGTATCTGTCGCTCCGACAGCGAAGCCGACCTGGCCTGGATGAGCAGGAAGGTCTCCTCCCTCAGGATTTTTGAGGACGAGGCCGGAAAGATGAACCTGTCGGTGAAGGATGTCGGCGGATCGATTCTCGCTGTTTCTCAGTTTACGCTTTATGCAGATGCCAGCAGGGGCAACCGGCCCGGTTTTTCCGAGGCTGCTCCGCCCGATGCGGCCCTTGACCTCTTCGACCGTTTCATCGGGACACTCCGGACCGTTTCGGGCCTCCCTGTCGAAACCGGCAGCTTCGGGGCCGATATGCAGGTCTCGCTGCTGAACGACGGTCCGGTCACCATCATACTCGAATCGCCTGTAAAGCCATGATTTGCCAATGAACGCCGTCATCGTAATACCCGCAAGGCTCTCATCCAGCAGGCTCAGTGAGAAAATGCTGGCCGACCTCGAAGGTGCGCCCCTGATCGTGCGGACCTGGCAGCAGGCCGTGAAGTCCAGGCTCGCATCACGGGTCGTCGTGGCTACCGACAGCGACCGGATCGCCGATGTGCTGCGCGAAGCCGGCGCGGAGGTCGTCATGACCTCGCCCGAAGCGGCCTGCGGTACCGACCGGATCGCCGAAGCGGCAAGGATCGTCGGGGGTGACGTGTTCGTGAACCTGCAGGGGGATGAGCCACTGATCGATCCGGACACGATCGATCTGGCCATCAGGCCTTTTTTCAGCCAGGACCCGCCACCCGACTGCACGACGCTGGTCTTTCCTGTCGGCCCCGAAGAGCGGCACCTGATCGACGACCCGCATGTGGTCAAGGTGGTGTTGAATGTGAACGGGGAGGCGTTGTACTTCTCCCGCTCCCCGATACCCTTCCGCCGCGAAACCGTCACTGAAACGAAGTTCTTCCGGCATATCGGTATTTATGCTTTCAGGGCGGATGTGCTGCGGGCTTTCGTTGCCCTGCCGCCCTCGATGCTCGAGCGCACCGAGTCGCTCGAACAGCTCCGGCTGCTCGAAAACGGCTACCGCATCCGGTGCATCGAGACGACGGTCGATACGCCGGGAGTGAATACGGAAGAGGAGCTGGAAGAGGTGCGCCGTCTGTTCAGGAGCCGTTTCCGTCCCTGATTTCGGCACGGCGGCTGCCGTCCTGGAACACGATGCCTACCTCATCCCCGCGTTCAAGCGAGGATGCCGAGGTCACATAACCCCCTTTCCCGGATACCAGTGCGAACCCGCGCTGGAGGACCCGCCTGACGTCCAGCATGCCGAGCCGTTCCGCTGCGGCGTCGAAGAGCATCTCCCGCTGACGGAGCTTGTCCGAGGTTGCCCTTGCAGACTCTTTTTCGAGTGATGCCAGCCGCTCCTCCATCTGGCCGAGCATCAGCACGGGACGGTTGAACGCATAGCTGCCGCAGATCGAATCCACCTGCAGCTGAGCTCCAGAAATCTTGCCATCCATGAGGATCGCCTGCCTGCCGGCAAGGCTGTCGATATGCCGCAGCAGCTCCTCACGGTCGGGAACGGCCCGTTCGGCGGCGATGGAGGGGGTGCCGGCGCGCAGGTCTGCAACCATGTCGGCCACGGTAAGGTCGGTCTCGTGGCCGATGGCGCTGATCACCGGGATGGCCGACCTGAAGATGGCTTCGGCCACAGCCTCGTCGTTGAACGCCTGCAGGTCTTCGGACGAGCCGCCCCCTCTGGCGAGGATGATCACCTCCGGGCGGTGTTCGGGAACCGGGGGGTCGTTGAAGTACCCGATGGCGCGGACAACCGACTCCACAGCCTGTTCGCCCTGTACCTGCACGGGATAGAGCAGCAGTGACGCCGAGGGGAACCGACGGGCGAAGACGTCGCTCATGTCCCTGATGACGGCGCCGGTCGGCGAGGTGATCAGGCCGATCGTCGCGGGCAGGCGCGGCAGCGGCTTTTTGTGTCCGGGATCGAAGTACCCGGCCTTGGCAAGCCTGGCGATGAGCTGGGCCAGCGCCTGCTGCTGGGCTCCTTCACCGGTCCCTGAGAGCGACGTGCAGATGAGCTGGTAGCGGCCGGAGGGAGGATACACTTCGAGCCGCCCCTCGGCGATGACCTCGATGCCGTCACGAAGTTCCAGCGGGAAGCGGCTCCTCACGCTCTTCCAGATCACGGCCGGTATCTGGGCTTCGGTGTCTTTGAGGGTCAGGTAGACGTGTCCCGAACTGTGCTGCTTGCAGTTGGAAATTTCGCCCTTGACCCTGACGAAAGGGAACAGGCTTTCAAGCTCGTTCTTGATCGCCTTGGTCAGTTCGCTGACGCTCTGGGAATGGTCGGTCATGGGCAGAGGTATCCGTTTGTTGGCACCGCCGGAAGGAGGCTTTCCGGAAAATACGGTATTCCGGCGTCACATTCATCTGCGGAAGGCGGGGCAAGGCCTGCAATTGCGGCTCAATTGTTATATTCGATGTTGGTTCTTCAACATCATTCCTCAGGAAATCCATGGCCATTCAGACCGGAGCCGAAATGCTCGCCGAGCGTCTCGGGAAAGACAAGGAGCAGGCGTCGCGGCTGCTTGACCAGCTCTCCGGTAGCATGGCGGCGGAGCTTCTCGGCAGCGGCCGGCTCGCCGTTGAAGGTCTCGGCACCTTCACGGTCGTGCACGACCATGCATCCAGGGAGACGACGGAGAGAGGTTCGGTGTTCATGCCGCCGAAGAACAGGATTGTTTTCGACCCCCGGCCATCTGCACGGGGCGACCTGTCGAAGATCGCCACCGGCCGCCTCGGCATGGATGCCGGTGAAGCCGCCGGGCTTGCAAAGGCCATGGCCACAGTATTCGGAGAGCTCCTGAAGCGGCAGGCCGACCTCGAACTGCGGGGATTCGGTTCATTCTCGATCCTTGACGGACGCTACGGATTCAGGCCCGATCCCGGGCTCGATGAGCTGCTCAACAGCGTCTATGAAGGGCTGGAGGGCATCGCAATGCCCGAGGGCGCGCCAAAGGCTCCTGGAGGCATCCGGCACCTGAAGGAGGCAGTGCTCGCCCTGGCGGCCATGCTGCTCTGCTTCGCCGGCTATGTCGCGCTGCGGCCGGTGCTGTTCGACGACGGCGAACGTCGCCCTAAGCATGACGGCCCGGCCCCCCGCCCCTATTTCACCATTACCGAGATCGCATCGCCGGATTCAGCCGCTTCTCCTTCGCTTGCGGCGCCGGTTGCGAAAGCGGCCCGGCCTGATTCGCTCATCCTGTCCAATGGAAGGTTCACGGTCGTCGCAGCAACCTTCAGCTCCGCGAAAGTCGCACGGGAGGAGGCCGTGAGGCTTTCCACCCCGGACCGCCGGATCATGATCTGGAAAGTCCGCAGCGGAGGCCAGCTCTTTTACCGCCTGGTGACCGGAGATTACGCCACGGACCAGGAGGCGCGCGACAGCCTTCGGGTGATGCGGCGCGGCCTGTCGAAAAATGTCTATATCCAGCAAGCATCAAAAAATGTCGTGTTATATGGAGAAAATGGCCTGTAATAAACTGCATCCGCAGTCGATGTGCCCCGCATTCGGCGGGCTTCGCGTGCTGATGCGCATCGATGGCGCCCAGGTCTGCATGGCCGCCGACCAAGGCTGCCTCTACGGGCTGACCTTCGTTTCGCACTTCTACGTCGCCCGACGCTCGATCGTCTCCCCTGAGCTCATGAACGTCCAGATTTCCGGCGGCACCATGATCGATGACCTGCGGAGGACGATCGAATCCATCGCCTCGGACCCGTCGGTGCGTTTCATCCCGGTGGTCAGCACCTGCGTGGCTGAAACGGCCGGCATCGCCGAGGAGCTGCTCCCGAAAAAGGTCGGCAATGCCGAGGTCCTGCTGGTCAGGCTTCCGGCTTTCCAGATCAGGACCCATCCCGAAGCCAAGGACGTCGCCGTTGCCACCCTGGTCAAGCGGTTCGGCGCGTTCGGCGAACCCCGCAGGGAGAAGTCGCTGGTGGTGCTCGGTGAGATATTCCCGGTCGATGCCATGATGATCGGCGGCGTCCTGCAGCGCATCGGCGTGCAGTCGGTCGTGACCCTGCCGGGTGCTGACCTCGACGACTACGTCCAGGCCGGTCGTGCCGAGGCCTGCGCCGTACTGCATCCCTTCTATGAAAGGTCGGCATCGCTGTTCCAGTCGGCGGGCATGAAGATCGTCCAGGGCAATCCGATCGGTGCAAACGCGACGGCCCAGTGGATCGAGCGTATCGGGGAGGCCCTCGACCTCGACCCGGAAACCGTCAGGCAGGTCGCCGAGGAGGAGCGGAAGAAGGCGAAGGATGTGTTTGCGGGTTTCAGCCACATCAAAGGGTCGGTGATCGTGGCCGGTTACGAGGGCAACGAACTGCCGCTGGTGCGCCTGCTGCTCGAAGCCGGGCTCGACGTCCCCTATGCGTCGACATCGATCGCCCGCACCCCGCTCGGGGAGGAGGACCATCAGCTCCTGACCATGCTCGGCACGGAGGTGCGTTACCGCAAGTATCTCGAAGAGGACGAAGAGGCCGTGCTGAAGTATGCCCCGGATCTGGTCATCGGCACCACGGCCCTCGACAGCTTCGCCAAGGAGCGTGGCATTCCGGCCATCTACTACTACACCAACAATATCTCGGCGCGCCCCATCTTCTTCGCCTCCGGCGCGGCCTCGGTGCTCGGCATGATCGCCGGTCTCATCCAGAAGAAGGATGTGTACCGGAAGATGAAGGAGTACTTCCTGCAGGCCGATTGACCTGTTGCGGGACCCGATTGCTGCGTTGGTCGGTGCTCGAAATCCTCACGTACTACGTGTACGCTCCGGTTTCTGCGCTCCGTCCGCCTTGCACTCGGGCCCCTCACGACGGTCAATCGGCCTGCAGGCACTTCGAATGGGCTTGACGTGTGGCGTATAACAGCCCGAACCAGGTCGAAAATCAGTGCAAGGCAAAGGGACTGTCGACTCAGGCGCTCCAAAGCGGCAGCCGGAGCCGGGAGTATACAGCGCTTCGAAGAGAATTGTCAGAAGAGCTGTTCAGCGATCTTGGCTTATCTCATGCAGACATCGCGAGGCTGCTGGGAATTTCGAGAGCAGGTGTGAGTCAGTTGCTACGCCGTTGATCGAGCATCAGGTCGACGCTGCATGTGCTTTATTTGCTTTTATGACGAAAAATATCGTCAATACTATGAGGTGTTGGGTGATCAAGAGATGTGGCGAGAAGCGTACTTGATTTTTGGCCTGCTGAATGAAGTTTTGTTGCTTGCCTCAGTCACTTACGTCCCTAAGAACCCACAGTCACTTGCGTTCCCAGGAACCCACTTACGTCCCCGAGAACCCATCACTTACGTCCCCGAGAACGCACTCGGGTGTAATATTTTGCTATTTGTTTACTTTGATTTTACGTTTCTGTAGGTTACCTTGAAATAGGGCATTTGTACTGCCGAGTACCCGATTTGGCAACTTAAGTACAAAATATTAACAAATGAATCTTCTATTCTCCCATTTCGAACAAGTATCTAAAGTGATGCTTCGTTATGTGTTGCTATCATTTTTTGTATTGATATCTGCATGTGCATCATATGGTCCGACAGTAAAGGATTCGAATTACAAGAATTCTATTAGTAGTCTGGGTTTGAGTGGAGATAATATGCATAGTATTCGTGCTTCATGGTATCCAAATAAGATTATAGGAATGACTGATTCTGATAATCCTTATGCGTCCGGCAGATTATATATCGAGAGTGAGAAAATTATTTTTGCTTCATACGATGAATCTGTTAATTTTTATAAAAAGCTGTTTGAAGTGATGTATTCTGATGTTGATTCAGTGACGAAAGGAGGTTTTGGTGCAACAAGGATAATGAGGTTGCGTTTGAAAAACAATAATATTCATAGTTTTAAGATGACGAGTTGGACTACTGAGGATGGTGAATCTATGGGCAAAAGTGAGATTATTCAATATGTCGCTGATCAAGTAGATAAGTATAGTCATGCTTTTGTGGTAAATGATAAAAAAGAAGTTCGAGTAAAACAGCCTGATATATTATCTGATGATAAACAATTTGCTGCGCAAGAAGAGGCAAGTGCTAGAGTTCTTAAGGGTAAAATAGCGTATTATGAGAGAGATGGGGTTGATAAGAATTTATTTTCGAATACGCAAAAGCCAACACGACCTGAGAATCTGGCTATTACGCAGTGGTTGAAGATGAGAGATAGGCATCTGCAAGTTATGGCGCAACAGAGTACAGATATTTCTCCTGATTATAATTTTGATGAAATAAAACGAACAAGGAGTGTGAATCAATATGTCAAAAAGTTGGCTAAGGATTTGTGTGAGGGAAAAATTACATATGGACAATTTTCAAAAAAGAAATATTTGTATGAGACCGAATACGATAATAAGATTAACAGAGAAGTAAAAAAGACTGGTAAGGACCGAAACTTGGCTGCAGAGAACATAAGACTTAAGGAAGAAAAGCAAGGTGCACTTCAAGATATGCAAAACCGACGAGCATTAGGTGTCAAAAGCCGTAATGGGTATGGTGCGACAAGCAAACAATTGATACAGTCAAATCAAATAGATTGGGATTACCGTCAAAAGCAAATAGAGGCGGAGCGTATTCGTCAAGCAAATGAAGCGACAGCCGCGGCATACGCAGAACAACATGCTGCAATAGAAGAGCAGATGAGAAGGGTTAAGGAAGAGCAAGCCATTCAAGCATTGAATAATTATGTTCAACAAGAAGAAATGCAGCGTCAGCAGCAAAATATGCAAATGCAGCAGGCGTTGCAGCAACAACAGCAACAGCTTTATCAGCAGCAGATGTTGGATATAGAGCGTAGGAAGTTACAAATGATGCAATTACAGGGGATTAAGTAGTCGGGATATAAGGAGGTTGGGGTAAGTAGACCAAGGGAATTGCACCCTCAGTCCCTCGCAGAACCGGACGTGAACGTCTCCGCTCATCCGGCTCCCATTATCCAGCCTTTCGGTATAAACCCGGATTCCCAATGCACAAACGCTTTCGGTGTTGCCCTTGCCATTCGCTCAAGTACTGCTATGGTGCGTTTGAGCCTCCCGGCAAGCTTTTGGTATTTCCGCATCAGCCATCGTGTCAGAAACAGATTGACATGATGCCATACCGGAGCCATTGCATCAGCATTAAATCGACAGAAATAATTTTTCCAACCTCTCAGCACTGGATTGTACAGCTTTGATAGGTCCAGCATCTGCAAATCACTTTTCACCTGCAGATGCCATCTCCTTATGGTCTGCCGTATCGTCTTGAGTGACTCTTTACTTAACGCTGGTGTAAAGCTCGAAAAGATTCGGCCATACTTGTCCTTTGCTTTTCGCGGACGAAACGTATAGCTCAGAAACGTGAAGCTCGTCACCGGATGGTCTTCCTTGCGATTACTATCCTTGCAATAGATGATCCGCGTTTTGTCAGGATGTACTCTCAGACCGCATGCTTCAAACCTTGCGGTTATTCTTCTCATTACCAGCTCTGCCTGTACCTTGCTTTTGCAGTGCAGTACCCCATCATCGGCATACCGACAAAACGGTACACCGGTAAGGTGTTCACTGACCCACCGATCAAAAGCGTAATGCAAGAACAGATTTGCCAGAAGCGGACTGATGACACCGCCTTGCGGCGTTCCCACCTTCCTTTCCTCCAGCTCTCCACCCGGCCATTCCATCGACGCCGTTAACCAGCGCTCGATGTACAGCAACACCCATGGAAAATGAGGGACGCTATTCACTTCATGCACAAGGCAGGGCACGCCGTGGTGTTTGGGGACGTAAGTGACTGAGGTAAGTAAGAGAAGATTTATGTGATCCTGGAGAGCGGATCGAGACGGGGGGTGTGGAAAACAGAAAGCCGGGAGGTTCCCGGCTTTGCTGCTGAATTCATTCGGATGTCGGGCTGAAGCTCAGACCGCCATGATCTCCTTTTCCTTCTGGGCGATGAGCTCTACGATCTGCTTTTCGTACTTGTGCAGAAGGTCGTCGGCGTCTTTCTTGCCGCGGTTCTTGTCGTCCTCGTTGATCTGCTTGTCTTTTTCAAGCTTCTCGACTTCGTGGATCAGGTCGCGGCGGAGGTTGCGCAGGACGACTTTAGAGTCTTCCCCGACCTTCTTGGTCAGCTTGACGTACTCCTTGCGGCGCTCTTCGGTGAGCGGAGGAATGCTTACCCTGATGGTCTGGCCGTCTGCAGCCGGGTTGAGCCCGAGGTTGGCGTCACGGATCGCTTTCTCCGTTGCCGACACCATCGATTTGTCCCAGACCTGCACGGAAAGGGTATGGACATCGAGCACGCCGATGTTGCCGACCTGTTTCAGCGGCATCTGCTGCCCGTAAGCTTCGACCTTGACGCGGTCAAGCAGGCTTGTTGTCGCCTTGCCGGTCCTGATCGAAGCGATCTCGTGCTGGAATGCCTCGATGGCCTTTTTCATCCTCGGCTCGAATTTCTGTAAAACGTCCCTGACAGTCATCATGGTATCAGTTGGTTTGATTCGCGGGAGGGTTGCTTACTCTGCATTCGTCTTGACTGCGGGCTTCGCGAAGCGCTTGTTGAAGCGTTCGACACGGCCGGCGGTATCGATGAGCATCTGCTTGCCGGTATAGTACGGGTGGCAGTTGCTGCAGATGTCGACCTTGATGGAATTTCTGGTGGACCTGGTTTCGAAGGCGGTGCCGCAGTTCGCGCAGTTGACCGTAACTTTCGTATACTTTGGATGAATCTCTGGTTTCATGACCTTTGGAATTACGTTGTCAGATGGACAATAATAAATTGACCTGAAATAAACTGATTTTTCCTCGAATAAACAAACAGGGTTTCAGCCTGCTGGAATTATCTGCGGACGGGACAGGATGGCAGCCATCTCTTCACTTCAGGGCATAAAGGGGGTAGGACCGAAACGTGCGGCTGTCCTGGCCGAAGCCGGCATCCGGACGGTTGCTGACCTCTACGACTGTTTCCCTCGCCGATACCTCGACCGGACCAGGACCAGGAGGATTTCGGAGCTGGTCGACGGCGAGACCGTCACGGTCGTCGGTACGGTCTCCGAGACCCGGCTTGAAAACGGGGGGCGAGGAGGGTCGAGGTTCAGGGCGACCGTGGCCGACGGATCGGGCGTGCTCGACCTGACCTGGTTCAGGGGCGTCCACTACTTTTCGAGGAGCATCGAGGCCGGCGACATGGTCGCCGTGCACGGCAAGGTGAGCTTTTTCGGGCGTCGTCCCGGCATGCAGCATCCCGACTACGACAGGCTGGGCCGGCAGGGCGAGAGCGGGCGGGGGGAGGACCCCGGCGACGACGAGCTCTACAGGACCGGTGCGATCATTCCGATCTATCCCACCTCAGAAGCCATGAAGCTGGCAGGCCTCAATTCCGGCGTTCTCCGCACGATCGTGCACCGGGCGTTCAGGGATCTTCCGCCGGCCTTCGAGGAGCACCTGGACAGGGAGCTTCTGGAAGCCAACGGATTGATGCCCATCGGGGATGCATATCGTCAGCTCCACTTTCCCGAATCAGTTGAAACGCTCGAACGGGCGCGGTACCGGATGAAGTGGAGCGAGCTGTTCTTCTACCAGCTTTTTTTCGCCATGCGCCGCGCCGAAGACCGGCGTGGTGCCGCCGCCGTGCGCTTCGACCATTCGGGCCGGATGACCGCAAGCCTGCACGAGCGGCTTCCTTTCACCATGACCGGTGCGCAGAAACAGGCCGTCAGGGAGATGTACCAGGATCTCCGGAGCGGCAGGCAGATGAACCGGCTGCTCCAGGGCGACGTCGGATCGGGCAAGACCCTGGTCGCGCAGTTCGCCATGACGCTCGCTGCGGACAATGGCGTGCAGTCGGCGTTCATGGCGCCGACCGAGATCCTGGCTTTCCAGCATTTCGTGGGTTTGAAGCAGGTGCTGGAACCCCTCGGTCTCCGGATCGGCCTGCTGACCGGGAAGCGGGGGAAAAAGAGGGAGCGGGATGAGCTGCTGGCGCGAATCGGCAGCGGCGAGGTCGATATTGTCGTGGGTACCCATGCGATCATCGAAGGCGAGGTGCTGTTTCACCGGCTGGGGCTCGCA